>DVGA01000075.1 GCA_018712985.1 Candidatus Scatomorpha intestinavium
GCCGGTCTACTCGACAGGCTGATACCGCAGCAGCGCGAGTCGCTGTACTCCCTTGCGCTGGAAACCGGCTGCCGTTACCTCGCGTCAACTGAGGGCACGGAGCTTCACGGCGGCGAAGGCTCCGCCGCGCCCGATTTGGAGCTCGTCCTCTCCTGCACTACGGCCTTCCTCGCCGGGCGCGAGCGGTACGAGAGGCTCTATGTGACGGCCATGTACGAGTGGACGGAGCTGCCCGGTCTGCGCTTTGCAGACGAAATTGGCGTCAGGTGGGATCACAAGCTTTTCGCCTACGGCGGCGGCTTCGAGTCGAACGACTACTTCCTGCGCAACAACAGCGAGTGGGTGAGGGCAAGCACGTACGACGCGGCGGCAAAGCTCGCTCAGGGCGGGCTCGGTATATTTACCACGCTTACAGCCACCGACGTCAACGACGAGGATATCGGCCTTGTGGGCGGCCTGCGCGGCGACGTCACCTTCGAGCTCTTCCCGGCCGTCGGGTACAGGATGGGCTCCGCCGGCGGGGATATCACAACGATGATTACGGCGGAATACGAACACGGCTGGCTGCATCCCGGCTCCTCCTGGGCCGCCGCCGCGCTGAAATACGCCGAGCTGGACGATGTTTAGAACGGAGGGAAACGCATGCCGCGGACAAAGGGCCTCAACCTCAGAAAAGCCGCCTTCATCGCGGTTTTGGCGCTGCTCGCGCTGTCGGTATTCCTGAACCCCCACCTGCTCTACCGTCTGCAGGAGCGGAGCGCCGGGCTGCGCGGGACTTACCGCAAAATCAGCGCAGAGGCGCACGAGACCACGGCGCGCTACCTCGTTTTCAACCGGCACGGGGACGATTTCGTGATTTACGAGGGCGGCACGGTGCTCGATTTCGGCCGCTACTCCCCCGGCGGTGTGGAGGGCTTTTACTCCCTCGAGGGCGAAAACGCCCTCTACGCCCAGCTCTACACCGGCGACGGGGAGATACGTCTCCACCGCGGAGGGCGGGCTGGAAATTTACCGTCAGGCTGGCTCGCCGATGGTGCTCTCCTCGGAAATCGAAGCCGAGATCGGCTGGGAGCTGCCCGGCTGAGCAAAGCAGGGCAATAAAAAAAACAAACAACCGGCCTTTGGGGCCGGTCGTTTGTTTTTAGAGAGGGGAAAATGTATGGAAAAGGAGTGAGAAGAATCAATATACATCGCTGGTCTCCACCAGCGCGACGTCTACGTCGAAGGTCTCGCCGTTTCGGTAGATCGTCATCGTTATCGTGTCGCCGACCTCGAGCCCGGCGATTATCTCGCCGACCTGCGCCGTGGTGGTGACACCCTGGCCGTCTATGGCAGTGAGCACATCGCCCTCGGTGATGCCCTTGGCCGCGGCGTCGCTGCCCTCGGCAACGGAAACCACATACAGGCCACTCGGCAGGCTGTAGGCCTCCGCCGCGTCCTGCGGGATGGGGCCTATCGTGACGCCGATTGCCGCGCGCCCGGTGACACGCCCGTTGCGCAGGAGCTGGTTCACAACCTCCTGGATCGTGGAGGTCGGGATGGCGAAGCCGATGCCCTCTATGCTCGAGTAGATGGAGTTGGACATCATCTTCATGTTCGTGATGCCCACGACCTGCCCGTACATGTTGAGGAGCGGCCCGCCGGAATTGCCCTCGTTTATTGCGGCGTTCGTCTGCAGGAGCGTCATGCTGTGGCTGTTATACGAAACGTCGCGGTTGATGGCGGAGATTATGCCGTCCGTCAGCGTGCCGCGCAGCTCCTCGCCGAGCGGGTTGCCCAGAGCGGCGACCCTGTCGCCCACCGAGACGGCCGTGCCGCAGAATTCCGCGGGGGTAAGGCCCTCTGCCTCGATTTTCAGAACCGAGATGTCGCTGACATTGTCGGCCCCGACGAGCTTGGCCTCAAACTGCCTGTCGTCCCAGAGCGTTACCGTCACCGCGCTCGTCCCGTCGAGGATGTGCGTGTTGGTGACGATGTAGCCGTCCTCCGTCATGATGATGCCCGTGCCCCAGTAGTAGCCGGTCTCGTCCGGCACCGTGGCGGTTATGCCAACCACGGAGGGGGCGCAGTTCGTGTAAATCTCCTGGAGCGTCAGCTCCTCGGAGGGATCCGGCACCGGCTCGGTCGTAAGCGTTACGCCCGGCGCCAGCTCGGCCCGCGGGATGTCGTTCTCCCCGCTTATGGTGTTGGAGGCATCGTAGTAATTGTCAAAGAACTCGCGGAAGTCGTCGTACCCTCCGGGTGCGGAGGGCTCCGCGGCCCCCGCCGTGGGGAGCACCGCGCTCTCCGACCGGTCCTGTGTGAAAATCAGGGACGACGCCACGATTACCACAAGGCAGATCACACAGACCGCTACGGCCCGGATGGAGCTCCTCCCCCGCGGCGCCGGCTTCTGTCCGGCGCCGTTTTCGGGGGGGTGGCCGCCGGCGCGCTGGGGAGGTATCTGTGGTGTGGGATGGGGGTACGCGCCGGCAGGCCTGGATGGTGCAAACCAGTTGGGGGGCCCGCCGTCATAAGCTGTGTCGTACCATTCGGAGCGGCGGGAAATATCTTCTTCGTTCATGGAAGGTTACCCCCTGTGGTTGAGATTAAGATAAGCCTGAAATTTGTGCCTGGTATGAATAAAATCAAAACAAAATGTGAATTCGCCCTATTTCCTGCTTTTTTTCCCGCCGTCGGCCTCCTGAGGCTTTTCCGCGCGGGACTTTTCCGGCTTCTGCTTTTCCTGCTTCGGCTTTTCGCTTTTCTGTTTCGCGGCGAGGCGCAGGGTGAACACGAACTCGGTCACGCCGTCGCGGCTGGTGACGGCTATGTCCTCGTTGTGCGCGTCGAGGATATTCTTCACAAGGTAGAGCCCGAGGCCCACGCCGTCCCTGTCAAGGCTGCGGGAACGGTCGGACTTGTGGAAGCGGTCGAAGATGAGCGGCAGGTCGTCCGGCGGGATAGTGGCGCCGCAGTCCTTTACGGATACATAAGCCTTGCTTGTTTCCTTCCATAGCGAGACGGTGAGCGTGCTTCCGCGGTCGGCAAACTTTATGGCGTTGTCGAGCAGGTTATAGAGCACCTGCGTGATGGCGTCCGGGTCCGCGGTGACGAGCATGTGCACTTCTGGGAGCTGGAGGTCCACGTCGAGCTCCTTTTCCTCCGCGCGCGTCTCAAAGTTCAGCAGCGTGCTGATGATCAGCTCGTTCACGTCGAAATCCCGGCGGCGAGTGAGGTCCGAGCCCTTGCTCTGCATGCGCGAGAGGTCGAGCATCTGCCGCACGAGGCGGGAGAGACGCCGCGTTTCGTCGGCGATCGTGGTGAGGTATTTTTCCTCCTGCTCCTTGGGGATGGTGCCGTCAAGGATGCCGTCCGCGAAGCCGGCGATGGTGGTCATCGGCGTTTTCAGCTCGTGCGAGACGTTGGCGATGAACTCGTTGCGCATCTGCTCGGAGCGCTCGAGGGAGTCCGCCATGTTGTTGAACGCCGCGGTGAGCGAGGCGAGCTCGTCTGTGCCCTCCTCCTGCGTTACGCGGACGGAGAAGTCGCCGTGGGCGAACTTCCTCGCGGCCGAGGCCATCTCGTCCAGCGGCTTCGCAAGGCGCTTGGAGGTGACGAGGCTCATTATAAGGGCCAGGGACAGCACCGCGAGCGAGACGAAGAAGAACACCCAGATAAACGTCTGCCACGCGCCTATTATGCGCGAGCTGTCCGTGCTCATGAACACGTAGCCTATCGGCTCCTGTCCCCCGCCGGGGTCGATCTCCTCGCCGACGATGTACCTCATTGTGGAGTATATGCCGTTCAGGTCCCCGGTAACGCTGAGCGTCCCACCGTCGCGGAGCAGGGAGATCGTCCCTTCGTCCACGGTGAGGCTCATGTGCGGGCAGGAGCCCGGCGGATCGCAGCAGGAGACAACGAGGCCGTCGGAATTCGTGACAATGATATCGTTGCCGCTCAGCAGCGACGCTCCGTTGAGCAGCACGCGCACCTCCGCGCTGCGGAGGATGCTGTTGACCGTCTGCTCGCTGTAAATTCCCGTGTCGAACTTCGTGAGCACCATCAGCGAGACGACCTCGGCGCTCTCCTCCATGCTGTCGCGGTGCGAGCTGATGATGAAGTCCCGCCCGAGGAAAACGAAGGCGAAGCCCACCATCAGGAAGCTCATCATCACCATCAGCGCCGTGGTGGCGAAGTTCCTGAAATAGATGCTCTTCATGGCCGGTTACTGGGTAACGACCTCAAACTTGTAGCCCACGCCCCAGACTGTTTTGAGCGACCACTGGTCGGAAACGCCCTCCAACTTCTCGCGCAGGCGCTTGATGTGCACGTCCACGGTGCGCGAATCGCCGAAATAGTCGAAGCCCCAGACCTCGTCGAGGAGCTGGTTGCGCGTATACACCCTGTTCGGCGTGGAGGCGAGGTGATAGAGCAGCTCCATCTCCTTGGGCGGGGTGTCGATGCGCTTTCCATCGACTATGAGCTCGTAGGAATCGAGGTTTATCACTAACTTGTCGAATGTGAGCTTCTTCTCCCCCCCGGCGTCGGCGCCGTCCGTGCGGCGCATCACCGCATGGACGCGGGCAATGAGCTCCTTCACGTCGAAGGGCTTGGTGATATAGTCGTCCGCACCCATTTCGAGCCCGTTGATCTTGTCGTAGGTCTCGCCCTTTGCCGTGAGCATGATTATCGGCACCTTTGAGTGCTGCCTTATGCCGCGGCAGACCTCCCAGCCGTCCTTTACCGGGAGCATGATGTCGAGCAGGACTATGTCGGGGTGCTCATCCTCGGCGAGCTGCTCCCCGCGGCCGCCGTCGCCGGCAATCACGACGTCGAAGCCGTCCTTCTCAAGGTAAAGCCTGAGGAGCTCGGCTATATTCTTGTCGTCCTCAACGACGAGTGCTTTTTTGTTCATATATTCACCTTCTCAGTCAGAAGTATTGTCGATCAGGCAGATTATCCATTCGCCCGCGCCGCTGGCGGCCTTCCAGCCGGTCATCGGGCCGTCCTCGCACAGGACGTAGGTGTTCAGGACAGTGCCGGCGCAGTTTTCGGCCATAAGGACGCCGGAGCTGTCGTAGAGCTGCCCGTCCTGAGTCAGCGCGTAGCACACGCCGGTGAGCCCGTCGGTCACAAGGCTGTCCACATCGGCCGCAGCCACGCGGCTGTACTCGTCCATGGCCGCTGTGCTGCCGTCGGCGAGCTCGACAAGATAGAGGCCCCCAGATATGTCGAGCAGCTCGGCGGCCCCGGAGAAGTAAACCTGAGTCCCGTCGGAGCGGAAAACGCGCACGCCGTTTGCCCCGCGGACCCAGAAGCCCTCCTCGCAGGGGACGCCGGTATAGCCGTAAAACACCGCCTCGGTGTAATCGTTCACGGTGTAATAGGTCCCGTCCGCGAGGATATAGGACGGCGTGACCTCCACGGAGCTGACGGCGCCTAACTCGAGCCGTACGGCGCCGGTGGAGTCTATAATGCTCCAGTTCCCGCCGCTGAGCACGGCGGCGTTGTTCCCCGCGAAGGAGGTGGCGTCCTCATACTGGCGCTCGATGATGAAATTGCCCTCGGCGTCCAGATAGCCCCAGGAGCCGTTGCTGCAGACGGCCGCGCGGCCGTTTGTGAAGGGCCGCGCCTCGTCGAAATAGCTCACGCCCCCGGTATAGCGGTTCAGGAACTGGCCATCCATGTCCATGAAGCCGTACTGCCCGTTGGTGAACTGGCAGAGCATATAGCCGCTGCCGTACTGGGCCAGGCTCGAGACGGTCCCGCTCATCAGCTCGTAGCGGGAGGAGAGCTGCGAGGTGTCGAAAAGTATCTCGCCCTCGTTGTTGTAGCACACGGCGAGGTTCTGCTCGGCGTCCGAAATGCAGAGCACGCCGGGCTCGAAGGCTATGATTTCGGTGTAGTCAAAGCCGGTCGTCCACTCGCCGTAGGCGGAGCAGGCGGCGAACATGCCGTCGGAGTTTTCAAGGATATAGATCTGCGTCTGATACTCCACGCCGTCCGTCACGAAGCTGGCCGGCGTTACGGAGGCGAGCACGGGGTCGAGCACTATCTCGCCCTCGCTGGTGGCAAGGCCGCCGCCTATGGGCAGCAGCGTGCCGCCGCGGCCCGTGACGAGCGAGGACATGTATCCGCTCTGCGCGCGCTCGAAAACAGCCTCATAGACCGGCGCGTCGCCGAGCAGCGAGCGGTCGGTGCTCACGTTCGGGCCGGCGCGCAGCGCGTCAGTCCCGTCGTCCTGTACGCTCAGGTCGCCGCTGTCCGCGCGCTCTATCGCCGGGTCTATATACTCCTCCCTCACCGCCGCGATCTGCTCCGAGAGGCCGCAGCCTGTGAGCAGCAGTGCGATGACGAGGGCCATTGGTATGATCAGCTTTTTCATTCCGTCACCCCTTCAGCTTCGGGAGCGCTGTTTTCCGCCGCGCTCGGGGCAAAATAGCCCTGGGAGGATATAAAGGCCTGTCCCACGCTGCCGCAAAGCCAGTCATAAAGCGTCCGCTCCGGCGAATCCTCCGCCGCGGATGAGCTTATTCCCACGAGATACTCGACGGTGAGCGGGTATTCGCCGGAGGCGACCGTCTCCGCCGAGGGGGCAACGCCCTCCACAGAGATGATCTTGTACCCGTCCGCGAGGCCCTGCGTTACGCATGGGTAGTAAAAGCCGAAGCCTATCACGCCGGAGGCGGTCTCGTATTCGTTCACCGCCGTGACGAGCTCCTCGTCGCAGCCGACAAGGCTGCTCAGCGCGGCCACGGAGCCGGAGCCGGCCTCGCGCCCCATTATTATAATGTCCTCTTCCCCGCCTCCGAAGGCGTCCCAGCTCGTCTCGTCGCCGTCGAAGATGTCCTCAAGCTCGCGGAGCGTGAGGCTGTCCACAGGGTTAGACTCCGAGACGTAAAACACAAGCGCGTCCTGGGCTATTGCCTCGGTTTCTACGCCGTCCGGGATGTCCCCCGCCCCGGCGGCTATGACGATGGCGCACGCGCCGCTGCCCAGCGAGTCCCAGGCCTCGGCGCTCGTGCAGGAGATCACCCGCTCCGCCGCCGTCTCGCGGTCCGTGCCCAGCATTATGGCCGTCACGGCGTCCGCCAGCTCCTCGGCAGCTGCGCTCGCGGCGAGCGCGGGATAGGTCTCCTCCGTGAAGGAGTACTCCGGCGCCGCGGAGGGCTCCGCCGTCGCCTCCGGTGCGAAGTCCCCGCAGGCGGAGAGGGCGAGGGCGAGGATTATGGTTAAAGGTAAGAGCTTTTTCATGGCTTTCCTCCCGATAGCTGTCTGCATTTGTATTATATAATATCATTTATGAACAATCTGTCAATTATTCATTTGCGCCTATTGACAACTGCGGCGCTCAGTGCTATATTAGCACTCGAAGGTCGAGAGTGCCAAAGTTGAGCATGCGGCCTTCAGAGGTGAGAGATGGAACTCAGCGAACGGAAAAAGAAAATACTGACAGCCGTCGTCGAGGAATACATCCGCACGGCGGAGCCGGTGGGCTCCAAGACCGTGGCGCAGACAGCCGAACTGAGCTGCTCTTCCGCCACCATCCGCAATGAGCTTGCGGAGCTCACCTCAATGGGCTATCTCGAGCAGCCGCACACTTCGGCCGGCAGGGTGCCGACGCCGCAGGGCTACCGCATCTATGTGAACGAGCTCATGCAGCGGCACAAGCTCTCCCTTGAGGAGACGGACGAGATCAACCGCGGGCTGAACGACAAGCTGCGCGAGCTGGACCACCTCGTCAGCAATATTGGGGCGCTCGCCTCGAGCCTGACGAACTACCCCGCGATGGCGATAGCCGCCGCCCCGCCGGCTACGATCTCGCGCTTCGACCTCATTTATATCGACGCGAACACCTTCATCATCGTGGTGATGATGAGCAACAACACCGTGAAGAACAAGCTCGTCCGCCTGCCGGTTTCCGTCGGCCAGGATATGATACAGCGTCTCGCCTCGGTTTTCAACGCCAATTTTACCGGCGTGACCGAGGACCGCATCACCCCGCTGACTATCCGGGCCTGCGAGCGCGCGGTGGATGACACGATGGGCCTCACCGGTGTCATCGCCTCCTTCGCCATCGAGGTGCTCTGCGACGCGCAGACCGCCGAGGCCGCGGTGTCCGGCGCGAACCGGCTGCTCTCGCAACCCGAGTTCCGCGACCCGGACAAGGCGCACGCCCTGATGAGCTATATTTCGGACGCTGAGCACATCAAAAACCTCCCGTCTGTCTACTCCGGCGAGGGGACGAACGGCATAAAGGTCCTGATCGGCCCGGAAAACGTGGCCGAGGAGCTGCGCGACAGCAGCGTGGTCCTCGCCGAATACGACATGGGCGGCGACGCGAAGGGTTTGATCGGCGTTGTAGGCCCCACGAGGATGGATTACTCCTCCGTGGCGGCAAAACTGGGCATGATAGCAGAGATGCTGTCCCAGCGCTTCGGCCGCGGCTCCGTGCCGCCGCCGGGACTTGACAACAAACTCGTTATAAAGGGAGATTCAAATGAGCAGCAATAAGGACCCGCGCGAGCAGGAAGAACAGGTTGCCGGGGAAGCCACCCCGCAGAGCGAGACCCCGGACGGGGCCGCAGCCGCGCAGGCTGCGCCGGCCGAGGAGGAAAAGTCCGGCAAGAAGGACAAAAAAGAGAAAAAAGACAGCAAAAAGCAGCCCGACTGCGACGAGCTCCTGAAGGCGGAGCGAGACAAGTACCTCCGCCTGCTCGCGGAGTACGACAACTACCGCAAGCGCAGCACAAGGGAGCGCGAAAACATATACTCCGACGCGCTGACGGACACGGTGACGAAGTTCCTGCCCGTCTATGACAACCTCGTCCGCGCGCTGGAGCAGTCCACGGCCGACGAGGCCTACCGCAAGGGCGTCGAGATGATAATGACTCAGTTCAACGACATCCTGACGAAATTGGGCGTGACGCCCATAGACGCCCTCGGCCAGAAATTCGACCCCACCCTCCACAACGCCGTCATGCACGAGGAGGACGCCGAAAAGGGCGAAAACGAGATCGTCCAGGAGCTCCAGAAGGGCTTTAAGCTTGGCGACAAGGTCATAAGGTTCGCAATGGTAAAGGTTGCGAACTGAGGCCTTTCACATAAAAACGTATATTCAATCTTTCAAATAAACGGGAGGAAATTAAAATGGGTAAAATCATTGGCATAGATCTTGGCACCACCAACAGCTGTGTTGCCGTTATGGAGGGCGGCGAGGCAGTCGTCATCCCGAACGCGGAGGGCGCCCGCACCACCCCGTCCGTCGTCGCGTTTTCCAAGACCGG
>DVGA01000076.1 GCA_018712985.1 Candidatus Scatomorpha intestinavium
CCCGCGCCGTTGGTCAGGTCGTCGCCCTGCTGCCCCTCCTTGAGCTCGAGGGACTCGTTCACGCCCATTGCGATGTCGCCGCTCTGCTCGTCTATGGCGGTGAGCACGGCGCAGGTGTCGCAGTCGAAGCCGTAGGAGGCGTTGTTATATCCGATATCGCGGATAACCTCCCGCGCGATGTGCGCGATGTCGACGTAACAGCTCGTGGATATCTCGCCCATGATGAACACCATGCCGGTCGTTGCCGTGCACTCGCAGGCGACGTGCCCGTCCGGGTCCTTTTCAAGTATGGCGTCGAGCACGGCGTCGGAAATCTGGTCGCAGATTTTGTCGGGATGTCCCTCGGTCACGGATTCGGATGTAAAGAGGTAATTTGCCATTTTCATATCTCCTTTGAATGATTTACTTACATATCAAGCCGCCTCAGCCTCATCGCGGCCCAGTCGAGCAGCGAGGAGCACTGCTCCTCCGCCGTCCCCGGCAGCGCGCCGGAGAGGATGGCGCGCTCGAATTCCCCCGCGCCGGCGGAGAGCTGCGCGCGCGTCCTGAGCTCTTCGCCGGTCTCGAGGCAGCGCAGCGCCCGCAGGGCGAAAAACGCGCCCTTATAAAGCTCCCCCAGCGCCTCGTTGCACCCGCGCTGCAAAATCGCATGCGCCGAGCCGTGATACACGGCTCCGAGCGAGCCGAGCGCGGCCTCGCGCACGGCCTCCCGGCCGGAGGCCAGGGCGGCTATGGGTTCGAGCGAGCCCAAAAGCGGCCTCGTGTCCAGGCAGAACTGCCAGAGCTCACCGCGCGGCCAGCGCTCAAGCTCCGCCCAGCCCCCGATGAAGCCGCAGAGCTTGTCCCGCTCCGGCAGGGCGGCGGTGCAGCGGGCGTAGCGCGCCGCGTCCGCGGATGTCAGCCCGTCCAGTATCAGCACGGCGTCGATATCGCTGCCGGGCCGCTCCTCGCCGCGCGAGCGGCTGCCCTGTATGCCGAGGAAGCGCACCCTCGCGTAGCCGAATTCGCCCAGCACCGCCTCTTGCCACGCACTCAAAAAGCTCTCAAGCTCGAACATCTTATTTCCCCCTCCAAAGGTCAAAATAAGCCGCCGGGCTGAAGCCCGGCGGCTTTGACACGTGATCGTTCCTCATCTTTCGATGTTACACCGCCGGATTTGGCACCTTGCACATGCAGGTTGCCGGGCTTCACAGGGCCGGTCCCTCCGCCACTCTTGATAAGGCATATTGACTTGTAGGCTAATTATACACCATTCGCGGCCGCTGTCAACAAACAAAACGGCCATTTTGTAAAGATCAGGCGAACCAGACCTCCGCGCAGAAGAGGATGAAGAGGAAGAACACCCCGGCAAAGACGAGCGCCACCAGCAGCGCCGCCTTCAGGGCCCCCGCGGCGTATGCCCGGGACTCCTCCTTAGTGAGCTTGACCGGCTCTCGCTCCCCACCGTCCGCGGATTGCTCCGGCTGCTCCGGCGCGGAGGGCGAGCGCCCGTCGTACCAGGGCATGCCGTCGACGTCCATGCGGGCTATCACGCGGCCGTCGTCATCGTCGTCAAAGCGTTTCCTGCGTTTCATCTTCTTTTACGCCCTTGGCCTTGGCGTCCGCCATGGCGGCCTCGGCCGCGGCCTTCTGCTCCGGGCTGTCGTACAGGTGGCAGGCGCAGTAGTGGCCGCTCTCCACCTCCGTCCACTCCGGCACGGCGTATTTGCAGACCTCCATGCACTTTTCGCAGCGCGTGTGGAACTTGCAGCCGTAGGGCGGGTTGGCCGGGGAGGGCAGGCTGCCCTTGAGGATGATGCGGTTTATCTTCACGTCCGGGTCCGGCACCGGGATGGCGGAGAACAGCGCCTCCGTATACGGGTGCAGGGGGTGCGCGAAAATCTTCTCCGTCTCGGCGTACTCGACCATGGAGCCGAGGTACATGACCCCGACGGTGTTGGAGATGTGTTCAACAACGGAGAGGTCGTGCGAGATGAAGAGGTAGGTGAGTCCGAAATCCTTCTGCAGCTTTTTCAGCAGATTTATGATCTGCGCCTGGATGGACACGTCGAGCGCGGAAACCGGCTCGTCGCAGACTATGAAGTCCGGGTTGAGCGCGAGCGCCCTCGCTATGCAGATGCGCTGGCGCTGGCCGCCGGAGAACTCGTGCGGATAGCGGTCCTTGTAATAGGCCGGCAGGCCGCAGGCCCGCATGACGCGGGAGATGTAGTCGTCAAACTCCTCGGGCGGGACAATGTGGTGCTCGCGCACGGCCTCGCCGATGATCTCGCCGACGGGCAGGCGCGGGGAAAGGCTCGAATACGGATCCTGGAAGACTATCTGCATCCTCGGGCGGAGCTTGCGCAGCTCCTGCCGGCTGAGGGAGGAGACCTCCTGCCCGTCGAAATACACCTCGCCGGAGGTCTTTTCGATAAGGCGGAGCATGGTGCGCCCGGCCGTGGACTTGCCGCAGCCGCTCTCACCCACGAGGCCCATGGTCTCGCCGCGCTTTATGCGGAAGGACACGCCGTCCACCGCGCGGACGTTGCCGATGGTGCGGCGGAAGAAGCTGGACTTTATCGGGAACCACTTTACGAGGTTCTCAACCTCCACAAGGTACTCGCCGCCGTGCTTTTTTTCCGTGCTCACGCTGGGAGCGGCGGTTTCAGAGACGTTTATCTTCTCTTCCATTTCACAGCTCCTCCACGTTCACAGATTTGGGATAATCAAGCACTTCCCCGGTGTCGAAATAGCGGTAGCAGGAGACGATGTGCGTGTCACTCACCTTTATCTCCGGCGGATAGAGCCCGGAGCAGCGGTCGCAGCGCATCTCGCAGCGGTCGCGGAAATAGCAGTAGTTTGGCATGTCCACGGGGTTCGGCACGCTGCCGGGGATGTTATAGAGCTCTTCCACCTTGCGGCCCACGACTGGCTTTGAGCGCATCAGGCCGATGGTATAGGGGTGCATCGGATGGTGGAATATGTCCTCGGCGGTTCCCTTTTCGACCACGCGCCCGGCGTACATTACGACGACATAGTCCGCCATGCCGGCCACGACGCCGAGATCGTGCGTTATGAGCATGATGGAGGAGTTGAGCTTCTCCTTCAGTCCCTGCAGCAGGTCGAGTATCTGCGCCTGGATCGTAACGTCCAGCGCGGTGGTGGGCTCGTCGGCTATTATCAGCGTCGGCGAGCAGGCGAGCGCTATGGCAATCATGATGCGCTGGCGCATGCCGCCGGAGAGCTCGTGCGGATACATCCTGTAAACGCCCTCGCGGTTGGCTATGCCGACCAGGTCAAGCATTTCGAGCGTGCGGGCCTTCACGTCCTCGTCGCTCATGTGCGGGTTGTGCAGCTTGATTACTTCATCCACCTGGTTGCCGATGCGGAAAACCGGGTTCAGGCTGGTCATCGGCTCCTGGAATATCATCGAAATCTTGTTGCCGCGGATCTCCTGCATCTTGCTCGTGGGCGTTTTGACTATGTCATATGCGGTGCCGTCGCCAAGGTTGAAGCGTATCTGCCCGCCGACGGTCTGGCCGCTGGGCCGCTGCAGCAGCTGCATGAGGGAAAGGCTGGTGACGCTCTTTCCGCAGCCGCTCTCGCCAACGACGCCCACGGTGGAGCACTTGGGGACGGCGAAATTGACGCCGTCGACCGCCTTTACAACGCCGTTATCGGCGAAGAAATAGGTGCAGACGTTGTCGAACTCCACGACGTTGTTCGGATCCTTCATCACGGTGGTGTAGAGCGAGGGGTCCTTGCCCGCGGCTTCACGCTCGTGCTCGAGCTTTTTCGTCACCCGGCGGTTGAAGCGTGTTATCTTCCTGGACTCCTTGGCGGAGATGTAGGAGGCGTTTTTGTGATCAGACATTGCCTTATCCCCCTTTCAGTTCTTGGCCTTCGGGTCGTAGGCGTCGCGCAGTCCGTCGCCCACGAAGTTGAAGGCAATAACGGTAAGGCAGATGAGCAGGCCGACGGGTATCCAGATGAAGGGGTACTCCTGCATCATGGTCGCGGAGGAGACGGAGTTGATTATCGTGCCCCAGGTGGCCAGCGGGTGCTTGACGCCGAGGCCGAGGAAGGACAGCGTGGACTCCGTTATGATGATGCTGCCGATGTTCAGCGTGGCTATGACTATGAGCTGCGGCATGACGTTCGGCACGAGGTGGCGGAAGATACGGTCCTTCACGCGGATGCCGGTGGCCTCCGTCGCTACCATGAACTCCTGCTCGCGCAGCGAGAGGATCTGTCCCCTGACCAGGCGTGCTATGCCTGCCCAGCCCATTATGCCCAGTGCTGCCATCATTATCATAAGCCTGATGTATGTATCCATGCGCAGCGCGTCCATGAGCGCGCCGAGGATTATCATGATGGGCATCATCGGCAGGCAGTAGAAGATGTCGACAAGGCGCATGATGAGGTTGTCCACCCACTTGCCGTAGTAGCCGGCGAGTCCGCCCATTATTACGCCGAGGAGTATCTCGAGTATGACGACCACGAAGCCGACCATCAGGGAGATGCGGCCGCCGTACATGACTCGGGACAGGACGTCGAAGCCGTCGCCGTCGGTGCCGAGCGGGTGTTCGGCGCTCGGATCGGCATAGAGGTCGATCAGGAAGGTTATCTGGTCGCAGTTTATGACATACTCGCCGGTGTTGCGCTGGGTGATGCGCAGTTCGGTGTCGTTGAGGACAGCGTTGCCGTTCTCGTCGGTCACATAGCCGCCCTGCTCGTTCTGCTGCGGGACCTGGCTGACTATGGCGGTGTTCATCTGCCCTGCCTCGGTCATGGCGATGATCGCATCACGTATATCGCCCTTCAGGTTGTAGGACATTGTGTCGGTGCCGTCGTAGCGGCGGATTACAAAGGTGGTGAACTCGGCGTACTCGTTCCCGGAGACATCGCGTATAAGCAGCCCGTCCTGTCCGCCGTCAAGCGCCTCTACGGTGTAGCTCTCGCCGTCGGCGGTGAAGCTGCCGCTGCCATAGGCCGCGAGCAGCGCGTTTACGCGGAACTCATTGCTCACCTGCAGGCCCGTCTCGTAGGTGTCCAGAGAGAAGAGTGTATAGACCATGCCGGTGTCCGTCTCCGTCAGGCGGTAAACGGAGTAGTTCCCGTTGCTGTCGGCGTGGACGGTGAATTCGATCATGGGGGTCTCGGCGGTCTCGCCCGCCGCGATCTGCTCCTCAGTGAGCTCAACGGGCTCGGCGTCAGGGTCGGGGAGTTCGAAAAGCTCCTCGCCGGCGTCTATCGCGGCGTAGAGCGCGTCCTCGAACTCTCCTCCGATAGCCGTTCCGAAGTAGGTAATGCCCTCGTTGGTGAGATAGATGTTGTACCTGCGCCCGGCCTCGCGCTCGAAGGTGTACGTCGCGCCGTTGTAGCTGAACTCGCCCTCAAGGCCGGTGCAGGCGGCCGCGGCGGCGGATTCGAAGCCGCTGCCGAGGGAATCCACGTCGCCGTACGTCATCTCGCCGGTGATGGTGTCGATGAGGCCGATGTGCACAGTGGAGACGCCCACGGTGCAGATGCGCTCCGCCTGGTGGCGGGAGAGGGTGTACACGCCCTCGCCGAGGCGATCGATGCTGTACAGCGTGCCGTCGGACCCGCTGACGTTCATGGTCTCGAGCCCGTCGGCCTCCATGGCCTTTATATTTGTGTTCATCGCGCTGGCTACGTTGCGCTCTATCTCCACGCTCTCGTCCACCGTGTAGCCGGTGTAGGACGTGTTGCGGGAGGCGAGGGCGTAGTCAACGGACATGGTGTCGTACTCGTAGAATACCTCGGTCTGGCCATAGGGGTAGAAGAGCGGCCCGGCGAAGCAGAATACGAACATGAATATCAGGACGCAGAGCCCGAAGATGGCCAGGCGGTTGCGCATGAAGCGCTTCACAACCTGCCGGCCGGGCGAGAGGACCTTTACGCGGGTGACGTCGTCGAGGTGCATCCCCTCGTCGGCGTGCCCTGCGCGCTCGGCCTGCTCATGTTCCTCTTTGCGCTTTAGTGCGTCGTTAAGGTTATAGTATGCCATTTGCCGCACCTCCTCAGCTCAGCCGTACGCGCGGGTCGACCGCGGCGTACAAAAGATCCGTAATAAGGTTGCCGAGCAGCGTCAATATGGATATGAAGGCGAGGTAGAACATTATAAACGGTATATCGCCCTGCACCATAGACTCATACGAGGCGTAGCCTATGCCGCGTATTGAGAAAAGCGTCTCCGTTATCAGGGCGCCGGAAAACAGACCCGGCAGGCTGCCGCCGAGGGTGGTGACCAGCGGGATGAAGGTATTGCGGAACGCGTGGCGGTTTATGACCTGCTTTTCGGGCACGCCCTTGGCGCGCGCGGTGCGGATATAGTCGGAGTTGAGCACCTCGAGCATGTTCGTGCGGGTGAAGCGCATCAGGCTGCCTATGCTGATAACGGTGAGCGTTATCGCGGGCATTATGAAGTGCTCTGCCACGTCGAGGAACTTGCCGAAGTCCGAAAGGTACATATAGTCGCGGCTCTGCATGCCCGAAATGTCCAGCCATCCGAGCTTTACCGCGAAAATGTATTTCAGCACCGTTGCGAGGAAGAATGTCGGCATCGAGATACAGATCATCGACACGACCGATGTGAAATAGTCCGTAAACCCGTACTGCTTGCGCGCGGCGGCTATGCCGAGCGGGATCGCGATGATGATCTGCAGTATGAAGGATACGAGCCCAAGGGCGAAGCTGTACCACACCGTGTTGTGGAACTCCTCCGTTACAGGTATGGTCCACACCCAGCTGTCGCCCCATTCACCCCGTAAGGCGCTGCCTATCCAGGTGAAATATCCGGCGACAAGGCCCTTGTCCATACCGTACTGGGCGTTCAGGTCGGCCAGCCACTCGGTATAGCTCTTTCCCGCGCCGGGCTTGCTGGCCAGCTCGCGGGCCTTTTGCTCGATGTAGTTGTTCGGCATGCTGTACATCAGCGTATAGATGATGAACATGACGAAAAACAGAATGATGATGCTGTAAAGCAGGCGTTTGGTAGTGTACTTCAGCATTAACTTACCACCGCTTTCCTTTCAGAGATTTGATGCGTCCGCAGCCGGATCCCTGAGCAATATGAGCCGCACCCGCGCGAAGGCAGCGTCAGGCGCGTCTCATATCACTCAGGTAATGCCGGCACGGAAGGGGCTTTTTGCCCCTCCCGTGCCCTGAATTAATCAGTGCCTGGAAAAAGAGTAATCAGAGATTACTGAACAGCGAGGGTCTCGATCTCGGCGTACCAGACCCAGTACGGGGTCATATCCTGGGGCAGAGAATCGGTGACGACGCGCTCGGTGGAGCTGACAATGGCGTCCTTCCTCTGATAGAGCGGGAGCTCAACGCCCCAGTCCATGATGATATCCATGGCGGTCTTGTAGGTGGCGGCGCGGAAATCATTGTCGGCGCTGCCGCGGCCGTCCATGATGAGCTGGTCGAGCTCGGCATCCTGGATCTGGTAGTGGTTGGAGTTGGTGCCGGCGCCGTTGGCGTTGCTGCTGTGGTAGACCTGGTACATATCCGGGTCAGCGGTGGCCTGCCAGGCGGCGGCCCAGATCTCGCAGGTGTTGGCCTCGAGCGCGGTGTTCCAGACGGCGGTGCCGACGTCGTTCACCTGCAGGGTGATGCCGATGGTGGCAAGGGCCTCGGAAGCGGAAACGCCGACGCCGTAAGCCGGGTGGTCCTGCTCGCCCTGGCCGGGGATCATGAACTCATAGGTCATGGAAGCGCCCTCGGGGGCGGCGGTGAAGGTGCCGGTGGCCTCGTCCCAGGTGTAGCCGGCGGCCTGCAGATAGCCGATGGCGGCCTGGAGGGCGGCGTCAAAGCGCTCCTGCTCGGTCATGCCGTCGGTGTAGATGGCCTCGCCGTTCACGTCGACGGAGTAGGCGTTCTGATAGCCCTCGTCGGTCGGGCGCGGGGCGGCCCAGCTGGTGTTGGAGATGGGGTACTGGATAACGCTGGCCTGCTCGCCGTAGTAGGAGTTGATAACGGTGTCACGGTAGACGCTCATAACGGTCATGAGGGCCTTGCGCAGGTTCTTGGAGGCGTCGGAGCCGGGATCGCCGCCGACATTGACGAGGTTGGCGTTGATGCCGATGTAGCCGTAGCCGCGGTAGTCGACGAGGTTGGTCGTCAGCACGTCGCCGGTGAGCTCGCCGTTGGAGTTGGCGCTCTCGATGGCGGTGATGGTGTCGTCGCTGATGCTGGGCAGGGCCAGGTCATAGCTGCCGGTGATGATGCCGGGGACATAGTCGCTGTCAACGCTCTCCTGCATGAGCAGGTTCTGGGTGGCAGGCTTGCCGAGGTAGTAGTACTCGTTGGCGCTCAGGGTGACAACGCCGTTGGAGTAGCCCTCAAAGACGTAGGGGCCGCAGCCCATGGGCTGGGTGGTCTTCTCACGGACGACGGAGAGGTCGCCCTTGGGGAAGCCGAAGGAGTTGTTCTCATAGTCGTAGAGGCTCTCGTCGCCGTAGTAGTGCAGCGGGGCGATGTAGAGGCTCATTTTGTAGATGGCGGTGGCGTCATAGCTGGTCATGTGGATGGTCATGCTGTAGTCGCCGGTGCGGACTATGCCGCTGACGTTCGGGGCGGAGTCGCTGCTGGCGACACCGACCTTGTACTCGTTGTCGAGCAGGTCGGAGAACGGGGTCTCGGCAACCTCGGTGGCGACTGCGGTGGCGACATCGCCGCCGTATTTTTCGACTATGGCGTTCCAGAAATCGGCGGCGGTGGCGTCCTCGGCCAGGCCCTCGTAGTCCCACATGGCGGCGGAGTCGGCGACGCCGGTGGTGCCGTAGTTGGCAATGACGTAGTCGACTATGGTCTGGGCAAAGGCCGGGCCGGCCTCGTTGTCGACGCTGTCCCAGAAAGCGGTCTGGGTCTCTTCGTCCCAGTTGGTGAAGTCGGTGTTGTCGCGGCCGGCGGCGAGCATGAGCTCATAGAGCGGGGTCATGTCGCCCATGTACTCCTGCAGGCCCTCGATGGGCATGGCGTACAGGGTGGAGGCGCCGTCGTAGGTCGGGTCGAGCATGACGTACAGGCCGAAGATGACGTCGTCGATGTCGGCCGGGGTGCCGTCGGAGAACACTATATCGTCGCGCATGGTCAGGTTGTAATCGACGGTGCCGTCGTCGTTCATAACGACCTCAACGTCGCCCATGCCGTAATAGGTGTACTCGGTGCCGTTGTACTCGATGGTCTCGCCCTCGATGCCGTTGCGGACGATGTTGCCCTCACGGTCGGCGGCAAGCAGCGCGCCCTGGGTGAGGTTCACGACGTCCTGGTCGTAGGCAGTGGTGGCGAAGAACGGGCTGAACTTCTGGCCGAAGGTAGCGGTGGCAAAGACCAGAGTGTCGTTGGGAGCTTCGCTCTCAACGGGGGCCTCGCTCTCGGCAGCCGGGGACTCGGTGGCGGGCTCTTCGCCGCAGGCGGCGAGGGCGAACACCATCGCGAGGGCCAGAGCCAGCGCGAGGAACTTTTTGATGTTCTTCATTTTTTCCATTCATCCTCCTTGAGTGGATTTCATTTATTTATAAGGCGCGTTTTTCGCGCCATATAAATCGTCGCCGTGCTACCGCTTTTTGGTGGCAAAGTCCCCGCGCGCGGCAAAGCAGAGCGCGCCGCAGGCCGTCATCACGGCGGAGAGGGCGAGGAACAGCACGTCCCACTCCTCCGCCCCGGCGAGGGAGCTTATCAGGCAGCCGAGGAAGCTTGCTCCCGGCAGCAGCATGGCCCAGAGCGCCGCCGCCGGCAGCGTGTGGGCTATGGAGTCGGCCTGGTCGTGCCTCAGCGGTCCGTCCTTCGCCCGCAGGGCGCTTATCGCCGAGCGCATCAGCAGGAAGAGCGGCAAAGCAGAGAAGGCGAAGGGCAGCGCGACGTAGATCGTGCGCATCGCCGTCCCCTCAACGCAGGCCAGCACAAGGAAGCACGCCCAGCCCACGGCCCCGAGCGCCGCAACGCGCTTTGCGCTCCCATGGACGCGCGCCGTTGGCAGCACAAAGCGGTAGTCCCCGCCGATGTACTCGCTCTCGCTTGTAACGTGCCCCTTTTCGTCTATGTATTCGTTTATGCGGTAGTCTTTTACGTATCTGCGCCTGGACATCTGTCAGTCCTCGAAGAGCTTCGACGCGGGGATGTCCAGCCGCTCGGCGATCATGAACAGCGTCTCGAGAGAAACGCCCTTGACGCGCGACGAATTGTTGGCCTCGATCTGGCTTACGAAGCTCACGCTGCGGCCGATCGCCTCGGCAAGCTGCTCCTGCGTCAGCCCGCGCAGCTTGCGGTAATAGGCTATCTTCAGCCCAAGCACCCTGAATTTTTCGCGGTATTCGTCCCTCATGATCTACCTCTGCGCGCGCCGTGCCGAATCCTTTTCACGCGCTTAGCTTTTCATGCTAAGCGCGGCATGAAGGGCCATGGCCCTTTTTATAGAAAGCGTGCTATTAATTTTATAGAAACGCTGGGTGAAATGCGATAGTCTCATGGCGCCAATTATGTCGCTGACAGTGAAACTTTGCATTATATAAGTGAAATCCGTCAGATTTTGCCGCCTAATTGAATATTTATGCGCGGAAGGTGCGGGCAAGAAAAAAGCGGGCAGCAGCCCGCTTTTTTCGTCATGTTACACAAATATTACAGAATCTTAAATCAGGTGAGGGCCACGCCGGTGTCCTTGTCGAAAATATGCATGACGCTCTCGCCGAAGGCGATCTTAACAGACTCGCCGTAAGTGAAGCCCTGGCGGTGCTTCTCCGGCAGGTCCACCGTGGAAACGACGAGGACGACGTCCTTGCCGTGGACGTTGCAGTGCAGGTGGATAGAGGAGCCCATCATCTCGGAGACGTCGACGGTGCCGGCGACGTGCAGCACGTCCTCGTCGCCGCAGAGGGTCATGTGCTCGGGCCTTACACCAAGGGTGACGGTGCCGGGCTTGGCATTGTTCTCGCGCAGCTTGGCCTGCTTGGCGTCGTCCAGCTCGAAGTGCGTGCCGTAGAGGTTGACGCTGTACTTGCCGTTGTTCAGCACGAGCTCCGCGTCGTCGAAGAAGTTCATCTGCGGCGTGCCGATGAAGCCGGCGACGAAGAGGTTGGCCGGGTGGTTAAAGACCTCCTGCGGGGTGCCGATCTGCTGGATGAAGCCGTCGCGCATGATGACGATGCGGTCGCCGAGCGTCATGGCCTCGGTCTGGTCGTGGGTGACGTAGACGAAGGTGGTGTTTATCCTCTGGCGCAGCTTGATGATCTCCGCGCGCATCTGGTTGCGGAGCTTGGCGTCGAGGTTGGAGAGCGGCTCGTCCATGAGGAAGACCTTCGGCTCGCGGACGATGGCGCGGCCGATGGCGACACGCTGTCTCTGGCCGCCGGAAAGCGCCTTCGGCTTGCGGTCGAGGTACTGGGTGATGTCGAGGATCTCCGCCGCCTCGCGGACCTTCTGGTCTATGGTTTTCTTATCGACCTTCTTGAGCTTGAGGGAGAAGGCCATGTTGTCGTAAACGGTCATGTGAGGATAGAGGGCGTAGTTCTGGAAGACCATCGCGATGTCCCTGTCCTTGGGCGGGACGTCGTTGACCACGCGGCCGTCGATGCTGATTTCGCCTTCGGAAATCTCCTCAAGGCCGGCGATCATGCGCAGGGTGGTGGACTTGCCGCAGCCGGAGGGGCCGACGAGGACGATGAATTCCTTGTCTGCTATCTCGAGGTTGAACTGCTGCACGGCCACAACACCGCGGTCGGTGATCTGCAGGTTGTGCTTCTTTTCGGGCTCTTCAGCTCCCTTTTTCTTTTTCTTCTTCCCCTCACCGGCTGTGTTGGGGTAGATCTTCATTACGTCTTTCAGGACTACAGATGCCATTTCCATTGGCTTTGACGCGCCTGCCTCCGCAATGACGCGCCTCGCCCCCGCCCGCAAAGTGGCGCGGGGCATTACGCCAGGTCTCCACACTGGCGCACCGCAAGCCCGCGGTAAAATTCCTCCTTCTTTTCTGTACGCCGCGACATGAAAATGGAGTGCCGCGGCGCCATGGTTTCCAACATATTGTATATTATTTTTAACTCTTTGTAAACCCGGAAACATATACAAATACCCGCCCCCGGATTAGAACACATTGCCCAACCGTGCGCCCCCGGGCAGAAAAAACGCGCGCGGGCACGCCCCAATGGGCGTGCCCGCGCCGGGAAATCACTTCCCTGCCGTGCCGGCCTGCCGGTCGACGCTGCGGGTGAAGGACACCCCGTCCTTGTGCAGGTATATGTCCAGCTTCACGCGGTCGGCCCTGATAAGGCTCTGCGTGAACTCATAGACCACCCCGGCCTCGGTGCGCGTGCGCCGCTGGACGGAAAACGCGCAGCTGCCCGGGCGGCAGCCGAGGAGCTCCGCCTCGCGCCGTCCGAGTATGACGGCCTCGTAGCTGTCCACCGCGCTGTAGGGCACTATGCCCTCCTCATAGAGCAGGCTGTAAAAGCTGTGCGTCTCGAGCAGCTCGCGCGTCAGCTTGGGGTATATATATGTGGGATAGAACGAGGTCTCGAGTATCAGCGGCTGGCCATTTACGTTCCTTATTCGGGTGAAGCGGTAAATCGGCGTGTTGTGCGCGCCGAGCTCGAGCATCGAGACGATGTCGGGCGGGGGGCTTATGACCTCGAACTCGAGGATGGTGGAGCTCGGCGTCATGCCCATGGCGTTTATTTCGCTCGTGAATGAATAGACATTCTCCGTCCTGCGGCGCATTTTCGGCTCCGCCACGAAGGTGCCGCGCCCCTGCTTGCGCACAACGAGGCCCTCGCTCTCCAGCTCGCCTATCGCCTGGCGGACGGTGCTGCGCGAAACGTCGAAGGTGCGGCAAAGCTCAGCCTCGCTCGGCAGCAGCGCGCCCGTGGGCAGCGTGCCGGCGGATATGTTCCTTTTTATAATGCTGACAAGCTGGGAATACAGCGGGATGTCGCTGTCCATAGAGAGCTTGCTCATCAGAACGGGGTTAGTATTCATCGTCTCCTCCTTGGGCGTGGCGACGCGCGAAAAGCCTTGGATGAGCTTGTCATAACGTCTGGTATGTCTCTCTCATTATACCCGACCCATGCCTTTTTTACAAGACTTTTGCATATGGGGAAAATGCGCGCTTTTCATATCCCCGGGAGCCGATTTTCCACATTTTTAACAATTTAACGCATGAACGCCCTCAGCAGCGGAAGCGTCCGTCCGTTGTACGGCCGGTATTTCAGCTTTATGTCCGGCTTCAGCGCGCGGTCCATTATCCCCCGCGTGTGGCTGAACTCCTCAAAGCCCCAGCGCCCGTGATACGCGCCCATGCCGCTCTCGCCCACGCCGCCGAAGGGCAGGGAATTTGTGGTCAGATGGACCACCGTGTCGTTTATGCAGCCCCCGCCGAAGCGGCAGCGCGCAAGCACCTTCCTCCTGTTCTCCCGGCTGCGGGTGAAGAGATAGAGCGCGAGCGGGCGCGGCCGCGCCTCTATCCGCTCTATGGCCTCGTCCAGGTCGGAGAACGTGAGCACCGGCAGCACGGGGCCGAAAATCTCCTCCTGCATCACCGGGTCGTCAAATGTCACGCCCGTGAGCAGCGTCGGCTCTATTTTCAGCGTCTCCGGGTCGCTCCCGCCGCCATAGGCGGCCTTTTCCGGGTCGATGAGCGCTCTCACGCGCTCGAAGTGCCTGCGGTTCACCATGCGCCCGTAGGATCCGTCGCGCAGCGCGTCCGGGCACTGGCGGCGGAACTCGTCACGCAGCGCGGCGGCAAGCCGCGGCGCTATGCTCTCATCGCAGTACACATAGTCCGGCGCCACGCAGGTCTGGCCGCAGTTTATCAGCTTGCCGCAGGCTATGCGCCTGGCGGCGAGGGCTATGTCCGCCGTCGAATCGACTATGCACGGGCTCTTGCCTCCGAGCTCGAGCGTGACCGGCGTCAGGTTTTCCGCCGCGCGGCGCAGCACCTCCCGCCCCGCGGCCGCGCCGCCGGTGAAGAATATGCGGTCATAGCGCCCGTCGAGCAGCGCGGGGTTGGCCTCCCTGCCCCCGGTGACGGCGAGGACGTGCTCCGGCGGGAAGGCGGAGCGGATTATCTCCGCGATCAGCTCCGCGGACTCCGGCGCAGACGCGCCCGGCTTTACGACCGCCGTGTTCCCCGCCGCCACCGCCGCGGCCAGCGGCCCGAGCGAGAGCAGGAAGGGGTAGTTCCATGGGCTGATTATCAGCACCGTCCCGAGCGGCGTGGGGCTGGTAAAGCTCCGCGCGCGGAACTGCGCGAGCGGGCTCGGCGCCCTCCTCTCCCCCATCAGCCGGCGCAGATGCCGCTCAAGATAGCTTATCTCGCTGAGCAGCAGCCCGGTTTCGCACATATAGGCCTCCTCCGCGCACTTCCCGAGGTCCGCGCGCAGCGCCCCGGCTATTTCGTCCTCCCTCCGCCGCACCTCTGCGGCGAGCCGGCCCAGCGCGGCGCGGCGCGCCGCCTCCGGCAGCGTCGCGCCCGAGGCGAAATACTCCCTCTGCGCCCTCAGCGCAGCTTCCATTTGCTCCTTATCCATGCAAACGCCTCCTCCGCCATGCTTATTTACAGACAGCTTACCATTTTGCGCCGCGCGTGTAAATCCGTCCGGCTGCAAATTTGAAAATTCCCCTTGACAAATACCCCGCCGGGGTATATTATTCCCTCAGAAGCAAAATACCCGGGGGTGGTATATTGAAAACCGAAACCTATCTCATAGAGGGCATGCACTGCGCGGCCTGCTCGGCCGCGGTCGAGCGCGTCACCCGCAGGATAGACGGCGTCGCGCGCAGCGACGTGAACCTCACCATGAACCGCATGACCATCGAGTACGACGAGAGCAAGGTCACGCCGCAGCTCATAATCTCCAAAATCGAGAAGGCGGGCTACGGCGCGCGGCAGTTGGAGGCGAAAAAGGAAGAGAAAAAGGACCTCGACGCGGAGGAAAAGGCCCAGGAGGCCGCCTTCCGCCGCGAGCGCAACAGTATAATCGCCGCGCTCGTGCTCGCGGCCGTGCTGCTCTATATCTCGATGGGCTCCATGTTCGGCGCCCCGCTGCCGGACATCATCGACATGCACACGCACGCCGTGAATTTCGCGCTCGTCCAGCTCCTGCTCTCCACGGTCATAATGTACATCGGGCGCAGGTTCTACGTCAGCGGCTTCAAGGCCCTGCGGCACCTGAACCCGAACATGGACTCCCTTGTGGCCATCGGCAGCACGGCGGCGTATATCTACAGCCTTGTGGTGCTGTTTTTGCTCTCCGACAACCCCTCGCTCGTGCATGACGGGCTGTATTTCGAGTCCGCCGCCGTCGTGGTGACGCTCGTCTCCCTCGGCAAGCACATGGAGTCGGCCAGCAAGCACAAGACCACCGGCGCCATCCGCCGGCTCATGGCCCTCACGCCGGACACCGCCGTGCTCCGCGGCGAAAACGGCTCCCTTACCGAGGTGCCGACCGGAATCCTCCGCGTGGGCGACGTGGTGCTCGTCCGCCCGGGCGAGCGCGTCCCGCTCGACGGCGAGGTCGTCGAGGGCGAGGGCGGCGTGGACGAGAGCATGCTCACCGGCGAGAGCCTGCCCGTGGACAAGGCCCCCGGCAGCGAGGTCATCGGCGGCAGCATCGGCGTGAACGGCTCGCTCTATGTCCGCATCACCCGCGTCGGCGCGGACACCACGCTCTCGAAGATAATCAAGATAGTCGAGGACGCCCAGGGCAAAAAGGCCCCCATCTCCAAGATCGCGGACAAGGTGGCCGGCGTTTTCGTGCCCATCGTAATGGCGATCGCCGTGCTGGCGGCCATAGTCTGGCTGATCGCCGGGCAGGAGGTGTCCTTCGTGCTCAAGGTGTTCACCAGCGTGCTCGTCATCGCCTGCCCCTGCGCCATGGGCCTCGCCACGCCCACGGCCATCGTCGTCGGCACCGGCCTCGGCGCGCAGAACGGCATATTGATAAAGAGCGGCGAAGCGCTCGAGACGCTCCACGGCGTGAACACCGCCGTGCTCGACAAGACCGGCACGGTGACGGAGGGCAAGCCCGCCGTGACGGACGTTCTCTGCGCCGGCGCGGAGCGCGGCGAGATCCTCGCCGTGGCCTCGGCGGTGGAAGCCGCCAGCGCCCATCCGCTCGCCGAGGCGGTGCTGCGCGCCGCTGGCGAGGAGGGCATCTGCGCCTCCGCGCAGGTCACCGGCTTTGAAAACCTCTCCGGCCGCGGGCTCTCCGCCCAGCTGGGCGGGGAAGGTGTCCTCGTGGGCAGCCCCCGCCTGATGGAGGAGAGCGGCGTGGACGTCTCCGCGATATCCGGCGAGGCCGAGCGCCTCTCCGGCGATGGCAAGACCGTCATGTTCGTCGCGCGCGGCGGCGCGCTGCTCGGCGCCATCGCCGTGGCGGACCCGGTGCGCGAAACGAGCGCCGCCGCCATCGCCCGGCTGAAGGAGATGGGCCTGCGCGTCGTGCTCCTCACCGGCGACAACTCCCGCGCCGCGAACTACATCGGCGCGCAGGTCGGCGCGGACGAGGTGATAGCCGAGGTGCTCCCCGGCGACAAGGCGGACGTCGTGCGCTCGATACAGGAGAAGGGCGGCCGCGTCATCATGGTCGGCGACGGGATAAACGACGCCCCCGCGCTCACCCAGGCGGACGTCGGCTGCGCCGTGGGCGGCGGCAGCGACATCGCGATAGAGTCCGCGGACGTGGTGCTCATGAAGGACGACCTCGGCGACGTGCCGAAGGCCGTGCGGCTGAGCCGCCTGACGATAACGAACATCAAGGAGAACCTCTTCTGGGCCTTCTGCTACAACACGATCGGCATACCCATCGCCGCCGGGGTGCTCTATCCCTTCTTCGGGATCCTGCTCAGCCCCATGATCGGCGCGCTGGCGATGAGCCTCTCGAGCGTCTGCGTGGTGGGCAACGCCCTTCGTCTAAGGGGGAAAAAGCTGTGAGCTGCTGTGAAACCGAAACCCTCGAACACACAGGGAAGATAAAGCACCGCTCCGAAGCGGAATACCGCTCGCTGATAAACCGCCTTTCGCGCATCGAGGGCCAGGTCCGCGGCGTGAAGCGCCAGCTCGAGAGCGACGCCTACTGCGTCGACGTGCTCATGCAGGTCTCGGCCATACAGGCCGCGCTGAACGCCTTCTCCCGCGAGCTGCTCTCGAACCACATAAAAACCTGCGTGGCGGACGGCATACGCGAGGGGGACGACGCCGTCGTCGACGAGCTCTGCGCCATGCTGCAGAAGCTCCTCAAATAAGTCAAAGCCCAAATTCATATAAATTCAGGAGGAAAATCAAAATGACCGTTCTCAACGTACCCGACATGCACTGCAACAAATGCGTCGAGCGCATCACCAACGCGCTCAACGGCTGCGGCCTCAAGTTCGACGTCTCGCTCGAGGGCAAGACCGTCAGCGTGGACGGCTCCGACGCCGATGTCGCAAAGGCCCGCGAGGCCCTCGACGAAATCGGCTTCGACTCCACACTGCGCGCATAATCCCACACTGCGTGTGGAGGCGTAGCGCGGCCCAAACTGCGTTTGGGCATAGCGCCGCGCCTTCGGCGCAGCGGAAAGCCTTTCAGGCAGGTTGTGCCAATTTGATATTCAAGCAAAAGCCGTAGGGCTCCCGCCCTCCGGCTTTTGCTGTAAATCCCTTCGCCCGCCGGCGGCGGGGCAAAGCCAAATCCGCCCCTTCCGGTCCTACAGCAGCGGGGAGAAGATGCGCAGCAGGCTCTGCACTATCTTCACATACCATGCGCGGCGGCGCACGGCGTCGAGCGTGACCTCCGCACTCTTTGCGAGCGTGTCGTCGAACACCCGGCGCATCTGCTCCACCGCCCGGGTGCGGAACATCCACACGGCGCACTCGTGGTGGAGGTACAAGCTGCGGTAATCGAGGTTTATCGTCCCGCAGATGCCGTATTCCCCGTCGCATACCATGGTCTTGCTGTGTATGAAGCCCGGGGTGTACTCATAGATCTTCACCCCCGCGCGCAGAAGCTGCCCGTAATACGAGCGCGTCACCGCGTATACGAGCCTCTTGTCCGGTACGCCCGGGGTGATGAGCTTCACGTCCAGGCCGCTCTTCGCCGCGCTCTCAAGCGCGCGGCTCAGCTCGCTGTCGATGATGAGGTACGGCGTACATATATAAACGCTCCGCTTTGCGCGGGAGAGCATGTTGATATACGCCGTCTCGCCCACCGGCTCCTCGTCCACCGGGGTGTCCGTATACGGCTGGACATAGCCCTGCCCCTCCAGGCCCTCGAACGCGCCCGGCGAGGGCAGGAAATCCGCCGGGTCGTCGTCCTCGCGGCGCAGGTCATCCCACATGGCAAGGTACATCAGCGCGAAGGAATAGGCCGCCGGGCCGTGCACCATCACGCCGCTGTCCAGCCAGTGGCCGAAGCGCACCTTGCGGTTTATATATTCGTCCGCGAGGTTCACACCCCCGGTGAAGGCCACCTCCCCGTCTATGACGCAGATTTTCCGGTGGTCGCGGTTGTTTATAGTGCCGGTGAGCACCGGCTGCAGCCGGTGGAAGGTGCAGCACTTGATGCCGAGGCGCTCCATCTGCCTGTAATAGTTGTTCGGCAGCGTTATGATGCAGCCCATGTCGTCGTACATCAGCCTCACGTCCACGCCCTCGAGCACCTTCTGCTTGAGTATCTCGAGTATGCTGTCCCACATCTCCCCGCTCTCGATTATGTAGTATTCAAGGAAGATGTAGCGCTTCGCAGCGCGCAGCCGATCGAGCATTGCCTCATACAGCCGCTCGCCCGGCGAGAAATACTCCGCATCCGTGCCCGTAAAAACCGGGGCCGAGGCCGCCCGCTCAAGGTAGCGCGACTGCATCGCCGCATCCACATCCTCCCGCTCGAGCTCCACGCTCTCGCTGTGCACCGTGGCCATCGCGGCGCTGTAGCGCCGGAGCACGCCTTCCATCCGCGAGCGCTTGCGCTCGGGCAGCGGCTTTTTTGCGAAGAGTATGTAAAGCGGTATGCCGAAAACCGGCAGGAAGGCAATGGGCAGGATCCACGCTATCTTGAAGGCCGGGCTTATGTTCTGGTTGATGATGAAAATAATCGCGATTATCGAGAGCACGACGCTCACGAACTGGAACCGCGCGTAGTTTGAGCCGAAATACGCCAGGGCGGCCACAAGCACGCCCACCTGCAGCAGCATCAGCACTGCCACCACGGTCAGGCGCGAGAAAAGGAATTTCAGAAGTCTCGCCATGGATTTCCCTCTCAGATTTTTTCGAGCCGCTCCACTATGGTGCGGAAAACAGAGTAAAAGGTCTCAAGCTCCTTCGCGTCCAGGCCCGAGGCCACCTGCTCGAGCTTTTCGTCCACGATGCCTATCATAGCGGCGGCCGTCCGGCGACCCTCTTCCGTGAGGCACAGGCTGCCGCGGTAGCGCCGCCGCCCGTCTGAATCTGTCCCGCCGACCAGTCCGCGCTCCGTCAGCTCGGAGAGCACGCGGGAAATCTGCGCCCTGTCCACCTCGCAGCGGGCCGAAAGCTCGCTCGCCGTCAGCCCCTCGCCCGCGTTCAGCAGCGCGAGCAGGCAGGAGACATGAACTCCGCGCAGTCCGAAAGGCCTTACATATTCCGCCTTTGCGCGTAAAAGGGCCTTGTCCGCCCTTGCCACAAGCGCGCTGAACTCCCTGAACTTGTCTTCGTACATTTCACAAACCTCCCAGCCCTTTAAGGATACCTTATCCAACTGCCAAAATCAACCCCTGCCGGCCAGAAAACCATCAAATATGGCACTGTCCGTTGAAAAAGCGCGCCGCTGTCGCTATAATATACCTTAACCAATATCACATCACGGAGGCATGGGGATGTTTGAAGAAAAATCAGCCGCTTTCTGGCAGGAGTTCGGCCCCGGGAGGAAGATGGTCCTCTCCACGGCGCGCGCCGGCGGCGGCGTCAGCTCGCGCATGATGAGCGTGGTGCAGCTTGAAGGGGTACTGTATTTCCAGACCGACTGCGCCATGCGCAAATACGCCCAGCTCCTGGCCGAGCCGCGCGCCGCGCTCTGCGAGGGGAACATACAGCTCGAGGGCGTCTGCCGCGAAATGGGACGTCCGGCAGGCTGTCCATGGTTCTGCGAGGCCTATCGCTCGCTTTATCCAGGCTCCTTCGAGCGCTACACGCCGCTTGAGTGCGAGCGGTTGTTCGCCTTTGAGAGCACGTCCATCAGGCGCTGGCTCTACATCGAAGGAGAGCCGCACATCGAGCTCTTCGACATGGCGCTGCGCCATCATGAGCTCAGGCCCTACTGCCCATAAAGCGCCGGCGGCGCGTTTGCCCCTTGACAGGACGCGCTGTAGGGTGTATCATTCGTTGACTGCTCAACAAATGATACGGAGGTCTGGACATGGTAAAGATCATCACGGATTCCACCGCCGACTTCACTGCCGCCGAGGCCGCGGAGCTCGGCATAGACATCGTTCATCTTCGCACCCGCTTCGGCGACGAGGAGTATGTCGACGGCATCGGCCTCAGCCCGATGCAGTTCTATGAAAAACTGGTGGAGAGCGACGTTATGCCCTGCACGAGCCAGCCCTCCCCGGCCGAGTTCGAGTCCGCGTTTTCCGCCGCGCTCGAGACGGCGGACGAGGTCGTGGCTATAACCATCTCCGCCGAGCTCTCCGGCACCTACCAGAGCGCCGTGATCGCCGCGGGGGGCTTTGACGGCCGCGTCCGCGTTGTGGACAGCCGCAGCGCCTCCATCGGCGAGCAGATACTCGTGCGCTACGCCGCGCGCCTGGCCTCCGAGGGCCGCCCCGCTGCAGAAATCGAGTCCCTGCTCGCCGCAAACCGCTCACGCATCTGTGTGCTCGCCCTGCTGGACACGCTCGAATACCTCAAGCGCGGCGGCAGGATCTCGGCCGCCGTGGCCTTCGCCGGCGGCGTGCTGTCCATCAAGCCGGTCGTCACGCTCCGGGACGGCGCCGTCGCCCTCGTGGGCAAGGCGCGCGGCTCGAAAAACGGCGGCAACCTGCTCAACCAGCTCGTGGAAAAGCACGGCATAGACTTCTCAATGCCCTACCTGCTGGGCTACACCGGCCTCTCCGACGCGCTGCTGATGAAATATGTCTCCGACAGCGCCGCGCTCTGGCGCTCTCACGCCGACGAGCTGCCAGTGACATCCATCGGCAGCGTCATCGGGACCCACGCCGGCCCCGGAGGCATAGCTGTGGCCTTTTTCGGGCTCAAATAAGCCTTGAAATGGCTTCTGAAAGGTGATATACTTCCCGCGCAGTTCGCTCTCTGAGAAATACGCGGGAGGTAATGCGCGTGAACACCCTGATTTTCGCCCTTGAGCTTGTCGGAATGCCAGCTTTCGCCATCTCCGGCGCAGCGCTCGGCATGAGGAAGGGCATGGACCTCTTCGGCGTGGTCGTGCTCGGGCTGATAACCTCGGTGGGAGGCGGCGTGATACGCGACCTGACCCTCGGGGTGACCCCGCCGCGCACGTTTTCAAACCCCATTTACGCCGCGATCGCAATAGCCGTATCGCTGCTCACCTTCCTCATCGGCCGGCGGCACAGCCCGGATTTGAAGCGGCACAGGGTCTGGGCCTCCGCCCTGCTGATAACCGACAGCGTGGGTCTTGGCGCGTTCACCGTGGCCGGGATGAATATGGCGATAGAGCTCGGGCATGAAAACGCCTTCCTGCTCGTGTTCGTCGGCGTGGTCACGGGCGTCGGCGGCGGCGTGCTGCGCGACGTGCTCGCCGGCGAGCGGCCGTACATATTCGTAAAGCACGTCTATGCCACCGCCTCGCTCCTCGGCGCGCTCGTGTTCCTCGCCGTCCGGGCCGCGGCGGGCTTCACCTGGGCCTCGCTCGCGGGCACAGCGGCGACCGTACTGCTACGGAGCCTCTCCGCGCACTACCGCTGGAATTTCCCCCGCGCCCGGCAGGAGCCGGAGGAGGACTCACCCGGCCCCTCCGGCCACTGATAGCGGCCACACTGCGTGTGGAGGCAGAGCGCGGCCCGAAGGGCCGCGAGGGCAATAATATAAGGGCAGAGCCCTTAATATAACGATTGCAGGGACAAAAGTCCCTGCAATTTCTTTCTGAGAGATTTCTTTTTGTCTTGTCAAAAAGAAACCCCTCAGACTCCAAAGAGAAAACCGCTTGGTGCTCATCGGAGCCAAGAGCCGGTTTTCACCCAACTTTACGGAATCGCTAAGTGGTCATCCCTAATGGTGAATGAGTTAATTGCATAGCCGACCGTGCGTTTGCTTCGCTTCGCTCGCGGCACTGACGGGCAAATAATGCGGGCTGTTAGTGCCGCGACCGAAGGGAGCAATGCACGGTTTTGGTGGCTTACGTCATTCACCCTTCGGGATGGCCACTTTGCAGCTACTTCGCGCCTCTGTGAGGCGCGTTATGCCTCC
>DVGA01000001.1 GCA_018712985.1 Candidatus Scatomorpha intestinavium
TACTCACCAGCATCTACGGCACTGCCGGCGCCATAGTGATAGGCGTGCCGATAGGCTTCCTCATGGCCGTGTTCCTCTCCAAGGTCGCCAACCGGAAGATAGCCGCGGTAATACGCGAGGTGGTCGACCTGTTGGCCGGCATCCCGAGCGTCGTTTACGGCCTCGTGGGCATGATGGTGCTCGTCCCCGCCATACGCACCGCCTTCAGCCTCCCCGCCGGCGACACGCTGCTGGCTGCAATCGTCGTGCTGGCGATCATGATACTCCCCAGCATCATCTCCGTGAGCGAAACGGCGCTGAACTCCGTGCCTCGCGAGTATGAGGAGGCGTCCCTGGCCCTCGGCGCCACGGAGATAGAGACCTATTTCCGCGTGAGCGCCCCGGCCGCGAAGAGCGGCATTGCCGCCGCGGTCGTCCTCGGCGTCGGCCGCGCGATAGGCGAGGCCATGGCCATCCTAATGGTCGCCGGCAACGTGGCGAACATGCCGGGCCTGCTCTCGAGCGTCAAGTTCCTCACCACGGCCATCGCGGGCGAGATGAGCTATGCCGGCGGGCTGCACCGCCAGGCACTCTTCTCCATCGGGCTCGTGCTCTTCCTCTTCATCATGCTCATAAACGCCACGCTCAACCTCTTCCTCAAGCGCAACAAGGAGGGCAACTGAGATGAACGAATCCAACCGCGTATCCATAACTCAGGGCCTTTCCCCGCGGCGCAGGGCATACGATATAACGATGCGCACCCTGCTCTACGTCTCCGCGGCCATAATCTGCGCCCTGCTCGTCTTCCTCATCGGCTACATACTCTACCGCGGCGTGCCCAACCTGAGCTGGGAGTTCCTCAGCAGCGAGGAGAGCGTCATAAACGACATCGAGGGCATACTCCCCGCCATCGTCAACACGGTTTACGTCGTGATAGCCACGCTGATAATCGTCCTGCCTCTCGGCGTCGGCAGCGCGATATACCTCACCGAGTACGCCACGAACAAGAAGTTCGTCAGCATAATAGAATTCGCCACCGAAACGCTCTCCGGCATGCCGAGCATTATCTTCGCCCTCGTGGGCATGATGGTCTTCTGCCAGGCGCTGGGACTGGGCACGAGCCTGATAGCCGGCTCGCTCAGCCTGGTCATGATGACGCTCCCGACCATCATACGCACCACGCAGGAGTCTCTCAAGACCGTGCCGCAGAGCTACCGCGAGGGCTCGCTCGCCCTCGGCAGCGGCAAGTGGCACATGATACGCACCGTCGTCCTCCCCAGCAGCGTGGACGGCATCGTCACCGGCTGCATCCTCGCCGTCGGCCGCATCGTGGGCGAGAGCGCCATATTGATGTTCACCGCCGGCATGGGCATGAGGATGGCCAACTTCGGCGGGGGCAGCATCGGCGAGTTCTTTTCCAACTTTTTCGGCGCCGCCGGGTCGACGCTGACGGTTTCCCTCTATGTTTACGCCAAGGAGCGCGCCGACTTCAGCGAAGCCTTCGCCGTCGCGGTCGTGCTGCTCGTGATTGCCTTTGTCATCAACATCGCCGCCAAGATTGCCGGCAAGAAACTGAAGAAAAATTGAGAGCGGGGAGAACAGAATATGAGCAAAACCGTTTATAACAGCTCCGGCGACACCGCCGAGCGCACGATAATAGAGTCCAGGCACCTCAACCTATACTACGGCGACAACCACGCGCTGAAGGACATATCCTTTGAGATACCCGCAAACCGCATCACCGCCCTCATCGGACCGAGCGGCTGCGGCAAGAGCACCTTCCTCAAGACCCTGAACCGCATGAACGACCTTGTCGACAGCGTGAAAATCGACGGCGAGGTGCTCTATAACGGCGAGAATATCTACGGCAAGGACGTTGATGTGACCCGCCTCCGCAAGCAGATAGGCATGGTGTTCCAGAAGGCCAACCCCTTCCCGATGAGTATTTACGACAACATCGCCTACGGCCCGCGCACCCACGGAATCCGCGGCAAGGCCAAGCTGGACGCCATAGTCGAGCGCAGCCTGCGCGACGCCGCCATCTGGGACGAGGTAAAGGACCGCCTGAACAAGAGCGCGCTCGGCCTCTCTGGCGGTCAGCAGCAGCGCCTCTGCATCGCCCGCGCCCTCGCCGTTGAGCCCGACATACTGCTCATGGACGAGAGCACCAGCGCCCTCGACCCGATCTCCACTTCCAAGATAGAAGACCTTGCCATGGAGTTGAAAAACCGCTATACTGTGATCATGGTAACGCATAATATGCAGCAGGCGGTGCGTGTCTCCGACAAGACGGCTTTCTTCCTGCTCGGCGAGCTTGTGGAGTACGGCGACACCGAGAGGATTTTCTCCCACCCGCAGGAAAAACGCACCGAGGACTATATCACAGGGAGGTTTGGCTGATATGCGCAACAAATTCGACGAACAGCTCGCTCTGCTCAACCGCGAGATGATTTCAATGGGCGCGCTCTGCGAGGAGGCCATAGCGGTCACCGCGCGCTCCATGCTCGACGGCGAGGAGGCGAACAGCATCGAGCGCGTGCGCTCGCTTGAAAACGACATCGACCAGAAGGAACGCGATATAGAGAGCATCTGCCTCAAGCTCCTGCTCCAGCAGCAGCCCGTTGCGAGCGACCTCCGGCAGATCTCCGCCGCGCTGAAGATGATAACCGACATGGAGCGCATCGGCGACCAGGCGCTCGACATAGCCGAGACCGCCACCTTCATGGGCCCCGTCGACGGGGCGGACGCCCCGCTGCTCAGGGAGCTCGCGCGCAAGGTCATCAGCATGGTGACCGACAGCGTGGACGCCTTCGTCCGCCACGACGCCGAGGCCGCCGGGGTCGTCGCCGCGAAGGACGACGAGGCCGACGAGCTGTTTACGAGGATAAAGAAGTCCATTATCGAGCGCATCTCCACGCACAGCGGCGAGGGCGAATACGCCCTTGACCTGCTCATGATAGCAAAATATCTCGAGCGCATCGGCGACCACGCCACCAACATCGCCGAATGGGTCGAGTTCTCCGTCACCGGCGTCCACAAGGGAGGGGAGATGCTGTGATCTACTGTGTTGAGGACGGCGCCGCGATCCGCGACATAGAGGTCTATGCCCTGCGCTCCACCGGCTTCGAGGCCGAGGGGCTTGAGACGGGCGCCGAGCTCTTTGCCGCGCTGAAAAAGCGGCTGCCGGAGCTCATCATCCTTGACGTGATGCTCCCCGGGGAGGACGGGCTGGAAATTCTCCGCCGCCTGCGCCTCTCCGCCGTTACGCGCAACGTGCCGGTCATAATGGCCACGGCGCGCGGCGCCGAATATGACAAGATAACCGGGCTCGATTCGGGCGCGGACGACTATCTCGTCAAGCCGTTCGGCATGATGGAGATGGTCTCGCGCGTGCGCGCCGTGCTCCGCCGCGCGGCGCCCAGCAGGGCGGAGGAGCCGCTCTGCATAGGCAAGATAAGGCTCGACCCCGCCACGCACACCGTTACCGTGGACGGAGCCGCCGTGGCGCTGACGCTCAAGGAGTTCGACCTCCTGCGCGCGCTCATGGAAAAGCCCGGCACGGTGTTTACGCGCGACCGCTTGCTCAGCGAGGTCTGGGGGACGGATTACGACGGCGAGACCCGCACCGTGGACGTGCATGTCCGCACCCTGCGCCAGAAACTGGGCGAGGCCGGCGGCATGATAGGCACGGTACGCGGCGTTGGCTACAGGCTGGAGGCGGAGACATGACCAAAAAAATCTTCCGCTCCATTTTCCTCGTCGCCTTCATAGTTCTGGCCGCCTGCCTTGTGCTCATAACCGGCGCGCTCTACAGTTATTTCGCCTCCGAGCAGTCGGACCAGCTCGCCATGCAGGCCCGCCTTGCCGCACAGGCCGTGGAGGACGAGGGACTCGACTATTTCGACGGGCTCGCCACGGGCGACCTGCGCCTGACGTGGATAGCCGCCGACGGCAGCGTGCTCTATGACACGGACGCCGACGCCGACCTCATGGAGAACCACTCCACGCGCGAGGAATTCACCGAGGCGCTCTCCACCGGCCACGGCGAGAGCTCGCGCTATTCCTCCACGCTCTCGGAGGAGACGCTGTATCAGGCGGTGCTGCTCAGCGACGGGACCGTACTGCGCGCCTCGGCGAGCCACAGGACGGTGTTCGCGCTCGTGTTCGGGATGCTGCTCCCGCTCATCCTCATCATGGCCGCGGCCGTGCTGCTGGCGTCCTATCTGGCCTCGCGGCTTTCAAAGCGCATTGTCGGCCCGCTGAACGCGATAGACCTTGACGACCCGCTGAGCAACGACGTCTATGACGAGCTCAGCCCGATGCTCACGCGCGTGGAGCAGCAGAAGGAGCAGATCGCCTCCCAGATAGAGGAGCTGAACCGCCGGCGCGAGGAGTTCTCCGCCGTGACGGACAACATGAGCGAGGGGCTCATACTCCTCGACCACGAGGGCATGATACTCAGCATAAACCCCAGCGCCGCGCGCATTTTCAGCGCCGGCAGCGATTGCATAGGCAACGACATACTCACGCTCGACCGCAGCCCGGAGCTGCGCGCGCTCATGGAGAGCGCCGACGCCGGCAGGCACGGCGAGACCGTCATCGAGCGCGACGGCGCGGAGTACCAGCTCTCCGCCAGCCCGGTGCTGACGGACGGCGTCTCCCGCGGCACGGTACTGCTGGCCTTCGACGTCACGGAGAAGCTACGCGCGGAGCGCCTCCGCCGCGAATTTACCGCGAACGTCTCCCACGAGCTGAAAACGCCGCTGCACTCCATCATGGGCGCGGCGGAGCTGCTGCAGGACGGCCTTGTGAAAAAGGAGGACCAACAGCGCTTCCTCGGCCGCATCCGCTCGGAGGCGGAGCGCCTTGTGGCGCTCGTCGACGACGTTATCGACCTCTCCCGCATGGACGAGGGCGAGAGCTTCCCGCGTGAAAACACGGATATGCTCCAGCTCGCGCGCGACGTGGCGGGCGACCTGGCCCCCGCGGCCGAAAAGCGCTCGATATCCATAAACGTCACGGGTGAGGGCGGCACGGTCCGCGGTGTGCGCCGCCTGCTGTGGGAAATCGTCTGGAATCTCTGTGACAACGCCGTAAAATACGGCCGCGAGGGCGGGCATGTCGACGTCTCGGTCGCCCGCGCCGGCAACGGAGGCGTGGCGCTCTGTGTGGCGGACGACGGCATCGGCATCCCGGCTGAGCACCGCCTGCGCGTTTTCGAGCGCTTCTACCGCGTTGACAAGAGCCACTCGCGCGCCACTGGCGGCACGGGCCTCGGGTTGTCCATCGTGAAGCACGCGGCGCAGTATCACAACGCCGACATCGCGCTTGAGAGCGAGGAGGGCCGCGGCACGAAGATCACCGTCACCTTCCCCGCGGAGGACGCTCAGGGTTAAAACCGCATCATAACGCACGAATAAATCCGCCCGGAAACCCGGGCGGATTTGTTCGTTGTTAAATACTCTGATAATGCTCTCAATATACCCTTTCTGGCGATAAAACCTTCCCGCCCGGGGAGGGATAACCGGGCGGGAGCGCGGGCAGGCGGCTTAAAGCCCGTTTTCGTCCGCGGATATCACCTGCTCTTCGGTGCTGCTCTGGGCGGCGGCGAGCCGTTCGCGGGCCTCGGCATACATTCCCGCGTCCAGCTCCTCAACGGCGTCCGTGATCTGATTGAAGAGGTAAAAATACAGTGTGCGATAATCCATATCCGCGATTTGCCTCCTTTTGACCAGTATCGCGGTCAATATTTGACCTCATCTTAGCATACGATAGGGAAAAATGCAACTGACAGAGGGTAGTTTTCCTGGCGAGGTGAGGCAATGGAGCAGAAAATCCGGCGAGACAGGGACATGGGCTCAAACCTGCGGCGGCTGAGGACGGAGCACGGGCTGTCCCAGGAAAAGCTGTGCGCCGAGCTGCAGCGCCGCGGCTGCGATATAGGCCGGACGACCTACGCGAAGTATGAGTCGGGCGAGCTGAACATCAGGGCGAGCGTGCTGATCGAGCTGAGAAAAATCTATAATTGTTCTTACGACGAATTCTTCGCCGGGCTGGGCGGGGAAGATGCGTGATCCCCCGCGGCTTTTGCCGCGGGGGATCTTTTTATACGCTTCCACGCTCCGGGAGGGGCAGGTCGGGGTTGTCCCGCCAGTAGACTATCAGCGTGCCGCGCCTGACGGAGATCTCAGCCGGCGCGCCGGTGAAGCTGTTGCTCACGCCGAGGGGGAAAAAGCTCGTCAGCTCCGCGCCGTCAAGGCTGTAGTAAAGCCCGCGCTCAGTGACGCCTGAGGCGTCCGGCCCGTGGCAGAAGGCGGAGAAATCGCCGCTGTAGCGCCCGTCGAAGCGCAGGGCGTCCCCATCCGATATCGCGGTGAGCGCGCAGCCCTCGCCGAAGAGGAAGCACTCCGCGCCGTGCGCGCGGGCGTAGGCAAGGGCCTGGATGTTGGCCAGCGTGTGGTCGAGCCTACGCCCGCCCAGCGCGCCGAAGAGGAAGATGCGCCCGAAACCGAGCGTGAGCGCGTGCTTGAGGGCTATCATCGAGTCGGTGTCGTCCTTCTCAACGGGACAGACCTCTATGTTCGGGAAAACCGGCACATGGCCGAGGGAGTCGAAGTCCCCGACAATGAGGTCGGGCCTTGCACCGAGCCGCTCGAGGTGCTTCACCCCGGCGTCCGCCGCTATGATATAGTCGCCCCCGCGGGGCGTGAAGCGCCCGGCCGACATCGCGGCGGCACAGACGATATAACAGTCGCTCAAGGACAAAACCCTCCTTTGAATATGCGCGTATACAGGCCGAAAACGCCGCAAAGCCGCGGCCCCCGGCTGAAGATATGCCGGACGCTGCGGCTTTGCGCGCAATTTGCGCTTATTTCCTCCTGCGGGAGGTCCGGTGATCGGAGTACATCTTGTTGTCTGCCATGCGGCTGTCCGACTCCTGCATGAAGTGCTTCAGCTTATCCTCGAAGCTCTGGTCGCCGGAGGGCCCGTTCGCGGGCGGAACGCTCTGGCGGCCGGAGGCGTACGGCCTCGGCGCGGAAGAGGGCGCGCGCGGCGCGCGGCGCTCCGGCCTGGCGCCGGGAGCCGGCTCCTCCGCCTTTTTTATGGAGAGGTTGATCTTGCCGTCGTCGGCGATGCTGAGGACGCGGACCTTGACCGTCTGCCCCTCCTGCACATAGTCGTGCACGTCGTTGACGAAGGTATTTGCGATTTCGGATATGTGGACCAGCCCACTCTTGCCGTCCGGCATGGTGACAAAGGCCCCGAACTTGGTGATGCCCGTGACCTTCCCCTCGACTACCATTCCCACCTGAAGCTGCATTTTTGGCTCTCTATCCCCCTGTTTAATTGTCCCTGCCGCCAGAGAACTCGAACACGATCTCGCCGGGATAGACAAGGCCGAGCGACCTTGCCGCGCGCTCAATCGACTCGCTGTCCGAGGCGAGGGCGAGCTCGCGCGCGAGGCGCGCGTTCTCCTGTTCAAGTTCCGCGGCCCGCTCGCCGAGAGTCTCGAGACGCTGCCTGTACTCCCCGGCGGCGGCCTCCGTCGCCGCTATGCCCGCGAGGGCGTACAGCGAGAGGGCGGACGCTATCAGCAGCGCTATAATCCCAGACCTGCTTAGCTTCATCCCGGCCTCCACTGACGTCCCTGCCGGGCCTTGCGCGCCGGCGGCGGTTTTTCCATATTGTAAACCCATATCGGCAATTTGAAAAGATATTTTTTGCAATTTTTTTGAACGGATGAAAATTTTTCAGCGGCCGGAGCGCCCGGAAGAGCCCCTCGGCCAGCAGTGAGAACGCCCGCAGGGCCCAGCGCGAGAGGGTGAGCCGCCAGACGCCCCAGCCGAGCGCCGCCGCGGCGAGCATGAAAAGCCTGAGCCGGCCCTCCCCCGGGCCGAGCGCGAACACGAACAGCGCGGCGAGCAGCGCGCAGGAAAAGAGCGTGTCCGCCGCCGCGGTGAGGCAGCCGGAGTTCGCGCGGAGCCGGAAGGCCTTGAAAAAGTCATAGAGCGCGGCGAGCGCCGCTCCGAGCGCGACGGAAAGCGCCGCCTGCTCCGCCTGGAGCGCTATCGGGGCAGCCATTCCGCTCACCCGAAGAGCCGGGACCAGAACCCGCCCTGCCCCGGCACGGAGTCCTCGTACTGCAAATCGGTAAGCGTTCCCTCGGCGCTGAGCTCGCCGGTCTCAAGGCTGAGCCGCCCGATGTGCAGCCCCTCGCCGGTGATTGTCAGCCGGCCCTTTACCGTGCGCAGCTCTATTCGGTCCTCGTCGAAGCTCTCCACCTCCTCCACGCCGGTGACGGTGAGCTTCGCGCGCTCTTCAAGGATAAGGCTGTGCGCCATGGCGCGCCCGGTGTCCTCGTAAGCCATGTCCTCACCCCTTTCTGTCCCATGATATGCCCGCGCGGCGGGAGAAATCAGGGGAGTTATGGCAAGTTTTGCCGAAGGCCTTGACTGCTGCCGTGAATGTGTTATGTTAACTGTGAGGTGATGGCTTTGAAGCTCAAAAAAGCCGCGGCTGCCGCCGCGGCGGTGCTGCTGTTCCTGATGGCAAACCTGAGGTTCGAATACACGGTGAGCGCCGGGGGCGAGGAACTGCCCGGACGATGGACGCGCGCGGAGATAAACAGCGCGGTGCGCGCGGCGACGGCCGCGGCGGAGGAGGTCGCCCGGGGCGAGAGCGCCCCGCCGGAGCTTGAGCTGAGGGCGGAGCCCGTCTTTGCCGCCTCGGGGAGCGGCGGCAGCGCCTCCGCGCTCTCGCGCGAGCTGCTCGGGCGCTGTGAGGGCGTTGAGGCCGCCTATCTTGTGACGGTGGACGGCGCGGCGCTCGGCGTTACGGCCGACAGCTCCGCCTTCGGCGAGGCGATGGACGCCCTGCTCGCCTCGCTTGTCTCGCGCGAGGCGGTGAGCGCGCATGTGTCGGGGGAGATATCCCTCGCGCCCGTGTGCGTGCCGGAGGGGGAGGCGGAGAGCGCGACCGCGATGGCCGAGGCCGTCTGCGCCGCAGCGCCGGTGATATACTTCACCCCGGACGGCCGCGAGCGCATCGCCGTGGCCTGAGTCACGCCCGCCTTAGGGCATAGCCGAGCACAGCGCCCATGAGGCCGCCGATGATGTGCGTGAGCTGCGAGACGTTGTCCCGCGTGAACAGCCCGGCGAGCACCTCCTGCCCGAGGTACAGCACGAGCACGAGCAGCAGCGTCAGCGGGAGCTCGCCGCGCCGCATGCCGGAGAGAGAGGCCATGACGATCAGCATGAACACTATGCCGGAAGCGCCGAGCAGAGCGGTGTTCGGGAAGAGCAGCCACTGGGCGAGCGCGGAGACAAGCGCCGTGACGGCTATGGAGAGCAGCAGCGGCCCGCCGCCGTAGCGCTCCTCCATCGGCGGGCCTATCACGAGCAGCATGAGCATGTTGCTTATGTAGTGCTGCCAGTCCGCGTGGCCGAGGACGTGGCCGAAGAGCCGGACATAGGTCAGCGGGTCTGTCAGCGGCGCGGGATAGGTGGTGAAGAGCGCGTAGGTAGTCTCCCCGCCGGTGAGCTCGCCGAGCACGAGCGCGGCGAGGCTTATCAGCGCGAAGCTGAGTATCACGGGGGAGTTATAGGACAGTCTCAATCTCATGCGCTCTCAAAACCTCCTGCATGTCCCCGGGCAGCGGGGCAGAGACGGAAATCTGCGCGCCCGTGAGCGGATGCACGAGCCGGAGCGAGGCCGAGTGCAGCAGCGGCCGCGCCGCGCCGGTCCCGCCGCCGTAGAGCCTGTCGCCCACTATCGGGCAGCCGAGGGCGGAGAGGTGGACCCGTATCTGGTGCGTGCGCCCGGTCTCCGGGCGCAGGCGGAGCAGCGAGATTCCCCCGGCGGAGGCGAGCACTTCATAGCGCGTCAGGCTTGCGAGCCCCTCGGGAGAGGGGCTGAATTTTTTCTCGCCCGGCACCCGGGCTATCGGCAGGTCAATGACGCCGGACCCCGCCGGCGGCGCGCCGCAGCAGAGCGCGAGGTACTCGCGGCGGAAGGCGTCCGTGTGCAGTATTTTCCGCAGCCGGTCGTGCATATAGCCGTTCTTCGCCGCGCACATCGCGCCGGTCGTGCCGCGGTCGAGCCGGTTCACGGGGTGGAACGGCGCCGCGGTGCCCAGATAGCGCGCCACGGCGGCGCCTATCGTCGGCTCGCCGCGCTCGGAGCGGCCGTGCACGGCGATGCCCGCGGGCTTGTTTATGATAAGCAGGTCCTCGTCCTCATAGAGTATGTCGAGCGCCGGGCCGCCGGGGACGAACACGCCCTCGCGCACGTCGCCGACGTCCACCTCGAGCAAGTCCCCGGCGCGGACGGCGTCAAGCGTCCTGACGGGGCGGCCGTTCAGCCGCACGGCCCCATCGCGCTGCTTCAGGCGCGTAACGAGCCCGGCGGAGAGCCCAAGCGGGCCCTGGAGCAGGCTGCGGACGCGCCTGCCGTCCTGCTCCGGGGAGACGGTCAGGCTGAGCGTACGCGCGCTCACAGCCGCTCGAGCGCGGCGTCGTAGGCCGCCTTTGTCCTCTGGTCGAAGCAGACCATGCGCACCCGCTCGATCTCCGGGTGGCCGGCGAGATAGTCCGCTATCGCGCCTATCGCCACGTCCGCCGCCTTGTCCACCGGATAGCCGTAGACCCCGGTGGAGATGGACGGGAAATCCACCGTTTTGCAGCCGTATTCGCTCGCCAGCTCAAGGCAGGAGAGGTAGCAGCCGCGCAGCAGCCCGGCCTCGCCGTGACCGCCGCCGTGCCAGACCGGGCCGGGGGTGTGCAGGACATATTTCGCTTTCAGGTTGTAGCCCTTCGTTATTTTGGCCCTGCCCGTCTCGCAGCCGTGCAGCGTGCGGCACTCTTCAAGGAGCTGCGGCCCCGCGGCGCGGTGTATCGCCCCGTCCACCCCGCCTCCGCCGAGCAGGGAGGTGTTGGCGGCGTTGGCTATCGCGTCAGCGTCCGAGCGGGTGATGTCGCCCAATATTATCTGTATCCTGTCTTTCATATGCGTCCCTCCTGAGCCGATTGTAGCACAATCCGCCGGCGATTGGAATAGAAAACCCCGGGCCGCAAGGCCCGGGGCTTGTTCCGGGTATCTCAGCCCGGTGAGGATTATTCATTTCAGCGGCTCGCCGATGACAAAGCGGTCCCGGCCGAGCTGCTTCGCCTCATACAGCAGCCGGTCGGCCGCGCGGTAGATATCTTCCACCGCGCGCGGCTCCGCCACCGGTAGCGCGCCGACGCTGCAGCTGAGCCTGACGCCCTCAAGGCGTATGCTGTGCAGCCTCTCCTGCATCAGGCGGAGCGCGGCCTCGAGCTCCTCGCGGCTCACGGGCCGGTAGAGGAAGAGGGCGAACTCGTCGCCGCCCATGCGCCCGGCGAGGCCGCGGCTGAACACGCCGCACAGCTCCTGCACCGTCTCGCGCAGGACACGGTCGCCCTCCGGGTGGCCGAAGCGGTCGTTGACGCTCTTGAAGCGGTCCACGTCGAGCATGATGAAATAGGCGGATGTCCCGTCCTCGCCCGGCTGTAGATCCTTCATCAGCTTGCCGCAGGACTGCAGGAAGGCCTTGCGCGTCAGCGCGCCGGTCAGTACGTCCACCTTGGACTCGTAGTTCATATAGGTGGCGTAGCGCCGGTTGAACACGAGAAAGATGATGACGAGGGCCATCAGCGAGAGGATGCCTATCAGGAACTGGATCTGAAGGTGGAACAGGTCGGAGTAGTTTGCGCCGGACAGCGCAACGCCGCTCTGGTCAAGGACGAAGTCCATCCGGTTGACGAAATACACGGCGACGGCCGCGGCGAAGCACAGCGTCAGCACCATTATTATGACGAGCGACAGAGTGTGATAGCGCTCGCCCATCTCAAGG
>DVGA01000077.1 GCA_018712985.1 Candidatus Scatomorpha intestinavium
CGGGTTCCGGCTCCGCGATGACCTCCACCGCGTCCTCAGGTATTTCCCATTCCGTCTCTTCCGCCTCCGGCGTGGGCGCGGGGGTTGAAACAGCGGCAGAGGGGGCCGCGGTGGCTGCAAGGGAGATGTCCCCGATATCATCCTTCTCCACAGTCCCCTTCCCGCTCAGCAGGCTCCAGGCAGAAACGCCGATTACCGCCACGCAGAGGAAAAGGACTATGTAGAAGCCCTTCCCGTTAAAAAAACCGTCCAGCTTGCCGCCGGAGCTCTTGTTGTTATCGTCCATAACAAACCTCCAACTAATGTTGTCGGAGGATATTGTTGCCAGAGCCCGGCGCTTATATACACAGATATAAAATGTTTTTATCCTTTTCCGGCGAACCTGCTCTTTCGTTAGTAAGGGCAGGCGCGCAATCCTCCGTGCCGCCTCAGTCGCCGTTTCCCCAGAAATCGTACTTGCAGACCGGGCACTTCGGGTAGTCAAAATCTATTACAGCGCCGCATTTGGGACACTTTTTCTGCGGCAGTTCCCCGGAATCCACGCCTTCTATCTCGCCCTCCGGCAGGAACAGCTCAACCTTGCCGCAGTTTTTGCAGACGTACACGTCGAGCTCCATCGCCCCGGCCAGCAGATTCGGCCAGTCGCCGAGTATCCACCCAGTGCGCCCAAGCTGGAAATCCTCCCGGCGCACGAACTGCATGTCCTCGCCGCAGCGCAGGCACTTCAGTTTCCGCATATCCGAAACCTCCTTTTTTCAAGTATACCATCCGCCGCGGCAGGCGCGCAAGGCCCGCCGGCCCAAACACGAACAAAACACCCCGGGAAAATCCCGGGGTGTTTTTTGGTATGAACGCGATTACTTGCTGAGGTTGAAGAAGGCGTCCTTGCCGGCGTACTGGGCGACGTCGAAGAGCTCTTCCTCGATGCGGAGCAACTGGTTGTACTTGCAGACGCGGTCGGTGCGGCTGGGGGCGCCGGTCTTGATCTGGCCGGCGTTGAGGCCAACGACGAGGTCGGCGATAGTGGTGTCCTCGGTCTCGCCGGAGCGGTGGCTGACAACGGTGGTGTAGCCGTGGCGGTTGGCGAGCTGGATGGTGTCGAGGGTCTCGGTCAGGGTGCCGATCTGGTTGACCTTGATCAGGACGGAATTGGCAACGTGCTTCTCGAGGCCGGTCTTTACGCGCTCGACGTTGGTGACGAACAGGTCGTCGCCGACGAGCTGCACGCGGTCGCCGAGGGCTTTGGTGAGCATGCTCCAGCCTTCCCAGTCGTCCTCGCCCATGCAGTCCTCCATGGAGATGATCGGGTAGGTGTCGGCAAACTTCTTCCACATGTTGACCATCTGCTGGCGGGTCATGGTCTTCTTGGCCTTCGGCAGGGTGTAGGTGCCCTCATCGGCGTTGTACCAGTCGGAGACGGCGGCGTCGATGCCGAGCATGAAGTCCTCGCCGGGCTTATAGCCGCTCTTCTCGATGGCGGCGACGATGCACTTGAAGGCATCCTCGTCCTTCTTCAGGTTCGGGGCGTAGCCGCCCTCATCGCCGACGCCGGCGGCGGGGGTGCCGTTCTCCTTCAGGACGCTCTTGAGGTTGTGGAACACCTCGGAGCACATGCGGAGGGCTTCCTTCCAGCTCTTCGCGCCGACGGGCAGGACCATGAACTCCTGGATGTCGACGTTGTTGGTGGCGTGGGCTCCGCCGTTGAGGATGTTCATCATGGGCACGGGCAGGGTCTTGGCGTTCACGCCGCCGATGTAGTTGTAAAGCGGCATGTTGAGGGCAGTGGCGGCAGCGCGAGCGCAGGCGAGGGACGCGCCGAGAATAGCGTTGGCGCCCAGGCGGGACTTGTTCGGAGTGCCGTCAAGCTCAATGAGCATCTTGTCGATGGAGGGCTGGTCGAGGGCGTTCAGGCCAAGAAGGGCCTCGGCGATCTCGGTGTTGACGTTCTCAACGGCGCGGGTCACGCCCTTGCCGAGGTAACGGCTCTTGTCGCCGTCGCGGAGCTCGCAGGCCTCGTGCACGCCGGTGGAGGCACCGGAGGGCACGGCGGCGCGGCCGACGGTGCCGTCGTCGAGGGTGACCTCGACCTCGACGGTCGGGTTGCCGCGGGAGTCCATAATTTCGCGCCCGGTGACATCAACGATCTCAAAATACTCTTTCATGTCGATTCTCCTTAATATTAAAATTAGGGGTTACTTCTCAATAAGTGACGTGCCGGTCATTTCCTCCGGCTTGCCGAGGCCCATGAGCTCCAGCAGAGTGGGAGCTATATCCGCCAGCCTGCCGCCTTCGCGGAGCTTGAGCTCGCCCGTCCCGACAATGACAAGCGGGACAAGGTTGGTGGTGTGGGCAGTGTTGGGGCTGCCGTCCGGCTCCACCATCCTGTCGGCGTTGCCGTGATCGGCGGTGACGATCAGCGTGATCCCGTTGCGCTTGGAGGCCTCAACGACCTCGCCGAGGCAGCGGTCCACCGTCTCCACGGCCTTTACCGCCGCGGGGATAACGCCGGTGTGGCCGACCATATCGCAGTTTGCGAAGTTGCAGACATACATGGCGCAGCCGCCCTTATCCATCCGGGCCACGAGCGCGTCCTTTACCTTTTCGGCGCTCATCTCGGGGATGAGGTCGTAGGTGGGATACTCCTTCGGGCTGGGGATCAGCTCGCGCTCCTCGAGCGGGTACTGCTTCTCAACGCCGCCGTTCAGGAAGAAGGTGACGTGCGCGTATTTCTCCGTCTCGGCCACGCGGTACTGCGTCAGGCCGAGGGAGCTGACATACTCGCCTATCGTGCCCTCGAGCTCCTCGGGCGGGAAGGCTATCGGCAGGGTGAGCGCCGCGTCGTACTGCGCGGTGCAGACGTACGAGAGCTTGAGCTCCTCGGTGTCGAGCTCCGCGCCCTCCGGCAGGTTGCCGGTGAGCGCCCAGGTCATTTCGCGCGCCCTGTCGGGGCGGAAATTCATGAAAATCACGCTGTCGCCGGACTTTATGTGTCCCTCCGGGCAGCAGACGACGGGCTCGACGAACTCGTCGGTCACGCCGTTTTCATAGCTCTGCTCCACCGCGGCAACGGGGTCTGCGTTCTGTGTGCCGGCGGCGCGGACTATGGCGTCATAGCCCTTCTGCACGCGCTCCCAGCGCTTGTCGCGGTCCATGCCCCAGAAACGCCCCTGAATCGTGGCGATTTTCGCGTTCCCAAGCTCGGCGCACTTGTCGGCCAGGCGCTGGACAAAGCCCGCGCCGCTCTTGGGGCTCACGTCGCGCCCGTCGAGGAAGCAGTGGACATACACGCGCTCGAGGCCGCGCTGCTTCGCCATCTCGAGGATGGCAAAGATGTGCGTGATGTGGCTGTGCACGCCGCCGTCGGACAGCAGCCCGAGCACATGGAGCGCCCCGCCGGAGGCTTTGGCGTCGTCCATTGCCTTGACATAGGCCGGATTGGTGAAAAAGCTCCCGTCAGCTATGGCGTTGCTTATTTTGGGCAGATCCTGATAGACAACGCGCCCGGCGCCGATATTCGTGTGGCCGACCTCGCTGTTGCCCATCTGCCCCTCCGGCAGGCCGACGTCAAGGCCGCTGGCGGAGAGCTGAGTGTGCGGGCAGCAGGCAAGGAGCTTGTCCATGACAGGCGTCTTGGCGAGATAGATGGCGTTGCCGTCGTTCGGCTCGCCTATTCCGTAGCCGTCAAGGATTATGAGTGCGGCCGGTTTTACGTTCTCCATGCGCTCACTCCTCTTCCTCGGTCGCGCTGATGATCCTCGAGAAGTCCTCGGTCTTGAGGGAAGCGCCGCCGATGAGCCCGCCGTCTATGTCCGGCTGGGCAAGGAGCTCGGCACAGTTCTTGGCGTTCATGCTGCCGCCGTAGAGGATGCTCACCGCGCGGGCCACGCGGGCGTCATAGAGCTCGCGGATCACGCTGCGGATGAGGTGGCAGACCTCCTGCGCCTGCTCGGCGGTGGCGGTGCGGCCGGTGCCGATGGCCCAGATGGGCTCGTAGGCTATCACGCAGTGCTTGGCCGCGCGGGCGTCGAACCCGGCGAGGGCAGCCTTCACCTGATACGCAACGAACTCGTTCGTCAGATCCTTTTCGCGCTGCTCAAGGCTCTCGCCCACGCAGATGATGGGGGTGATCCCCTCGTCGAGAAGGGCCTTGGCCTTGACGTTCACGGCCGAGTCTGTCTCGGCGTGGTACTGCCGCCGCTCGCTGTGGCCGACGATGCAGTACTTGACCTTCAGATTGGCCAGCATGGCGGCGGACACCTCGCCGGTGTACGCGCCGGAGGCGTGCTCGGACACGTCCTGCGCGCCGTAGGCTATGCGGCTGTCGCGCATCGCGCGGGCCATTGCGGGGATAATCGGGAACGGGACGCAGAGGACCGTCTCGCAGGTCTTTTCCTTCGGCATCGCAGCGCGAAGCTCCTCGACGAAGGGCTTGGCCTCGGAGGGCAGCTTGTTCATCTTCCAGTTCCCGGCGATAATCGCCTTGCGGTATTTCCTGTTCATGCGGAGCGCTCCTTAATTATTTATCGAGCAGGCAGGCGACACCAGGCAGTTCGAGGCCCTCGAGGAACTCAAGGGAAGCGCCGCCGCCAGTGCTGATGTGGGTAATCTTGTCGGCATAGCCGCTCTTCTCAACAGCGGACGCGCTGTCGCCGCCGCCGACTATGGTAACCGCGCCGCTCTCGGCAACCGCCTTGGCCATGGCCCAGGTGCCGTTGGCGAAGCTGGGGAACTCGAACACGCCCATGGGGCCGTTCCACACGACGGTACCGGCGCCCTTTACGGCGTCGCAGTAGAGCTTTACGGTCTCGGGGCCGATGTCCATGCCCATCAGGCCGTCGGGGATGTCCTCGCCGGTGACGACGGGCTCGGCGTCCTTGGCAAACTCGGCGGCGCAGACGTTGTCAATGGGCAGCAGCAGCTTGACGCCCTTGGCCTGGGCCTTCGCCATCATCTCCTTGGCGTAGTCAACGCGGTCGGCCTCGAGCAGGCTCTTGCCGATGGTGTGGCCCTGGGCCATCTTGAAGGTGTAGGCCATGCCGCCGCCGACAATAATGGTGTCGGCCTTCTCCAGCAGGTTGTTGATGACGCCGATCTTGTCGCTGACCTTGGCTCCGCCGAGGATGGCGACGAAGGGGCGCGCGGGATCCTCAAGGGCCTTGCCCATGATGGAGATCTCCTTCTCCACGAGCAGTCCGGCGTAGGCGGGCAGATAGGCGGAAACGCCGGCGGTGGAGGCGTGGGCGCGGTGCACGGTGCCGAAAGCGTCGGACACATAAACGTCGGCCATGGAGGCGAGCTCCTTTGCAAACTCGGGGTCGTTCTTCTCCTCGCGCTTGTCGAAGCGGAGGTTCTCAAGCAGCATGAGCTGGCCCGGCTGCAGGGCCGCGGCCTTGGCCTTGGCGTCCTCGCCGATGATGTCGGCGGCCATGATGACGTCCATGCCCAGCAGCTCGCTCAGGCGCTTGGCCACGGGCTTGAGGGAAAGGCTCTCCTTCCACTCGCCCTTGGGCTTGCCGAGGTGGGAGCAGGCGATGACGGCGGCGCCGTTGTCGAGCAGATACTTGATTGTGGGCAGAGCGGCGACGATGCGCTTATCGCTGGTGATTTCGCCGGTCTCCTTGTTCTGGGGGACGTTGAAGTCGCAGCGGAGAAGGACCTTCTTGCCCTTCGGGTCGAAGTCATGCACGGTTTTCTTGTTGTAGTTCATGCTAATCCTCCTGTTTCATATTTCCGTAGTTTAACAGTCCCTTGAATCCCTGCTGCCGCAGCGCCTCATAGGTGAGTATCGCAGCAGCGTTTGATAAGTTGAGGCTTCTCGCCTCGGACACCATTGGTATGCGCACGCAGCGGTCGCGGTATTTTTCCCGCAGCCACTCGGGCAGGCCGGCGGTCTCCTTGCCGAACATAAGCGTGACGTCCCCACTCCAGTCGCACTCCGCGTAGCTCCTCGGGGCCTTGGTGGTCGTGAGATATAGATTGCTGTCCCCGTTGAACTTGAAGTACTCGTCAAGGCTGTCATATACCCGCATGTCGACGAGGTACCAGTAATCAAGCCCCGCACGCTTCACTGCGCTGTCCGATATGTCGAACCCCAGCGGCTTGATCAGGTGCAGCCTTGCGCCAGTGCAGGCGCAGGTGCGGGCTATGGCCCCGGTGTTGTTTGGTATCTCCGGTTCAACAAGCACGATATCAACCACCCCGGCGCCTCCCAACTCGTTACATACGTTTGTATCGTTACCCATAATTCGGCCAGAGACATTTTACTACCTTGCGCACAATTTTACAATACCAATAATACCATAAAAGTATAGATTTTATTTAATTTTCTGTAAAAGAAGTTATTGAACTTGACTTAAATACCTCTCCATATTGAATACTGCGGCAAAAGGCGCTATAATACCCGCAGAACTGTTGGGGGGTAAGCCCTTTATGGAAAAGTATTTTATAGTAGTACCCTGTTACAATGAGGAGGAGGTCCTGCCGGAGACTATGAAGCGCCTCCGGGACAAGCTCACCTCTCTGATGGATCGAGGCATTGCCTCGCCCGCGAGCCGCATACTTTTTGTGGACGACGGCTCCGCGGACAGCACCTGGAAGCTGATAAAGGACGCTCACGGGCGCGACAACATTTTTACCGGCCTCTCCCTCGACCGCAACCGCGGGCACCAGACCGCGCTGACCGAGGGACTTATGGCCGCGCGCGATGAGCGCGCCGTTGCGATCTCAATAGACGCCGACCTGCAGGACGACGTCAGCGCGATCGACGCAATGGCCGAAAAGCGTGAGCATGGCGCGCATATAGTCTGCGGCGTCCGCGCAAGCAGGGAGACGGACACCTTTTTGAAGCGCACCACTGCCCGGGCCTACTACCGCATCATGCGCATGTTCGGCTCGAGCCTGATATACGACCACGCCGACTTCCGGCTCATGGGGCCCGAGGCGCTGGACGCCCTCGCCCTCTACCACGGCGACGACCTTTTCCTGCGCGGGCTGATCACCCGCCTCGGCTTCGAGTGCGAGACAGTGAGCTACGACCGCGCGGAGCGCTTCGCCGGGGAGAGCAAGTATACTATTAAAAAGATGCTCAAGCTGGCCGCCAAGGGCATGGCCAGCGGCCGGATGAAGCCGATGAGCGTCCCGCGCGAGCCTTATACGCACACGAGGGAGGCGCTTGGCTTTTGAGCGCATGCCTTGACTGCCCCCGCCGCTGCGGCGCTGACCGCGAATCAGGCGTCCTGGGCGCCTGCCGTTCGCCGTATCTGCCGCGAGCTGCGCGCGCCGCGGCGCACTATGGCGAGGAGCCCTGCATTTCCGGCACTCGTGGCAGCGGAGCTATTTTCTTCACAGGCTGCTCGCTCGGCTGCGCCTATTGCCAGAACGCCGCCATATCCGGCGGCGAAAACGGAGTCGAGCTGAGCGTGGAGCGGCTGCGCGAGGTCATGCTCCGCCTGCGGGACAGCGGCGTACACAATATAAATCTTATCACCGGCTCGCATTTCGTCCGCCCGATTGCCGAGGCGCTCTCCGGGCTGGACCTCGGCATCCCCGTGGTGTGGAACTCCTCAGGATATGAGACCGTGGAGTCGCTGCGGCTGCTTGAGGGGCTCGTGCAGGTGTATATGCCGGATTATAAATACGCCCTCCCCCACCCCGCCGCAAAATACTCCCGTGCCCCGGACTACCCCGAGGTTGCCGCCGCGGCGATACGCGAAATGTATCGCCAGACCGGTGATTTCAAAATGGATGGGGACGGCTTGCTGTGCTCCGGCGTGCTTATCCGCCACCTCATACTCCCCGGGAACATAGAAAACAGCCTGCGCGTCATTGACTGGGTCGCGGAGGAGTTCTTGCCCGGGCAGGTGCTGTTTTCGCTCATGAGCCAGTACACCCCGATGCCCGGCGTAGGTGAGCGCTTCCCCGAACTGAGCTCCGCGGTGGACGCCGCATCAGCGCAGATGCTTTATGAATACCTGCTCGACGCCGGGATAGAGGACGGGTATTATCAAGAGCCGGACGCCAGCGGAGAGGACGCCATCCCGGACTTTGACGGCACCGGCCTCGTTTCCTGTTGACATTTTCCGCGCGAATTGATAAGTTTTACATGTACTTGCAGTATAGGTGTAAATAATGAATCTGAGAGTAAAAGTCATGGAAGAACACGATATAGGCGCTTGCACTGCAATCTTTATCGCTGCTTTTTCCGCCGAGCCATGGAATGACACGTCTGGTCCGGACGATGTCAGCGCCTATCTTCTGCGCTTCCTGGAGCTCGAGGGCTCCATGTGCTTCGTCTGCCTGTCGGACGATGCTCCGGCCGCAATGAGCATCGGCATGAAAAAGCCGTATCTCGGCGGCGTGGAGTATTACATAGACCAGTTCTGCGTCGCTCCGGCACATCAGCGGCGCGGCATCGGCAGCTTCTTTTTGAACCGTATAGAGGCTCTATGTGCCGGGCAGGGTGTATCCGGTATGCTGCTTAACACCGAGTTTTCCTTCCCCGCCCGGCTCTTTTATGAGAGAAACGGCTTTCACGTCGTTGAGGGCCTTTCCGTGCTTGTCAAGGAGTAAATAACATATAAACGTAAACGGAGGTCATTCACTATGAACTACAACGAAATGCTCGAGAAGGCCCGCGGCCTCGTCGGCCCGTACTGCAAGGCATGTCCTGTCTGCAACGGCAAGGCCTGCGGCAACTCCATGCCCGGCCCCGGCTCCAAGCAGCCCGGCAACGGCGCCGCGAGGAACTATGACGCCTGGCAGCGCGTGTTTGTGAACATGGACACCATCTGCTCCAACGACGAGCCGGACACCACCTTTGAGTTCAACGGCCACAAGTTCGACCTGCCCATATTCATCGCCCCCATCGGCGCGCTCACTATGCACTACGGCGACCTCTATGACGATTTTTCCTACAACGACATCATCATCCCCGCGTCCGTCGAGTGCGGCTCCGCCGCATTCACCGGCGACGGCGTCGACCCGGAGATAATGAAGCGCGCCGCCGCCGCGATGGCCAAGGTGGGCGGCATGGGCATCCCCACCATCAAGCCCTGGAACGTTGAGGCCGTTAAGGAAAAGCTCGACGTCCTCAACGAAAGCGGCATCTTCGCCGCCGCAATGGACATCGACGGCGCAGGTCTCCCCTTCCTCAAGGCCATGAACCCCAACGCCGGCAGCAAAACCGTCGAGGAGCTCCGCGAAGTTATAAGCTACGCCAAGATGCCGTTTATAATAAAGGGCATCATGACCCCGCACGCGGCGGAGAAGGCAGTCGAGGCCGGCGCGGCCGGCATCGTCGTCAGCAATCACGGCGGGCGCGTCCTCGGCCAGACGAGGGAAACCGCTGATGTCCTCCCTGAAATAGCCAAGGCCGTGTCCGGCAAGTGCACGATTTTTGTCGACGGCGGGCTTCGCAACGGCGTGGACGTTTTCAAGGCCCTCGCCCTCGGGGCGGATGCCGTCCTTATCGGCCGCCCGTTCATCCCGGCCGTCTACGCCGCGCAGGAGGACGGGGTGCGCACACTTTACGCCAAGTACAAGGCCGAGCTGAAGGACACCATGACCATGTGCGGGGCGCACAGTCTTGCCGAGATCTCCGCGTCCATGGTTTACGCGGAGGCATGACACGCCGGGTACTGACAATTTTACTGGCGGCGGCCGTTCTGGCCGTCGCTATGCCCGTATACGCCTCCGGCAACAGCGCGGAAGCCCAGCTTGAAGCCGATCTGACCGAAATCATGGAGTCGCACAACCTCGACGAGAGCAACATAGCCTTCGGCTACCGCCGCACGACCGACTGGCGGCAGATCTGGTACAACGAGGATACGCTGTTCCAGGCCGCAAGCGTGTATAAGCTCGCCCTGAACATGTACTACTACGAGCAGGAGGCCGCAGGGCTGATATCGCCCGACGCCGCCTTCAACGGCGTCCCGCTCAGCCAGTGCCACCAGCAGAGCCTGCAGTATTCGAACAACGACCTCTCCCAAGCGATGTTGGACAGCGCCTTTCCCGATTTCAGCGACTATAAGAGGATGGCAGCGGCCTACGCCGGGATCGATGAGCGCGCGCTCAGCGACGAATACCTGTATTCGAGCCAGTTCAACGTCCGCATAATGCTCGGCATACTACAGTACCTTTACGATAACTCTGAAACCACATTTTCAGAGGCGATCGGTTACCTGAAGGCCGCGCAGCCTGGCGAATACTTCAAATCCGGCGTCACCGAGTACGAAATTGCGCAGAAATACGGCTATGATACATACAACGGCGGCCCGCTCTATATAGCGACCGTGGGTATCGTCTACGCAGATGAGCCCTTCCTGCTCGCTGTGTTCACACGCGGAGTGGCCGGTGCCGGGAACGTAATCGGCGAGATCTGCCGGGCCTTCTGCGACTACAATGATGCCGAGCGCGAACCGCTCCCCGAGCCCGTGGCGCCGGAGGTGCTCTGTACGAGCCCGGTAACCCCCGACGTCCCTCCCGAAGCGCGGATGGATGAATTTGCGGCCGCTGCCGCGGTGCTGGCGGCCGGGCTCAGCCTGATTCCCGGAGCGGGGAACGCGGCCGCTTTATGTTTCAGGAATTTGAGCGGTTAGTAAAAAAATACATCTGCAGCAGCAGAGCGGCGCACATGGCGCCGCTCTGCTTTTATATCATTATGTATCTATCTCCTGGCTGTCAAGCCATTCCATGTGCCAGCGATACATCAACCCGTTGCTCTCCGTCTCATACCGGCAGGCGGCCTCGGCGTCACGCGCCCTGATCGCCGCAATCAGCTTCCGGTGCAACCCCATTATCGTCTCCGTTTTCTCCTGGCCGAATTTGATTATCTCCCAGCGGAAGCGCCTGAGCGGCGAAAACACATGGCCGAACAGCTCGTGCAGCCGGTCGTTGCCGCACCTCGCCGTGTAATAGCGGTGAAAAAGGACATCATATTTGACCTGGCCCTCAATGTCGCCCTTCTCGCTGCATTCCGTCATTTTGTCAAACAGGCGGCAGAGCGCCTCAATCTCCCTGTCGTTCGTCCGCTCCATGAATCGCCCGAGCGCGGCGGCATCCAGCAGGCTTCGCAGGTCATAGAGCTCCCGCACATCCTTGCGAGTGAGTGCAGAAACACGCATTCCCGCCTTTGGCGTATACTCCACCAGGTCGCCCTCATTTGCGAGTCTCGTCAACGCAGTGCGCACCGGCGATCGGCTCATGCCAAGCTGCTCGCACAGCTGCCGCTCAACGAGCATCATGCCCGGAGGGAACTCCCCGACCTCAATTTTATAGGATATATATTCATACGCTGCCTTTGCTTTTGTATCCTTTTCCACTGTCATCACCTGCTAAGCGCAAATATTAAAGCAGCCTTTTTGTCAATTATGCCAGATTTAAGATTATCTGTCAACCATACTTTAGCGACTTCTTGAAAAATACAAGTCGTTATCCATCTATTCAATGATTGACATTAAATTATCAATATGCTATCATGTGTCCGGCGTTGGTATACCAAGGTATACCGTATTTGCCGGCGGCCTTTCGTCGCCAACTTCACAACGAGGGGGCAAGATATGCCTGCTGCATCAGACTGAGCAAAAACTGCCCTGCTTGTTATTTGCAGGGCTCGGACGGGAAAACATATCAGAAAAGAAAGTGGGATAAAAATGTCTAATACTAAAAGCAGCAAGAACAGCGCCTACAGCTGGCTTGTACTCATTATGATCACCCTTTGCTACACCTGCACGTTTTTCAGCCGCTTTGTCTGGTCGCCTGTAATGAGCGAAGCTGCAGGGGATATCGGCATGACCATGAGCCAGGCCGGTGGCCTCATGAGCGCCTTCTACTTTGGCTACCTCATTCTTCAGATCCCTGCCGGCATCGTTGCTGACCGCATCCGCGTAAAGTACCCCATGTTCATCTGCATGGTCCTCATCGCCGGCTCCACCTGGCTGATGAGCAGCGACATCGTCAGCAGCTACACCTCCGCTTACGTTGTCCGTTTCCTCGGCGGCTTCTTCAGCGGCACGATCATGGCCTGCGCCTCCCGGCTGCTGTCCAACTACTTTGAGGCCAAGGTCCGCGGCATCGCTTTCGGCATCCTGCTCGCCTCCCCCTCCCTCGGCACCCTGCTCGCCAACCAGATCGGCCCGCGTGTGCTTGAGGCTGCCGGCTGGCGCGCCACCTTCCAGGTCTGCGCCGTCATCATCCTCGTAATCGGCGTCCTCGCAGTGGTCCTCATCCGCGAGCCGAAGCCCGAGCCGCTGCCTGCCAACGCCCCGAAGAGCAGCCTGCTCGCCGGCCTCAAGAACTACTTCTCCAACAAGCAGCTCATACTGCTCTCCATCGCCGGCTTCCTGTTCATGGCCGTCCCGACCGGCTATTCCACCTGGGCCAACCAGTTCATGACCGGCGCTGCCCCCGCGGGCGGCGGCCTGAGCTCCGTTGACGGCGGTACCATCGTCACCTGCTATGCCGTAGCCTCCGTTGTCGGCTCCATGTCCTCCGGCTTCATCGGCAAGAAGTTCAACTGGAACCGCAAGTACCTCATCATGGAAATATACATCGCCATGGCGATCTTCCTCTTCCTCTTCGGCATGCAGCGCAGCTTCACCGGCCTGCTCATAACTTCCGTACTCTTCGGCCTTGTCAGCTGCTTCTCCTCCAGCCACATCACCACCTGGGCCGTGAACATCGGCGGCAGCAAGTACGCGGCCACCACCACCGCCACCCAGAACCTTCTGCTCCAGGCCAGTAACGTCATATTCCCCACTGTCGCCGGCTCCATTGTCGACAGTGCTACCGTTGACGGTGTTGTCAGTTCCTACATGGGCGTCTGGTACATGTACAGCGCGCTTCTCGTGGTCGCCACGATCGTCATGATCTTCACCAGCAAGAAGTCCGCTGCCGAGTCAATGCAGTAATCAATCTCAGTCTTTTCAATTCCTAAAAAGGAGATATACGATGAAGAATCGAGTAGAACGCATCATCACCCTGCGCGTAAACGGCAGGGAATATGAGTTCCCGATCGGCACCGCCCAGGGACAGATCCCCCCGCAGGAAACGCTCGCGCACACCCTGCGCGACCGCCTGCAGCTCACCGGCACCAAGATCGCCTGTGACGAGGGCGCCTGCGGCTGCTGCACCGTCATCATGAACGGTGAGGCAGTAACGAGCTGCATGACCTTCACCTGCGACTGCGACGGCGCCGATATAACCACCATCGAGGGCCTGGCCGACGCCACCACCGGCGAGCTCAGCGGCCTTCAGCAGGCATTCCTCGATAATGTGGGCTTCCAGTGCGGCTTCTGCACTCCCGGCATCATCATGAGCGCCGAGGCCCTGCTCCGCCGCAAGGAATATCCCACCGAGGAAGAGGTGCGCGAGGCCCTCTCCGGTAACCTCTGCCGCTGCGGCACCCACTATAGCGCCGTAGAGTCCGTTATGGCCTACGTCGAGCAAAGGAGGAAGGCAAACAATGACTGAAATGCGTCACATCGGCCGCGAGACCAAGCGTATACTCGGCTCCGATATAGTCAGCGGCAAGGCCATGTACACCGGCGACTTCCACCCGGCCGGAATGCACTACGGCAAGATCCTGCACAGCCCCTATCCGTTTGCCCGCATCAGGAGCATAGACTACTCCCGCGCCATGGCCATGCCCGGCGTCAAATGTGTCGTCACCCACGACGACATTGACCCCGACCTGAGCATCAACAACGGCTTCACCCCGCCGCGCCACCCCAACGTCCTCGATGAGTACGTCCGCTTCGTCGGCGACGCCGTCGCCCTCGTGGTCGCCGAGACCGAGGACATCGCGGAGGAGGCCTGCAAGCTCATAGACGTGGACTACGAAGTTCTTGAGCCCGTTTTCACCATCGACGAGGCCCTGAAACCGGACGCTCCGCAGCTCTATAAGGTTTTCCCGGGCAACATCGCGCCCCACAAGAACAACCTCAACTTTGAGACCGGCGACATAGAGCAGGGCTTCTCCGAGGCCGACTACGTCGTCGACATTGAAACCGGCATGGACAACGGCCAGAACCCGATGCCGCTCGAGGCCCCCGTCATTGTGGCGGAGTGGAAAAACGATACCCTCGACCTCATAGCCTCCTGCGCCGCCCCGGCCTACTGCCAGCAGAACGTCGCCTCCTCGATGAACCTGCGCTATGAACAGGTGCGCATCGTCGCCCCCGCAGTCGGCGGCTCCTTCGGCAGCAAGCTCTACAGCGGCAACGTCCAGGTGCTCGTGCTCGCCGGCCTGATGGCCATGAAGGCCCACGTCCCCGTCATGCTGCGCTACACCCGTGAGGAGCACCTCTCCTTCCACCAGAACCGCATGACCACCAAGGCCCACATAAAGCTCGGCCTGAAAAAGGACGCCACCGTCACCGCTGTCGAGATGCGCCAGTACTCCGACGCCGGCTACTGCGCCAGCACCCAGGAGTTCATGATGGCCGTCGGCACCAACAGCCTCATCCACCTGACCAAGACCCCCAACAAGAAGTACGACGGCGACGTCGTCGTCACCAACCACATGTGCTCCGGCTCCTTCCGCGGCTATGGCTACCTCGAGAGCACCACGCTGCTCTCCCGCGCCATCTTTGAAGGCTGCGAGAAGCTGGGCATCGACCCCGTTGAGTATCTGCGCAAGAACGCGCTCACCGTCGGCGAGCACTTCTTCAACGCCAACGCCGGCCCGCACTTCGACCAGGTGAACGCCGTATTCGACTGGAGCCATCTCGTCGAGGAGAGCGCCAAGGCCTTTGGCTGGAAGGACAAGTGGAAGGGCTGGGGCGTTCCCACCTGGACGAGCCCCGACGGGCGTTATGTCCGCGGCGTGGGCGTGTTCTCCGCCGGCCACGCCGACACCGGCGGCAAGCCCTCCAACGCCAGCGTCACCCTCACCGGCCTCGGCGGCGTGTATGTCAACACCGTCATGGTCGACTTCGGCGCCGGCACCCGCGAGGTCATGCAGAAGGTCGCCGCCGAGGCACTGAACATGCCTCTTGAAAACGTGCGTCTCTCCCCCGCCGACACCCAGGCGGCTCCCCCCGATTTCGGCTCCACCGGCAGCCGCTCCACCTACTGCGGCGGCATCTGCGTCAAGCGCGCCTGCGACGACATCCTTGAGCAGATCGGTAAGCGCGCCGAGGCCAAGCTGGGCATCCCCGCCGCCGAGGTCCGCTTCGGCAACGGCTTTGTCTGGCAGGAGGGCAACCCAGACAAGAAGTGGCCCCTCTTCCCCTTCATCATGGGCAAGGTCGACGGCATCACCGGCGTGGGCCACCACAACGGCGTGGACAACTCCACTATTTATCAGATCCAGTTCGTTGAGATAGAGGTAGACAAGGAGCTCGGTACCATCAAAGTCATTGACCACTTCTCCGGCGCCGACGCGGGCCGCATAATCAATCCTCTCTCCGCCAAAAACCAGATGGAGTCCTTCTTCGCCGGCATAGACATCGCCTGCATGGAAGAGACCGTCTATGACCCGCACGACTACCGCGTGCTCAACGCCAACAATATCGACTACAAGATGCGCCTGTTCAACGGCGTGCCGCATCACGATCACCTGGTCCTCGAAAGCTGCAAGAGCGCCGATTCCCCCTATCCCTTCGGCGCGAACGGCATAGGCGAGCCGACCATAGCCCCGGGCGGACCGGCAATCACCATGGCCCTGTACAACGCCTGCGGCATCATGCTCGAGAGCTATCCCTACACCCCCGGCAAGGTTCTTGCGGCTCTCAAAGAAAAGGAGGAGAACGCGTAATGAAATATCATGACTACGTGGCCCCCGAAACTCTCGAGGAGGCTTCCGAGCTCCTGCGCGAGAACGGCGCCGTGATAAGCGCCGGCGCCACCGACCTCATCGGCGAGCTGAAGGGCGACATACTCCCCACTCAGCCCACCAAGGTTGTTAGCCTCCGCAATATCCCCGGTCTTCGCGGCATAGAGGTCAAGGAAGACGGCCTGCACGTTGGTGCGATGACCACTCTCGCCGAAATCGAGCGCAGCGACGTTGTAAAGTCCGGCTGGAAGGCCCTTGCGGACGCCGCACACTCCGTAGCCACCCCCAACCTGCGCAGCACCGCTACCATCGGCGGCAACATCTGTCAGGATATCCGCTGCTGGTACTACCGCTACCCGGACCAGATCGGCGGGCGCATCAACTGCGCGCGCAAGGACGGCGTGCTCTGCTACGCCATGCGCGGCGAAAACCGCTATCACTCCATCTTCGGCGCAGAGCGCGTGTGCGTAACGCCCTGCACCGGCGGCTGCCCCGCCGGCACCGATATCCCCGGCTACATGGAGCAGCTCCGTGCCGGGAACTGGGACAAGGCTGCCAGGATAATTATGCAGTACAACCCCTTCCCGATGTTCACCAGCCGCATTTGCCCGCACCCCTGCCAGGATAAGTGCAATCAGAACAACTACGGCGACAGCGTCGGCATCCACTCCGTGGAGCGCTCCCTCGGCGACTACATCATGGAGCACATGGACACCTATTATCCTGCCCCTGAGAAGGAAACCGGCAAGAGCGTCGCGGTAATCGGCGCCGGCCCCTCCGGCCTCACTGCCGCCTTCTACCTCCGCCGCGCCGGCCACATCGTCACCATCTATGACCGCATGGAGAAATCCGGCGGCGTGCTGCGCTATGGCATCCCCCACTACCGCCTGCCCAAGAACATTGTCGACCGCGTTGAGACCGCCCTCACCGCCATGGGCGTTGAGTTCCGCATGAACACCGAAATCGGCCGCGACGTGGCCATCGAGAACATCGTGGAGCGCTACGACAAGGTCTACCTGGCCACCGGCGCGTGGAAGCAGCCGGTCATCGGCCTCGGCGGCGAGGAGCTCACCGAGTTCGGCCTCAACTTCCTCGTCGAGGTCAACACCTACCTGCAGAAGGCCATCGGCAACGATGTGCTCGTCTGCGGCGGCGGCAACGTCGCAATGGACGTCGCCCTCACCGCCAAGCGCCTCGGCGCAAAGACCGTAAAGCTCGTTTGCCGCAAGCGCAAGGAGGACCTCTCCGCCTCCCCCGAGGAGCTCGCCCGCGTCATTGAAGAGGGCGTTGAGATTTACGACTGCCGCGGCCTGCGCAACGTCATCACCGACGAAAACGGAAAGGTCACCGGTCTCCACACCGTAAGGTGCTACTCCGTGCGCGGCGCGAACGGCAAGTTCACCACCAACTACGACGAGGACGACACTCTCGACATCTCCGCCGATTACATCATCATGGCCACCGGCCAGAAGGTCGGCCTCGACTTCCTCGGCGAGAAGCTCGCCTCCCAGATCAAGACCGAGCGCGGACTCATCGACGCCGATAAGCAGACCTACGCGACCAAGTATCCCGACATCTATGCCGGCGGCGACGCCGTCACCGGCCCGGACATCGCGATCAGGGCCATTCAGGCCGGCCGCGCTGCCGCGCGCAGCATCAACCGCGCCCTCGGCGGCGGTACGTTTGAGTTCATCACCGCCCCCGCCGTCAAGACCTTCGACTCCTGCGGCGTGACAGAGACCATCGCCCATCCGCTGCCCGAGCTGCCCGTCTCCGAGCGCAGCCTCACCAACGAGGACACCGGCTCTTACCCGAAGGGAGTTGAGCTGGCCGAGGCCGCAAGGTGCTTCAACTGCGGCTGCCTGGCCGTAAACTCCAGCGATGTCGCCACCATGCTCGTGGCCTATCGCGCCACCATCAAGACCAACAAGCGCACGCTCACGGCCAAAAAGTTCC
>DVGA01000078.1 GCA_018712985.1 Candidatus Scatomorpha intestinavium
TTGTAACCACGCACCGCGTGCTCAAGGCAGCTTTGTAAGAGGTGAGGAACATGAAGGAAGGCATCCACCCCAAGTATTATAAGACCACTATCAGGTGCGCCTGCGGCAACGTCATCGAGACCGGCTCCACCCGCGAGAACATCTCCGTTGAAATTTGCTCCAAGTGCCACCCGTTCTATACCGGCAAGCAGAAGCTGGTAGACACCAGCGGCCGTGTTGACAAGTTCAACAAGAAGTACGGCATCAAATAATCACGATGAACGGCTGTGTCCGCCCGGCGCTGTGCGCGGGGCGGACATGCTTTTTGCGGGGTGAACAGCAATAAACGAAACTACTAAGAAAAAGGAGCGGGCCGTCCTCGCCGGGCTCTCGGCATCGAGCATGGCCCCGGCGGAGCGCTCGGGCGAGGTGTCAATGGACGAGCTCGCCGCGCTGGTGGAGACCGCGGGCGGAGAGTGCGTGGCCTCGCTTTTGCAGCAGCGCGCCGCGCCCGACCCGCGCACCTTTATCGGCGAGGGCAAGGTGGCCGAGCTGAAGGAGCTCATAGCCAACGCGGACTGCCAGCTCGCCGTTTTCGACAATGAGCTCACGCCGAGCCAGATGCGCGTCCTGAGCGAGGAGCTCGGCGTCCGCGTGCTCGACCGCAGCGGGCTGATACTCGACATCTTCGCCCAGCGCGCGAGGACGCGCGAGGGCCAGCTACAGGTTGAGCTCGCGCAGTACGAATACCTCCTGCCGCGCCTTACCGGCATGTGGACGCACCTTGTGCGCCAGACGGCCTCGGGCGGGGCCTCGCCCATAGGCACGCGCGGCCCCGGCGAGACGCAGTTGGAGACCGACCGGCGGCACATCCGCCGAAAAATACAGAAGCTGCGCGAGGAGCTCGAGCAGGTGCGCAAGGTGCGCTCCGTCCAGCGCCGCCGCCGCGAGCGGAATGCCATGCCCGTCGTGGCGATAGTCGGCTACACCAACGCCGGCAAGAGCACGCTGCTGAACACGCTCACGGGCGCGGACATCCCGGCGAACGACCGCCTTTTCGACACGCTCGACACCACCACCCGCCGCCTGCAGCTCGACGAGGCGCAGGAGGTGCTGCTGTCGGACACCGTCGGCTTCATCCGCAAGCTGCCGACGCACCTTGTGGAGGCCTTCAAGGCCACGCTCGAGGAGCTGAAGTACGCGGACGTGCTGCTGCACGTCATAGACATCTCCAGCCCGGACATGCGCACGCAAATCGAGGTCGTGGAGGAATTGATAAACCAGCTCGGCGCGGGCGCCACGCCCTGCATCCGGGTCTACAACAAGTGCGACCGCTATATCGGCGAGCTGCCGCACGGGGAGAACATCGTCTGCCTGAGCGCGAAAACCGGCGAGGGCACATCGGAGCTCGTGCGCGCCATCGCCGCCGTCCTCGGGCGGGAGAGCCGGCGCGTCACGCTCCGCCTGCCCTACGACAAGGGCGGAGTGCTCGACACGCTGCGCCGCGAGGCCGCGGTGACCTCGCTCGACTACCGCGAGGACTGCGTGGAGGTGGGCGTGACGGTAAAGCCCGAGCTCTGGGGCCTCGTGCGGGACTATGTGATCGAGGAAAACTGATATTATGTAAACTAAACCGCCTCGCGGCGGGCCTTTCCGCTGAGCGGGCGGCGTCTACGAGAAGCACGCGCAGGTTCCGGCTGAAAACTGCGCCGTCGCTGGAAAAAGTGCTTGCAATCACGGCATAAACATGCTATAATACCAAGGCTTTGAGTAAAAAGCGCAGTCTGGGCGGTCCGCTGCCGAGGCCACTGGCCCGCCGGTCATGAACGTCCGTAATTGAAAGAGGGATAACTATGGATCTGGTCAAGACCCTGACCGAGCAGTACATGAAGAGCGAGCTGCCCGAAATGAACGTCGGCGACACCGTGCGCGTCACCGTCCGCGTCAAGGAAGGCAACCGCGTCCGCAACCAGGCCTTCGACGGCACCATCATCGCCAAGAAGCACGGCGGCATCAACGAGACGATCACCGTCCGCCGCATCAGCTACGGTGTTGGCTGCGAGAAGGTGTTCCCCGTGCATTCCCCCACGATAGTTTCCGTGGAGACCCTGCGCCGCGGCAAGGTCCGTCGCGCCAAGCTCTATTATCTGCGCGACCGCGTGGGCAAGAAGGCCAAGGTCAAGGAGCGCATCTGACCAAAAGCATAAAAACGGGCTCTTTCGAGCCCGTTTTTGCTTTTTCTCCCCGCTGTGGGGCGTTTTTTTATTCATCGAGGTAATAGCGCACCTTTTTCGCGGTGGAGCGGCCGTACTCTATCGCCTGCGCCGGGCAGCGACAGATGCAGGCCATGCAGTGGGTGCACTTGCCGTGATAGACCGGCCTTCCGCCGGAGAGGGTGATGTTGTTCGTGGGACACACCTCGGCGCATTTGCCGCAGGAGACGCACCTGTCCGTGACGGTGAAGGCCTTGTCCCTGATGACGAATTTGTAAAACACGCTGTTGACTATACCGCTCTTCAGGCGGTCGAGGGCGCCGGGGGCGCGCTCGGGGAAGGGCTCGCCGCGGCGGATGAGCTCCGCGCCATGCTCGAGCACCGGGGCGGCGCGGCCGATTATGTGCTTGGCCTCCTCGGGGCCCGGCGCGCTGAAAAGCGCGATGTAGTTTTCCGGCATGACGACCTCGAGCACGCCGCGGTAATCGAGCCCCCTTTCCGCGCAGAGGGCGCGCAGGCCCTTTCCGGCGTTGCCGATTTCGCTGCCGCAGGTCATGACGAAATACGCCTCGCGGCTGCCGTTCAGCCGCGCCGAGCGTATGAACCCGGCAAAAATCCGCGGAAGCTGCCAGCCGTAGGTGGGCGAGACGAAGACATAGGGCCGCTCGGAGCTGAGCTCCGCCGCGACGCCGTTTTTGATGTATTCAAAGGCCGAAACGCACTCGTCGCCGAGCGCTCCGGCGAGGCTCCGCGCGCAGTGGGCGCTGTTTCCGGTGCCGCTGTAATAGACTATCATGGTCATCCCTCCGTGCGTACAGCTTACCACGCCGCCCGCCGCGGCGCAAGCATAATGGCCGGGGAGCGCCTCATATAATCAACCACGATAAGCCGGGAGTGGTGTATATGAGGACTGACATCGAGGAGCGCGCCGTGAGGCTCGCGGAGTACATAACGGAAAACCGCGCCACCGTCCGCGCCGCTGCTAAGAAGTTCGGCGTATCCAAGTCCACGGTGCACAAGGACATAACAGAGCGGCTCGAGGCCGTGGACCCGGCGCTGTTTGCCGAGGTCAGGCAGCT
>DVGA01000079.1 GCA_018712985.1 Candidatus Scatomorpha intestinavium
CGGCGCCGACGTCCGCGGCCTTGGTGAAGATGCCGCCGCCGACACGCGCGAAGAGCGCCGCGCAGCTCGCGCCCATGCCGAACATGACCATGGTGTTGGCGATCGTGTCCGCGTCGCAGTTGAAGCCGTACTTGAGTATTAAAAACCAGACTGAAACGTCGAGTATGCCGAGCCCGACGACCGTGAAGCCCATGACGGAGCCGGAGGAGATGGCCACGCGCAGCCCGCGGTTCAGGCTTTCGCTCGCGGCGTTGGCCGTACGCGCGTTGGCGCTCGTGGCGATGCGCATGCCCACGAAACCTGCCATGCAGGAATAAAATCCGCCCGTTACAAAGGCGAATGGGACGAATTTGTTGACAAGCCCCTCACCGTCCACAAGCGGGAGATAGGCAAGGAGCGCAAGAATCGCCGCTATTACGGCAAATATTACAGCCACTGTCTTGTACTGCCGCCTGAGATAGGCGTTGGCGCCCCGGCGTATCGCCGCCGCGATCTTTTCCATTGCGGGCGTGCCCTCTGAATACTGCTTTACCCTTCGTGCCTGCGACCAGGCGAAGAGCAGCGCTATGAGCGCGCCTACGACGCCTATCCAGAACAGGTTCTCCATGACCCATCACTCCTTGCATCTTACATCTGTCCCGCGAAGGGGACTTTAAGCTAATGAATATTGTAAACCATACAGGAGGATAAAGCAATCAAAAAGTGAGGATTTTGCCCAAAAATCAGAAAAATTTTTGATATAAATGCACAAAATGTTTGGAATGTTTAGAATATTTATAACTTCCCATTCGTACGTTTTTGCCAGTTAAAGCTGTGACAAATTGTGAAATTCATGTAAAATATGCCCGCCGGGAATTCCCGGCGGGCATTCGCCTCAGACGGCGGGGCGCATCCGCCCCGTGTGGTCGATGTCGTATTCCCCTGCCAGCAGCAGCTCGGAGACGGGCACGAGCGTGTAGCCGTCGGCGAGCAGGCTCTCTATTATGCCCGGCAGGGCCTCAGGGGTGTGCTCGGCGGCATTGTGGAAGAGGACGATGGAGCCGGGCTTGACGCCGCTCACAACCCGGCGCTCGATCTGCGCGGCGTCGAGCCCCTTCCAGTCGAGACTGTCTACATCCCACTGAATGGGCGTTACGCCCATGGCGCGCACGGTGTCTATCACCTCGTCGTCATATTCGCCGTACGGGCAGCGAAACAGCGTTGGGCGCACGCCGGTTATGGCTTCGATTTTGTCGCTGCAGGAGTTTATGTCGGCTTCTATCTCGGCGGAGGAGAGGGAGGCGAAGTGGGCGTGTGTGTCAGAGTGGTTCATGACCTCCATGCCGGAGTCGGAGAGGGCCTGGACCGACTCGGGGTATTTTTCCACCCAGTCGCCCACGAGGAAGAAGGTGGCGCGGACGCCATAGCGCGTCAGGATGTCTATGAGCTCCTCGGTGTCCTCGTTACCCCAGGCGGCATCGAAAGTGAGCGAGGCGTATTTCCCGTCACGCTCCACGCTGTACACCGGCAATGAGCGCCGCGAGGCCGAGACCCCTACCACGGCCGGGCTGCTGACGAGCGTGAAGATGAGTATCACGGCCAGCGCGAGCGCCGCGCCCGAGGCGGCCTGGCGGTGGGAGGCTATGTATTTAATTGCCCTTGAGACTGCAGTTTTCATGTGTTTCCCCCATTCTCACGTCATTCAGCGCCCCGCGGCGGCCCTGCGGGGACCCATGCTTGATGATATGTGCCCCGCGGGCGGCTTATGTCTGAAAAGTAACGGTTGCCAGAGCGGCGGACGGGGAGTATAATTTATATACAAACCGGCGCGACCGGACACATAAAGGGAGGATAAAGATGAAGTTCTCGAGTAAGATACTCAAATGCGAACTCTCGCCAATACGGAAATTTGCCCCCTACGCGGCCGCGGCGCGGGCGCGGGGGATAGCAATCTACCCGCTGAACATCGGACAGCCGGACATAGCCACCCCGAATGAATATTTTGACGCTGTGAAGAATTTTTCCACCCCGGTGCTCGGGTACGCCCCGTCGGACGGCGTGCCGGAGTATCTCGACGCGGTGCACGGTTACTATGAGAAGCTCGGGCAGCCCGTCGACCGCGGGGGAGTGCTCGCCACCGAGGGCGGGAGCGAGGCGCTCTCGATAGCCCTCGAGTGCATACTCGACGAGGGGGACGAGCTGCTTGTGCCCGAGCCCTTCTACACGAATTACGCCACCTTTGCAGCCCTGACCGGGGCGGAGATACGCCCGATTCCCACCACGCCCGAGGAGGGCTTCCGCTACGCTGAGCGCGAGCGCATAGAGCCGCTCATCAACGAGCGCACGCGCGCGATACTCATAACAAACCCCGGGAACCCCACCGGCAGCGTCCTCACCCGGGCGGAGATGCGCGTGATTGCGGACATAGCTGTGGAGCGCGGGCTGTTCGTCATTTCCGACGAGGTCTACCGCGAATTCACCTACGGCGGCGAGGCGATGGCGAGCATGCTCGAGTTTGAGCACGCGCACGACAACGTCGTCGTAATCGACTCGGTGTCCAAGCGCTTTTCGGCCTGCGGCGCACGCGTCGGCGCGCTTATTTCACGCAACAGCGGACTTATGAAGCAGGCGCTGAAGATCTGCCAGGCCCGCCTCTGCGCCGCCACGCTCGACCAGGTGGGCGCCGCGGCGCTCTACAGCGTCGGCCCGGAGTATTTCGCGGCGGTGCGCGAGGAGTATCAGCGCAGGAGAGACACGGCGTATGCCGGGCTCATGCGCATCCCCGGCGTCGTCTGCCGCCGGCCGGAGGGCGCGTTCTACCTGATGGCCAAGCTGCCGATTGACAACACGGATACCTTCCAGCAGTGGATGCTCGAGGAGTTCAGCGACAGGGGAGAGACCGTTATGCTCACCCCGGGCGAGGGCTTTTACGCCACGCCGGGCAAGGGCGTGAACGAGGCGCGAATAGCCTACGTCCTCGAGCAGGACCGCCTTGAGCGCGCGATGGAGCTGCTCGCCCTCGGCATCGAGGCATATAACAAGCGCTGAGGCAGGTTGACATAATATTTTAGAAGGAGCCGCGTGATCTGCGCGGCTCCTTTTGGCATTTTCCGGCCCGGACGGGCATAAGCTCAGAGCATGGATGAGCTTTTATCTCGTATCGAATACTTCGTCTCGCGTCTCGGCGGCGCGATATGGGGCGCGCCGATGGCAGTGCTGCTTATCGGCACGGGGCTTTACCTATCGTGCCGCCTTGGCTGGGTGCAGATAAGGCACTTCGGCGACGCCATGCGCGGCACCGTGGGCCGGCTGCTCTCGCCGGGCGAGGGCGGCGGCGGGGATGTCACGCCCTTCCAGGCCATGTCGACAGCGCTGGCCGGCACGATGGGCACAGGAAACATTGCCGGGGTGGCGCTGGCGGTGAGCCTCGGCGGGCCGGGGGCCATATTCTGGCTGTGGGTGACAGCCATACCCGGCATGGCGACGAAATTTGCCGAGGTCGTGCTCTCCGTGCGCTACCGCGAGCGGAACGCCGCCGGGGAGTGGGCCGGGGGGCCGATGTACTATATTAAAAACGGACTCGGACGCCGGTGGATGCCGCTGGCGCGCGTCTTTGCCCTCGCCGGGGCGCTCGCCGCCCTCGGCATGGGGAACGCGGTGCAGGTGAGCGAGTTAGCGGGGGCGGTGAACTCCGCTCTCGAGGTTTTTGCCCCGGCGTCGGGCCTCGGCGAGCGGCAGGTCTCGGCAATAGTCGGCCTCGCTGCGGCGCTGTGCTCTGCCCTTGTGCTGATAGGCGGGGCAAAGCGCCTCGGCGCCGTGGCGGGGATGCTCGTCCCAGCGGCGGGGATTGCCTATATACTGGCCTGCCTCGCCGTTATTGTCGCGCGGATAGACGCCCTGCCGCACGCGCTATGGATGATAATCCGCGGGGCCTTTGAGCCGGAGTCCGTCGCGGCGGGGCTGAGCCTGCGGCTCTGCGTGGACTGGGGCGTGCGCCGCGGGGTGTTTTCGAACGAGGCGGGCCTCGGCTCCGCGCCGATAGCCCACGCCACCACGAGCGAAAGACAGCCCGTCCGGCAGGGCTTTTACGGGATTTTCGAGGTTTTCGCCGACACGATGGTGGTCTGCACGCTCACCGGCATGACGCTGCTCGTCTCCGGCGTGGGGATCGACTACGGAGAGGCGCAGTCCGCCCCGCTCTGTGCCGACGCGCTCGGCTCGGTCCTGGGCGAGCGGGGAGGGGAGCTGGTCGTGGCCGGGGGCATGTGCCTTTTCGCGCTCTCCACGCTGTTCAGCTGGGGCTTATATGGCTCGCGCTGCTGCGAATTCCTGCTCGGTGCGCGCTCCGTGCGGCCGTACCTGGCGGTTTTCTGTGCGGCGGCCTTCTTTGGGGCCGTGGCCGGTTCGGACATAGCCTGGCCGGCGGCGGACGCCCTGAACGGACTGATGGCGCTGCCGAACCTCGCGGCCCTGCTCGCGCTTGCGCCGGAGGCCGCGCGGGAGACGAGGGCCTTCTTCGCGCGGGAAAAAGGATAGATTTTTTGTGTGCGCGAAAAAAGTTGTTGACAATTGCCGTCCGTTGCTGTAAAATAACCCTTGCCTTGAAAAACGGACGATTAGCTCAGCTGGTATGAGCATCCGCTTGACGTGCGGAGGGTCACAGGTTCGAGTCCTGTATCGTCCACCACTTGAAAAGCCTTGAAACAAGCGTGTTTCAAGGCTTTTTCTTTTGCATTTCAGCGCCTTTGACCCCAAGTTTGACCCCTTACAGATTCAAAAAACAGAATTTGACCCGCCTCAGTGAAAATACCGAGGCGGGTTTTTTCAGCTCAATCATTTGGCCGGCCCCCGAGCGAGCCTGCGGCCTCGGCGGCGCTGCGCGCCGTCGTGAGCGCTTTGGGCGTGAGCACAGTGTCCCCGCCCGGTTGAGCCACAGAACCGGTCAGAGCGGCGTCTATGGCCTCGTTCACGAAGGCGTTGATGCTCTCGCCCCGCGCCTCCGCATGAGCCTTTATGACGTCCTTCTTACCTTTGGGGACAGCTATGTTGATGCGGTCGTAAGCTTTTTCATTGTACTTGTTGTTTGCCCGGATGCGGGCCTCGCTGTTTTTGCGTTCAGCCATGTAACCAGCTCCTTCCGGGAGCGGCGAAAACTTTTGCCTCTTCTCCCATTCTACTTGAATTGTACCACAAAATTCTACACTTAACAAGTGTAATAATAAACAAATAATACACTTAAACATTGTTTATTATGTCTATTGACTGTACTGTTTAAGTGTATTATAATATAGACAGTTCAAGGGAGAGACAAGGCGGAAACCAAGAACGCAAGGTCAGACCGGCAAGGGATACGGAAACGCGGACGGGAAGTGACACAGCGCCGTAAAGCCCCCGGCTCTCTCCCGGAAATCAAGGAGGTAACACAATGAGCATCAGCGAACTGAACGCAAAGGTAAAGGAACTTAGAGAGCTGCGCCGAATGGCTGAAGAGCTGGACGCAGAGATTACGGCCATCACCGATGCGCTGAAGGCCCACATGAGCGCCGAGAACACGGACGAACTCACCGGCGCAGATTGGAGAGTTGTTTGGAAGCTGGTCACAACTTCAAGGCTGGACACAAAGGCCCTTCGCACGGCTCTTCCAGACATCGTCGAGCGATTCAGCCGCGAGAGCACCACAAGGCGCTTCTGCGTGGCGTAAAGAAAGCCCTCATATCCGAACAGACTACCAATCAGCGGATATGAGAGCCGATAACCCCACAGGGGGGCAAGGCCATTGTACCACGTCCCCCGAGGTGAAATCAAGGGAGGAAGCTACATGACATACAAAAGTGCGCACGATGCGGTGTTCGCAGCGGAGAACGCCTGCCTCAGACTTCAAGCGGCGGTGAGCGCGCTCGAAGCTTTGCACGCCGCAATGCAGGAGGGGCCTAACGACCCGGGCGAATATGTAGACGGACTTTTTTGCCTCTGCCTTTTCATCGGAGAAGAGACGGTAAAGCTGCAAAAGGTTGTCTCCGACGCAATAAAAGCATGACGCAAATGAGGGCAGTAATAAGGGGAGCGGCTGGAAACGCTCCCCCTGTTTTCAAAATGCACCGTCGCCAAACTCTTCGTTCAGGCTTTGCGTTATCGGGTCATCGTCGTACTCGTCGAGGTAATTTGTCTCCGGCTCAGAGCCGACTATGTCGAACAGCAATTTCGCGGCCTTCGTATCGCCGAGCATGGCCATCTGCGCGAGCCGGGCGACGATACCCACTTGAACGTCAATATCATCCATGTCCAGCCCGAGCTTGCGCAGACGCTTGACCTCGTCCTTGTCCGGCAGGGGCAAGGCAAGGAAAATGTCCGCGGCTTCCCGCAATGCCTTGCGCCGCCGCCGGGCTGCGCCCGAGGCGATACCGCCACGGCGTCCAAGTTCTCGCGCTTCGTCCGAGCTTGGCCGTTTGAGATTCCCGTCGTTCACGATGTCACCCCCGGTGAAAAAGTTCGGGATTATTCCCGTACAGCTCCAGCCAGTCTGTCAGCTTCATGGTCACGAGCCACGGCTCGCGGCTGCGCCGGTGGAACACGGCGGGAGCGCCGTCGTGGAAGCGCTCCGAATCCCTCGCGGCCTGTGCCATAGCCTCCGGGACGTTGAGCCGCTCGACGCGCTTACACTCGATATGTACGCCGGGAAGCCCGGTCAAATCCGGCTCCGAGCCGTAAGAGCGGGACACGCCCGCGTGTACGTCGTAGCCGTGGTTTTGCAGTATGCGGGCAAGCTCCAGCTCCCCCGCGCGTCCCTTGCGCTGTGAGGGTTTCCCCATGCAGTCACACCTCCAATAGTCCACTTGTCCATCCCCGTCAGAGACACGCAAATGGTCAAATGAAGCGGTTTTACCCGTAATATCAAGGGTTTCCGCACTTGCCCAGGTGGTCAAATGAAAAAACGTAGTAGTATCAATGGTTTGAGAGTTCATTTGACCATCTTGGTATCTCTGACGGAGGGTTATTCATTTGTCCACGGCGTCGGCGTATCTGGTGGCAGTTCGGTAAAGGCTTTGCGCTCGGCTTTCTGAATGTGCCAAACTTTATCTTTTGCGCTGCCGGTTTGAAAGTATTTCACCTGCCCTGCTGCCTTCAATTCATCTTTTGCGCGTCGCAGTGTGCGGGTACTGTATCCAGCCGCTTGAGCATCGTGCTCTAAATCCTTTGTTGGCATAGCGCCCCCGGCATTATCCAGCGTATTAAGTATCCACGCCTTACAGTCGTCCCGTTTCGGAGCGGATATGTTTTCCGCGGCCTCTTGCATGAACTCCCGGTCACGTTTCCAGCTCGTGCCCTCTTTATGTACCTGCCCGTCGCCGTCAATGGAAAAGAGCAGCGTTTCATGCAGTTCGGCATAGTTGTTCTTCTCGTTGCTGAGATACCGGACATCCTGTTCTTCCGTGTACCCTGCCATCAGCACGGAGCGGGACACGTCCCAAAGGTCAGCGCTGTCCGCTATTCTGTCACGTCCCCACGCACCCTTGCGTTTGTTCGTGTGGCAGACCACAAGGAAGGTGCAGCCAGTTTCCTCGCCGAGAGCTATGAGCGGAGCCATACAGTCGCGCATGGCGTTCCTGCTGCCCATATTTATATCCGGCGGGACAAACCCCTGCACCGGGTCGAACACGCACAGAGAGGGCTTAAAGTGCCGTATAAACCGCTCCATGTCCTGCGAGCCAAACTTGAGGCTGCGAAGCGCCCCCTCTCTGTCTGCTGTGAAATCCGGTGTGAGGATGTTCGCCATATCTGCGCCCGCAAGCCTGAGCTTTCGCTTGAGCATCTTGGACACGCTGTCCTCCGTGGTCAGAAACGCCGTTTTCAAAGGCTCACGCGTCATTTCCGGCGGGTCGAGGATACAGCGCTTGCCCGCGCTCAGCGCAGAAATAAGGTTTACCCAAAGCGAAGTTTTCCCCACACCGCCGTCAGAGGCAAGCAGCGTTATTTGCCCGTCCGGTATCCAGCCCGGCACCAGCCATGTCGCTTCCTGTTCCTCGAAATCGTTGAGCGTTTTGAAGCAACTAAAGAAGGGGTCAGGCTGCGCCGTATCATTCAGGAGGCCTGTTTTAAGCGCCTGTTCAAAGCTCTGTCTATCCATCGCGCTATCTGCCCCCTCTCCCTATATATCTGCGCCTGAGCCTCCGCGCTCCCGTGGCTCAGCTCGTCAGCCCAATGCTCGAACGCCTCGCGCCATTGTAGCGCTGCAACCTCAGCGTCCGTAAGCTCGTCCGGAGCCTTTCGCTCGGCCTCGTTGCCCGCACGCACAGCCGTGTTCAGCTTCACAAGAAAGCCCTCTCGCCACGTTTCAAACTCCCTGTAAGCTTCATCGACTTCCCGCCTCCGCTCGGCGGCTTTGCGTTCCTGTGCTGTCGGCTCGCGGTCCAGGGCGAGGTTGAGGCCGAAGTCGGCGTTCAGCCGCCCCAGCGCTTCCACCGGTGTCAGGCTCAGCAGCCGCGCCGTGAGGTCTATGCTGTCGCCATTGGCTCCGCAAGCCCAGCAGCGAAACCGGCCGTGTTTGAAGCTCATTGACGGGTGATGGTCATTGTGAAACGGGCAGAGCGCACGCCCTGCCCTGTCCAGCTGTAACCCATAGCGCTGCGCCGCGTCACGAGCCGTCACGCGTTCGCGTGCTTCGCGGAACACGTCAATCATAGCGAGCCTCCGCTTGACCGCTCATGGCCGATGTGGTAAACTGAATGGCGGACGACGAGGCCTCGCAAAGCGCCCGTGTGTCCTCTGCCCGGAGCGGTGTTGCAGCACTGCCCGGGCGTTTTTTGTTATTCGCCATCGTTTACACCTCCCGCCTGTGCCTCGACCCAGCGCTCCAGTCCGGCGACGGATATAAGCGTGCGCGCGCCGACTTTGAACGCGGGGAAGTCCGCCCGGTTTATGAGCTGGTAAATTGTCGGCCTCGACACGCCGAGCAGCCGCGCTGCCTCCGCCGTTGAAACGGCAAAGGGTTCAATGCGCTCGTTCATCGCGCCGCCTCCTTTGCCAGCTCGTCAATCACCGCGTACACTCGCGCCTTGTCCTCTGGCGCAAGCTCGCGGCGGAGCTTACGCGACAGGCTGCTGTCTGCCATGCCCATAGCCTCGGCGACCTGCCAGAGCTTCACGCCCGCCCCCGCCGCTGCGCGCCTGATGTCCTCATTCTGCATTTTTTGCACCTCCATGAAAATTGTTGTTGACGCTTCACTTATCGTCTGCTATAATTATACCAGTAAACAGCAAGAGCGTCAATGACACAAGCAGATGTTTCAGCGTTTGTGGTCATTGTGCGAGCATATAGTATGGGAGGCGTTAATAAGTGAAGCCGAGTGAATGGCGATTCCCCGAGTTTACGGAGCGATTCCGGGAGCTTCGCGGGGAGCGGGACAACACAGAGTTTGGCAAGTTTCTCAGCATTTCCCGCCAGACTGTGGGTTTTTACTGCAACGGCGACAGGATACCGGACGCGCTGGGGCTGAAGCAGATAGCGGAGAAGTGCGGTGTATCCGCCGACTGGCTGCTGGGGCTGAGTGAGTTCAAGACCATAGAGAACAGGCACTCAACGTTCGCGCTATATAATCAGTTTATGGCTGCGTTTTCAACCGCTGTCCTTGAGGGACACAGTAAAATGTTTTACGATGCGATGCAGAACATTTTGGACGGTTACATTTACTCCACGTTTGATTTTGGTAGAGAGGCTACAGCTAATTATGTTGCCGCAACCAAAATTCTAAGTGAAGCTATGAAAGCCGCGTCGTCTTGCTTACAGATTGCATCTCAAGCTATGGAACTTAACGAACACGCTGACCAAGACACAGAAACCATGAGCCAAATCAATGATATATTGGAGCAAGCGTCATTGGCAGCCACTCGAGCCATAAACGCTTATACTAAGACAGTAGAAAATATATCAATGAAGTATTTACCTATGGCAGAAGATGGGTCAAAGCCGTTAAACTATTATGATAAAGCATCTGCTTTGTTAAAAGAGAGCAATAAAAGATACTTAGTATGGCTCGAAAATGAAGCTGG
>DVGA01000080.1 GCA_018712985.1 Candidatus Scatomorpha intestinavium
GGCCCCTCTCGCGGTGGCGTGCTGCAGCAGCCCGGGCAAATCCCGCAGCCTGTCCATGTTCGGCGCCATTTCGCGCACGGTCCGCTCATCGTCGAATACGCACAGCAGGTCGCGGCCCATATACGCCTCGGACGGCGATGCGCCGAAGGCCGCGACCATCTCCTCCGTGACGGGCACGCGGCGCAGCTCATATGCCGGGAAGTCCATCTCGTACAGCCCGCCGCGCCTTGTGACGGTCAGCTCGCCGCTCATGGTGCTGAAAACGACGCGCTCCGACTCCGGCTCGTAAAAATTCAGCAGCACGAAGGCCGTGGCGAGCGTGGCATGCCCGCACAGGTCGATTTCCCCGCCCGGCGTAAACCAGCGCAGGCGGTATCCTCCGCTCTCCCTCACCGCGAAGGCGGTTTCGGAAAGGTTGTTCTCCCGCGCGATGTCCAGCAGCACCTCATCCGGCGGATAGCCCTCCATCACGCACACCGCCGCGGGATTTCCCGAGAATACCTGGCTCGTAAACGCGTCAACCGTATACTGCTTCATGGCTGTCCTCCCGTATGAATCCGTATTACGGCACAATTATAGCAGAGCGTCGGCGGCGTGCGCAAGCGCTCTCACGCCAGCTTGCGCACAAAGCTGTACTCCTCCTGGTCCGGCGGGGCGGCCATCGCCCTGTCCGCGAACACAGCCCCGCGGAGCACGCTCTCGCGCCCGAAGCGCGAGCGGAGGCGGTCTATCGCCGCGTCGAGCCGGCGCTGCGCGTCCCGCCCGGCGTAGTCGGTGAACACGTCCATCTGCTCCGGCAGCGCGGCTGAGCACAGCTCTCCAGCCCTTATCGCCACGCTGCGCAGCGCGTTCGGCCAGCGGTGGCTCTCCCCGAGCAGTTCCAGCGCCACGGAGAGTATCTCCATGTCGCAGTCCGTCGGGTGCGGAAGCTGCGCGCCGTGGCTGCGCCACTCAAGGGTGTCCGAGCGCAGCTCGAGCGTTATGTTCCCGGCCAGCAGCCCTAAGCTCCTCAGCCGCCGGCCGACGCTCTCCGCAATGCTCGTGAGCACCGGCAGCGCGTCGCACAGGCTGCACATATCCCGCGGCGGTGTGGTGCCGTTCCCCACGGATTTCGGCGGAGGGTCGTCCCCCGCGCGGCGGACAGGGGAATTTTCCCGCCCGGCGGCGCTCTCGTGCAGCGCAAGGCCCGCTTTGCCGAGCCGGAGGCGCAAAAGCTCCGCGTCCGCCTCCGCAAGGTCGCCTATCGTGGCTATGCCCAGCTCCCGCAGGCGCTTCGATGTGGCCCGGCCCACAAAAAGCAGCTCCGAAACCGGCATAGGCCAGACGAGCTCCCGGTAGTTTTCCCGGCCTATCGCCGTCACGGCGTCCGGCTTTTTATAGTCCGAGCCCAACTTGGCGAACACCTTGTTCCACGAGACCCCGATGCTCACCGTAAGCCCCAGCTCGCGCTTCACGCGGCGGCGTATCTCCTGCGCGGCGCTCACCCCGTCGCGCACGGCCACGCAGCCGGTCAGATCCAGCCAGCTCTCGTCCAGGCCGAAGGGCTCGCGCCGGTCAGTGTAGTCGGCGTAGATTTTCTGCACCTCTCGCGTGAAATAGATGTACCTGTCGAAGCGCGGCGGCAGCACTATCAGGTCCGGACAGGCCCGGCGCGCCTCCCAAAGCGCCATACCTGTCTTTACTCCCGCGCGCTTGGCCTCCTCCGTCTTCGACAGGACTATGCCGTGCCGCCGCTCCGCGTCCCCTCCCACGGCCATCGGCCGTCCCCGGAGCTCTGGGGCGAAGAGCAGCTCGATGTTGGCATAGCATGAGTTGATGTCCGAGTGCAATATGACTCTATCCATATAAGACATAATACTATCTTATATAGATAGAGTCAAGCGGTAAATTATCCTATTAAGATATTTCTGAGCTCGTCAACTGTCTCGGCAAGCGAAATCGCCCCGGCTTTTAGCAGCTCCCCCGGCTCCGCGTAGCCCCAGGCGACGCCGATGCAGGGTATGCCGCACTCCTTCGCGCCGAGGACGTCGTTGTCCCTGTCGCCTATCATAGCGGCCCCGTCGCGGCCGTATTTTTCAAGCAGCTCGGCGATGACCTCGCTCTTTTTGGAGCGCGTGCCGTCGAATTCGCTGCCGAGCACGGCGTCGAACAGCTCCCCATAGCCCGCGCGCTCGAGTATGCTCACCGTGAAGGCCGTGGGCTTGCCGGTGGCGATGGCCACGTTCTTGCCCATCGAGCGCAGCTCGCGCACCAGCTCCGGCACGCCCGGATATACGCTGCACTCGCCGAGGCCCTTTACGGAGTAGCGCTCGCGGTATTTTGCCACCATTTTTTCCGCGGTGCCGGCGTCCACGCCGTAGCGCTTCATAAACTGCCCGCGCAGCGGCGGGCCGACAAAGCACCTGAGCGCCTCGAGGTCCGGCTCCTGGTAGCCGAAGGCCTCCGCGGCGTAGCGCACGCTCTTCATTATCCCCTCGCCCGTGTCGAACACGGTGCCGTCAAAGTCGAAAAGTATCGTCCTGTACATATAAACACCTCGCGTTGGGATTATATATTTTAGCTTCCGCGTTGTCAATGCCTGCTCCGGGCGCATACATGTATACTGTGAAAAAAGGAGGTCTTTACATGGGAAAGCAGCTAATTACCCGCTATTTTCTCGGCGCGAACGCCTATTCCGGCTTTTACTCGCTCTATGACGGCTTCTGCGCCGGGCCGGACGATTTCCTGCGCGTGATAAAGGGAGGGCCCGGCACCGGCAAGTCCAACCTGATGCGCCGCATCGGCGCGGCCGCGGAGGCAAAGGGCCACGCCGTCGAGTACATCCTCTGCTCCGGCGACCCGGATTCGCTCGACGGCGTATACATCCCGGCCCTCGGCGTGGGCTACGCCGACGGCACCGCCCCGCACGTGCTCGACCCCGAGCTCTTCGGCGTGAGCGGGAACTACCTCGACGTGGGCGCGTGCTGCGCGCGCGTCTCCGACAGCGCGGCGCGGCGGGAGATCGCCGAGCTGACTCACGCCTACCGCGAGCACTACTCGGCGGCGTACTCCTATCTCGCCGCGTCGCGCGCGGCGGACCCGTCTGCCCGCGGGACGCTGCTCACCGGGGAGGACCTTGAATCCGTCCGGCGCAGGGCCCGCTCGGCAGCAGAGAGGGAGCTGCCGGCCTCCGGTTCGGACGGCGGCGAGCGCCGCAGGCGCTTCCTGCGCGCGATAACCTGCCGCGGGGAGATCTTCTGCTCCGACACGCTCGAGGCCCTCTGCCCGCGCGTTTACGCGCTCGAGAGCGCCCTCGGCCTCTCCGGCGTGTTCCTGGCGGAGATAGCCGCCGCGGCAAAGCGGCGGGGCTACGGCTATGTCATATGCCCCGATCCGCTCGACCCCGAGCGGCTGGACGCCGTCCTCCTCCCGGGCCGCGGAGCGGCGTATGTCGCCTCCTCGCCCGGGCAGGAGCTGCCCATAAAGCCCTCCCGGCGGCTGCATCTCGACTCCGCCCTCCTGCGCGGGATGTCAAAGGACGCAAAAAAGGCGCTCGAGGCCGACCGCCGAGCGGCGGCGTCCCTGCGCCGCTGCGGGATCGAGGCCCTCGCCTCGGCAAAGCGGCTGCACGACGAGTTGGAGGCCGTCTACCGCCCGTATGTCAGCTTCCCCGCGCTCGATGAGCTCGCGGCGAACGAGATAGCCGCCCTCGGGCTCTGAAAAACGGATTGCAGGGGCGAAAGCCCCTGCAAACTATTTCTGAGAGATTTCTTTTTGTCTTGTCAAAAAGAAACCCCTCAGACTCCAAAGAGAAAACCGCTTTGCCGCGTGTCGGAGACTAAATCCGGTTTTCACTGAAGTTTCATGTATCGACAACTTCCTATCCCTAATGGTGAATGGGTTGCCGCATCGCCGACCGTGCGTTTGCTTCGCTTCGCTCGCGGCACTGACGGGAAATAGATGGAACCCTCGCCGCGAAGCGGCGCTCTGCCTCCACACGCAGTGTGGCCGCGACCACAGGGAGCAATGCACGGTTTTGGTGGCAACCGTCATTCACCAATCGGGATGACCACGTTGCAGACCCTTCCGCGCTTTGAAAAAGCGCGCTACGCCTCCAGGCGCAGCCTGGCGTTTTTCTTTGGGGCGCCACACCCTTTTCTTTGGGCAAGACCAAAGAAATGGGGTGGCAAAGGGTTCTACAAGGGCCTGCCCTTGTTCTGCCCCGCGGCGCGAAGCGCGGCGCTATGAGTCCACGCGCAGCCTGGCGGTGAGCTTGGCGCCGCGGCCGGTGTTGGCCACGGTGAGCGCTCCGCCGTGGCGGCGGCAGAGTATGTCGCAGATGTTAAGCCCGAGCCCGAGGTGCTCCGGGCCGCTGTCCCGGCCCTTGTAGAAGGGCGCCGATGCCTTGGCGAGGGCCTCCGGCGAGAAGCCGCAGCCGTCGTCCTCCACGCTCAGGGTGAGCTCGCCGCCGGCGGCGGAGAGGCTGATATCAAGCCGGGATTTGGCGTATCTGGAGGCGTTTGAGAGTATGTTTTCGGCGACCTGGAGGACGATCTCCGGGTCCACCTCGGCTACGAGCGCGCCGGAGCAGCTTACATTGATGCTCAGCCCGGGGCAGAGTATGCTGGCCGTATCCGATATCTCGCGCGCGAGCTCGGAGACGTTCACGCTCTGCGGGTGAGGCTCCATGTCCTCGAAGCGCTGTAGGCTCGCCATTGCGTCCACATAGCGTTCAAGCCGCGCGATGTGCCGCTGCATTACCTTCACCTCTTCGGCCGCCTCAGCGGCGCTCAGGGCGTTTGAGGGCAGCTCCTCGGCGAGCATGGCCGCGCGGCCCTTCAAAACCGTGAGCGGCGTGCGCAGGTCGTGGGCGAAGGCGGCGTTTATCCGCCGGCGCTCCTCCATCTGCGCCCAGATTTCGCGGTTGCTCCGGTCCAGCTCCGCGCGCATGGCCTCGAAGGATTCGCAGAGGCGGCCGAGCTCGTTCTGTGAGGACGATTCGATGTGGAAATCGAGGTCGTTGTGGGCGATGCGCTCGGAGGCGGCGGAGAGGGTGCGTATCGGGCCGTTCAGCTTCCTGCGCCAGAAGGACACGGCACAGAGTATGAGCGCGCCGATATAGCAGATGGGCAGGGCAGCCACCTGCAAAACGGCCAGCGCGCGGTCCAGGAAGCGGTCGGACGCGCTGTATTCCGGGCTGACTATCAGGCTGTAGGTGGCGTTGGGCATGCCCGTGTCGGTGTTTATGCCTATCTCGACGCTGCCCTCGCCGTAGGGGACTTCGCCGTGCGCCACGACCTTGCCGGCGGCGTCGTAGACTGTGTACACCTCGCTCCCGTCGGTGGAGACATAGATATCGTGCCGCCCGCCGTTGGGGACCTCGATGCGCTCGCCGAGCTCCTGATATCTGAAGTACATTTCTATGCGCGCCCCGTCGAGGGCGTTTACGAGAATGGAGCAGACGACCGTTGCGAGCACGGCCGCCACAACCACGTACCAGATAAAGGCCGTCGTGAGCGACATGTCGCGGAAATAGCGGCGTGTCCTGACGCGCCGCTCTCTGGCGCGCGTGCGCGCCAGACGAAGCCGCTCTGTCACTTTGCCCATTTATAGCCCACGCCCCACACGGTTTCGATATACTGCCGCTGCGCGCCCGCCGCGGCGAGCTTGACGCGGATGCGGCGGATGTGCTCGACGACAACGGTGCTGTCCCCCTCGCCGTCTATGCCCCAGACGCCCTCGTAGATGCGCTCCTTGTCGAATACGAGGCCGGGGTTCTGCGAGAGGAACTCCACGATGTCGAATTCTTTCCTCGCAAGGCCAACGTCCTGCCCGCCGAGGGAGACTGTGCGGTCGGAGTAGTTTATGACGAGGTCGCCGTCGAACCGGAGCTCGGCCGCGGCGGCGTGCCGCTTCTCGCGCCGGAGATGCGCGGCCACGCGCGCACCTAACTCGGCCATGGAGAAGGGTTTTACGACATAGTCGTCCCCGCCCGCGGCGAAGCCCTTTATCTTGTCGGAATCGTCCACCCGCGCGGTGAGGAAGATGATGGGGCAGGAGACGTAGGAGCGTATCCTGCGGCAGACCTCGAGCCCGTCCATGTCCGGCATGCTAACGTCCAGCAATATGACGTCCGGGCCGCGCTCGGAAAGGCGCACGGCCTCCGCGCCGGAATACGCCTTCAGCACGAGGTAGCCCCTGCGTGTGAAGTAGCTGTCCAGCATCGAGACGATGTCGCTCTCGTCGTCAGCTATCAGTATCTTTTCCGCCATTTCGTTCGGCCTCCTCCCTGTCGTGCCTGCGGCAGACGCCGCGGTATATCAGCAGCCCCGCAGCGCTTATCAGGGCGGTTACGCCGAGGGCTATGAGCGCGAAGACGTAGTTCTGTACGCCGAGGGCGTCCCCTCCCACGGTGGAGGTGACGATGGACGGTATGCGTGCCACGCTGGTTATGAACAGCCAGGTGAGTGCGGGCATGTCGGTCAGCGGGACGAAGTAGCTGAGCAGGTCTTTGGGCGTCCCGGGGATGACCATGAGTAGGAAGACGAGCGCGTTGCGCCGGCGCGCGCTGTGCAGGAAGCGGAGGGAGCGTATTTTTTCCGGCGGGAAGAAGATCTCCACGGCCTTTACGCCGAAGCGGCGCACGAAGAAAAATATGAGCATGCTGCCGGCTGTGGAGCCGGCGAGGCAGAGCAGAGTCCCCTCGACGGCGCCGAAGGCGTAGCCCGCGCCGAGCTCTATCGGCTCGCCGGGGATTATGGCGATGAACACCTGGAGTATCTGTATGCCGAGGAAATATACCCGGCCCATGAGCCCCGCGCTGTCCACCCACTCGCGGAAGCGCTCGGGCTCCGAGACAAAGGCGAGCAGGGGCCGGCCGATGAACCACGCTATGGCGCAGGCGAGCAGTATGAAGATGGCGATGGCGGCCCCGGCCAGGATTTTTTTGCCGCGTTCAGTTAGCTCTCGCCTTTCCCGGAAGGGCATAGGGCTCCCCCTTTTCGAAAATGTCCTCCACGCCGGGGGCCTCGCAGACCGGGCCGGCGTAGGCAAGCGTGAGGGCATCCATCAGCTCGAAATCCGACGGGCGGATGAGCGAGGGCGACCTCGGCAGCTCGAGCGCGGCGCACTCGGAGAGCACCGAGGCGACGAACTGCGAGCAGAAGAAATGATAACCCCTCTCGTGAGCGATGTCCAGGGCGCAGAGCGCGCTGCCGAGCAGGGAATAGCGGTATTTTACGCCGCCGGACAGCATTTCTTCCACGCGGCGCGAAACGGCGTCGTACTGCCCGCCTGTCACAGTCAGGCTGTAGAGCGCGCAGGGCGTCTGCGGGTGGCGGGCCATGTAGCTGCCCGGTACATCCTCGCGCACGAGTGGCGAGGGCAGAGGGAGCTGCGCGTATTTGCGCGAGAAGCTGTAAACGCGCGAGCAGCCGGGACCGAGGGCGAGGGACGCGTGAGTGTAGTTCCCTCCGCCCTCCGCGAGACGGACGACGCGGGAATACAGGGTTTTTGTCCGGCTGAGCAGGATATATACGCTGGGCATGGGATCAACCTCCTGCCGCAAGGATAGGACGGACATATCAATTCACTATCAATGCAGCGGAAGTTTTGCCGGGATATTCTGAAAGCCCCGCCAGTCTGCGGACCGGCGGAGCTTTCCCGTTTCTCCGGCGTGGAGGCGCAAAGCAGCTCTCAGCCCGGGCTTATGGATTTATTTGGCAAGAGGGACGAGCTTTTCCTTGCCGCCCATGTAGGGGCGGAGAACCTCGGGGATGTCCACGCTGCCGTCCGCGTTGAGGTTGTTCTCAAGGAAGGCTATGAGCATCCGCGGGGGGGCCACGCAGGTGTTGTTCAGCGTGTGGGCGAGGTAGAGCTTGCCGTCCTCGCCGCGGACGCGGATCTTCAGCCGGCGCGCCTGCGCGTCGCCGAGGTTGGAACAGGAGCAGACCTCGAAATACTTCTGCTGGCGCGGGCTCCAGGCCTCGATGTCGCAGCTTTTCACCTTCAGGTCCGCGAGGTCGCCGGAGCAGCAGTTGAGCTGGCGGACGGGGATATCCAGGCTGCGGAAGAGCTCGACGGAGTAGCGCCAGAGCTTTTCATACCAGTCCATGCTCTCCTCGGGGCGGCAGACGACGATCATCTCCTGCTTTTCGAACTGGTGTATGCGGTAGACGCCGCGCTCCTCTATGCCGTGCGCGCCCTTTTCCTTGCGGAAGCAGGGGGAGTAGCTCGTCAGAGTGAGCGGCAGCTCGCCCTCGGGCAGGATCTGGTCGATGAAGCGGCCGATCATGGAGTGCTCGCTCGTGCCGATGAGATAGAGGTCCTCCCCCTCTATCTTGTACATCATGCCGTCCATCTCAGCGAAGGACATGACGCCCTCGACCACCGCGCCGTGTATCATGAAGGGCGGGATGACGTAGGTGAAGCCCTTCCCTATCATGAAATCGCGTGCGTAGGCCAGCACGGCCTCGTGCAGGCGGGCAATGTCGCCGAGGAGGTAGTAGAAGCCGTTGCCGGCCACGCGCCTGGCGGCGTCAAGGTCGATGCCGCCGAAGCTCTCCATGATCTCCGTGTGGTAGGGAATGGGAAAATTTGGAACAACGGGCTCGCCGAAGCGCTCGGCCTCCACGTTATGGCTGTCGTCCGGGCCGATGGGCACGCTGGGGTCTATCATCTGCGGGATGCGGAGCATTATGGAGTGCACCTTCCCCTCGAGCTCGCTCTCCTGCGCCTCCAACTCGGCGAGGCGGTCGGCCTGGGCCTTCACCTGCGCCTTGACGGCCTCGGCCTCCTCCAGCTTGGAGGGGTCCTTCTTCGCCTGACTCATCAGAGCGCCGATCTGCTTGCTGAGCGCGTTGCGGGACGCTCGGAGGTCGTTCGCCTCGGTGATGGCGGCGCGCAGCTTCGTGTCGAGCTCGATCACCTCGTCGACGAGGGGGAGCTTTTCGTCCTGGAATTTTTTCTTTATGTTCTCTTTTACCGCTTCGGGATTCTCGCGCACAAATTTGATGTCGAGCATTTTTCCTCTCTCCTCACTGTTTTCTGAGCGCCTCAAGGGCGGAAATAAGCGCCTCGCGGTCGTCGGCGCCGTAGTATTCAAGCGTGATCCGCCCGCGGCTGTTCGGTCCCTCGGTGAGCTTCACCTTACGGCCGAGCGAGCTCTCGAGCCGGCGGGTGACCTCCTTCACGTAGTCCACGCGCACTATGTCCCCGGCGGGCGGGCTCTCCTTTTCGGGCGCGTTGAGCTTTTTAACGAGCTCCTCGGTGCGGCGCACGGAGAGGCCGTTTTTTATTACCGCACGCGCGGCGTCAAGCTGTTTTTCCTCCGTCCGCGCGCCGGCTATGGCCCGGGCGTGGCCGGCGGAGAGCAGGCCCTGTTCGATGAACTGCTGCACCTCCGGCGCGAGCGCGAGCAGGCGCAGCGCGTTTGTGACGACGGGGCGGGATTTGCCCACCCTTTTCGCCGCCTCGTCCTGCGTTAGGCCGTATTCTTCAATCAGCGTGCGGTAGCCCTGCGCCTCTTCGAGCGGGTTAAGGTCCTCACGCTGGAGGTTCTCGACGAGCGCGAGCTCGGTGGCGAGCTTGTCGTCGGCCTCTATTATGCGCACGGGCACTTCGCTGAGCCCGGCGAGGCGGGAGGCCCGCCAGCGCCGCTCGCCGGCGATTATCTGGTAATAGCCGGAGCTCAGGCGGCGCACGGTTATCGGCTGGATAAGGCCGTATTCCTCTATTGAAGCCGCGAGCTCCGCGAGGCTCTCCTCCTCGAAATTCACCCTCGGCTGGGCTTCGCGCGGCTCAAGGCGGGCTATCGGCACGATTTCAACCTCGGCTTTTGACTGCTCTTCCTCGCCGAAGAGCGCTCCGAGGCCGGTGCCGAGCCCTCTTTTTGCGCTCATTTTATTCCTCCCTCCTGATAAGCTCGTCCGCGAGGTGCAGGTATGCCCTGCTGCCCTTGGACAGGCGGTCGTACTTTATCACCGGTTCGCCGTGGCTCGGCGCTTCGGCTATGCGCACGTTGCGCGGGATGCGCGTTTTGTACACCGATTCGCCGAAGAATTTCTGCACCTCCGCCGCGACTTCCTCGGAGAAGTTGGTGCGGCCGTCGTACATTGTGAGCACTATGCCCTGTATTTCGAGCGCGGGGTTCAGCTTCTTTTTCGTGAGTCGGAAGGTGGTCATCAGGTCCGCTATGCCCTCGAGCGCATAGTATTCGCACTGCACGGGAATCAGCAGGCCGTCCGCGGCCGTGAGCGCGTTCACAGTGAGCAGCTCGAGCGAGGGCGGGCAGTCGATGAATATGTAATCGTAGTTCTCCTTTACGCCGAGCAGGGCGGTCTTTAGGATGAATTCGCGGTTTTCCATGTCGACAAGCTCGACTGTGGCGCCTGAGAGCTCCTTGTTCGAGGGCAGGACGTCGCCGTACGGCGTATTTACGACGCAGTCGGCAGCAGGCGTCCCGCGCACAAGGAGGTCGTAAATGTTCGGCATGTGCTCCTTGGATGCGCCCATACCGGACGTGCTGTTGCCCTGCGGGTCACAGTCCACAAGCAGCACGCTGCGGTTCCTGCGCGCGAGCGCGGCGCAGAGATTGACGCAGGTCGTCGTCTTGCCGACACCGCCCTTCTGGTTCGCCACTGCAATCAGTTTGCCCATATCCTCGCCTCTCTTTCTCTGCGGGGCATGGAACTATTATATCAGCAGTGTGTGCCCTTTTCAAGAGTTTCACGTGAAACACCGGCGCGGCGTTTCACGTGAAACATCAGCTGATAAGCGTGTCGATGTCCTCGACTGTCAGGCCGCTGTGCAGAGCGAGGTCGATGGCGTAACCAATCAGCTTTGAGATGTCGCGCACGGAGGCGTCGATGTCGCGCGGGGTGACGAACATGCCGCGTGCGGCTTCGTCACACGAGAAATTTGCGGCGTCCACGACGGTAGGGACGCCTATGGCTATGACAGGCGCGCCGAGCGTGCGCTCGCAGAGCTCCGCGCGGTCGTTGCCCACACCTGAGCCGGGGACGATGCCCGCGTTGGATATCTGCACGGTCCGGCAGAGCCGCTCGAGGCTGCTTGACGCGAGCGCGTCG
>DVGA01000081.1 GCA_018712985.1 Candidatus Scatomorpha intestinavium
GCCCTCTGGGAGAGCGCGCGCTTCTGCCTGTTCGCGCAGCGCCGTGATGTTGACCCCGGACAGCCCTGGGGCGAGAGCGAGAGCGCGTTTTACTCGCTGGACGGCGCGCTCAGCTACCGCTACAAGGCGCACGGCTGCACCGCGCTCGCGCTCAAGCGCGGCATGGGCGCGGACACGGTCACAGCGCCGTACGCGAGCTACCTTGCCCTCTGCGTCTCGCCGGAGGAGGCCGTGAAGAACCTGCGGCGGTTTGAATCCTTCGGCGCAGAGGGGCGCTTCGGCCCCTATGAGGCCGTGGACTTCACCCCATCGCGCTGCCCGGAGGGCGGCAAGGTGGTGCGCTGCGTAATGGCCCACCACCTCGGCATGAGCATCACCGCCGCGGCGAACTGCCTGCTTGGAAATATAATGGTCAAGCGGTTCATGTCCTCGCCGGAGATGAGGGCCTTTGAGCCGCTGCTCGCGGAAAAGACGAGTCCGCGTGCCGTAACCCTCCGCCCGGGCCGGGACGAGCCGCCTGCAAAGCCGGGGAGGGGAGAGGACACCGTGTATGAAATCCGCGGCGCTGCCGCGGACGCGGCCAGGCCCGGGATCTGCCTGCTCTCGAACGGCGTTTACAGCATTATGTTAACTGAAACCGGCCTGTCGTTGGCTGTGTCCGGCGGCGCGGGCGTGTACCTCGGGGTGGAAAACCCGCTGACCGGCCCGGCGGGGATGACGGTGAAGCTCGCCGCGCGCGGCGCTTCGACCAACCTGCTCCCGCAGCCCGGCGCGGAGGGCGGACTGAAATTTGAGCACATTTTCACCGGCTCCTGCGCGGCGTTTGAGGGACGCGGGGAGGATTTTGAGAGCCGCGTGGCCGTCTCCGTGGCAGCGGCGGCGCCCGCGGGGCTCTGGGAGGTGAATCTTCGCGGCGCCGCGCCCGAGGGCGAGCTCGTGTTCGAGTTCGTGCCGGTGCTGGCGCGTATCAGTAATTATGTCAACCATCCGGCCTTTTACCGCCTCGGCATGCGCGCCGAGGCGAGCGGCACGGCGCTCTTCATAACGCGCCTGCCGAGGGGGGAGACGGGGCCGCTCTGCCTCTGCGTCCTGTCGGACGCCGAGTGCTCCTGCCGCGCGAACGAGGACGGCGAGCCGCTCGGCTGGCTGAACCGCGCGCGCGTCACGCTCAGGGCGCCGGTCTCGCCCGGCGCGGACGGGGCATGGAATATGCGCCTTGCCATAGCGGTCGGGGAGGACAGGGAATCCGCCCTTGCCTCGGCGCGCGCCGCGCTGGACATGCGCCCGGAGGACTTCGCGGACATCCCCGGCGAGCTGGCGGAGCACGGGGGCTTCAGCGGGCGCGACATCGAGCGGGCGATGGAGCTCGGCGCGGCGATAGCCTTCCCGCGCTCGCGCTCGGAGCTTGCCCCGGCGCCGGAGGGGCTCTGGAAATACGGCATCTCGGGCGACCTGCCGGTCGTCTGCGCGCACTTGAACTCCCTCGCCCAGCGCGAGGCGGCGCGCTCGCTCATCCGCCGCCACGCCCTGCTTAGGGCCTGCGGCCTTTTGAGCGACCTCGTGTTCATCACGGGCGACGGTGGGAACTATATGCGCCCGCTCAGCCGCGCGGTGGCCGAGCTGCTCGCCGAGTGCGGGCTGGAGGGGCTCGCCGCGGCGAAGGGCGGGGTCCACACGGCCGAGCTGCCCGCTTTGGAAATAGAGCGCGCCGCCGCGGCGGAGGCCGTGCTCGCCGAGGGCGGCGAGGTGCGGCTCGAGCCGCCCTGCGCGGCCGTGAAAGCCGCCGGGCCGGAGGCGTATCCCCCGCTGCCGCGGCGGCGGGCGGGAAAAACCGCAATGCCGGAGTGCGAATGGCTGCCGGACGGCTCCTTTGCCTTCAGCACCCGCGGGAAGCTGCCGCCCCGCTGCTGGACGCACATGCTCTCAAACGGGAGCTTCGGCTACCTGGCGGCGGACAGCGGGCTCGGGTGCATGTGGCACGAAAACGCGCGGATGCGCCGCATAAACGATTGGGTAAACGACGACCTTGCCATATCCGGCCCGGAAACGCTGGAAATGGAGCACAACGGCCGGCGCGTGAGCCTGTTCGCGGATGCGGACGGGATAGACTGCCGCGTCACCTGCGCCTTCGGCTTCGCGCGCTGGGAAAAGTGCGGCGCGGCCGTGACGGCCTTCGTGCCGCCGGAGACGGACGCGCGGATACTCATAATCGAGCGCGCGGGCGGGCCGGTGTACTGGAAAACTTCGCTGACCCTCGCCGAAAACAGCCGCGGCGCGCGTTGTGTGACGGCGCGGTTTGAAAACGGCCGCTTTGCCGCCTCCTCGCCCCTCTGGGATGGCGGGGGCGTGAGCGCGGCCTTTTCCCGGCAGCCGGAGCGCTGGACCTGCGACGAGGCGGCCTGGCTCGCCGGACGGGCGGAGGGCGAGAGCGGCCCGGGGCTGCTGCCCTGCTTTGCCGCCGCCTTCCCGCCGGGGGAGCTCGTTATCGCGTTTTCGACCGACCCGGCGCTCGCAGCTGAGCTCTCCGACCCCGCAAGGGCGAGGGCGGAGCTCGAGCGCACGGCGGAGCGCTGGAAAAACACGCTCTCCCGCCTACACGTAAAGACGCCGGACGAAGAGCTCGACCGCTTTTTGAACGGCTGGGCGGCGTATCAGGCGCTCTCCTGCCGGCTTATGGGCCGGACGAGCCTCTATCAGAGCGGCGGGGCGTACGGCTTCCGCGACCAGCTTCAGGACGCGGTGAACATGATTTTGATAGACCCCTCGATAGCGCGCGGCAGGATACTCGACTGCTGCCGCCGGCAGTACGAGGCCGGGGACGTCATGCACTGGTGGCACCCGGAGGGCGGCTCGGCGCGCGGGGTGCGCACGCGCTGCTCGGACGACTATCTCTGGCTGCCCTGGGCGGCGGCGGAATACGTGTCCAAAACCGGCAACCGGGCCATACTCGACGAAACCGCGCCCTTTCTGCGCTCGGAGCCCCTCGCGGCGCACGAGCACAGCCGCTATGAGCGGCCGGAGAGCACCGCGGAGAAATACACCGTGCTCGAGCACTGCCGCCGCGCGCTTGCGCTGTATAAGACGCGCGGCTCCGGCGCGCACGGCCTGCCGCTCATCCTCGACGGGGACTGGAACGACGGCTTTGACGCCGTTGGCCGCGGCGGGCGGGGCGAGAGCGTCTGGCTGGCGTGGTTTTACGCGCACACGGCGCGGGCGTTTTCCGAGCTGCTGCCCGATGAGGAGGCCGCGGAGCTGCGCGCCGGCGCGGCGGAGGCGGCGAAGGCCGCCATGGCCGCCTGGGACGGGGAGTGGTACCTCCGCGGCTGGTATGACGACGGCAAACCTCTCGGCTCGCGCGCAAGCCGCGGCTGCAAGATAGACGCGATAGCCCAGGCCTGGGCCGCGATGGACCCTGACGTCCCGCCCGAGCGGAAAAACGCCGCGCTCGACGCCGCGATATCCGAGCTCTTTGACGAAAAAACGCCGCTTTTGAAGCTCTTCACGCCGCCCTTCGGGCCGGACGGGGACAGCGCGGGGTATATCAACAGCTACGGCCCCGGCTTCCGCGAAAACGGCGGGCAATACACCCACGGCGCGCTCTGGCTCGCGCTCGCCTGCCTGAAAAACGGCAGGACGGAGGACGGGCTGCGGCTGCTGCACGCGGCGATTCCGCGCGCCGACGTGCGCTACGGCGCGGAGCCGTACGCCGTGCCCGCCGACGTCAGCGCCGCGCCGGAGCGATACGGCGAGGCGGGCTGGACCTGGTACACCGGCTCCGCCGGCTGGCTTTTCCGCACGGCGGCGGAGGAGCTGCTCGGGCTGCGCCTCGAAGGGGGAGAAATCCGCTTCGAGCCGAACGTGCCGCAGTCCTGGGACGGGTTCGAGGCCGTCTGGACGGACGGCGGCGGCCAAGAGCACAGATATCAATTCACAAATAATTTACCAACGGGGGAAGAAAATTGATGCGCTGTTGAAATAAGTGTGCTATAATCACTGAGACAGAAAGGTAAAGGTGGGGGCGATGCAACATGGAATACACTCGTGAAGAGCTGATGCCGGGCGTTTGGCTCACGGCTCTGCGCACGGAAAAATTCAAAACCGGCACTCTCACGCTCTCGCTGCTCAGCCAGCTCGATGCGTCCACGGCGTCCATGCACGCGCTTATCCCGAGCGTGCTGCGCCGTGGCACCGTCAGCCTGCCGGATATGGAGAGCATAGCCTCCCGCCTCGACACACTTTACGGCGCCCAGGCGGAGGCCTCCGTCCGCCGCGTGGGCGAGGTGCAGTGCTCCGGCTTCGCGGCGACCTTCCCGGAGGACAGGCTCCTCCCGGAGCGCGCCGGGCTGCTCAAAAGCGTATCCAGCCTGCTCGGCGAGCTGCTGCTCAGGCCGAACACCCGCGGCGGGCTGCTCCTGCCGGACTATGTGAACAGCGAGCGGGACAAGCTGATAGAGCGCATACGCGCGCAGAAAAACGACAAGGACTCTTATGCCGTGCAGCGCCTTGTGCAGCTCATGTGCCCGTGCGAGGCCGTCTCGGCCGGCACGCTCGGCACGGAGGAGTCGGCCGAGGCCATACACTACACGAAACTCACGCGGCGCTGGCGCGAGCTGACCGCCACGGCGCCGGTCGAGCTGTTTTACTGCGGCTCAGAGGCGTTCGGCGCGGTGGCGGACGCCCTGACGGACGCGCTGACGGGCCTGCCGCGCGGGGAAATAGACGGCGACATCGGCACGGACGTGCGCATGAACTCGATGGAGGAGTCGCCGCGAGAGTTCACGGATTTTATGGACGTGACCCAGGGCAAGCTGGCGATGGGCTGGCGGCTCGGGGACAGCATGGCAGAGCCGGACATCCCCGCGCTTCTGGTTTTCAACGCGGTTTTCGGCGGCAGCGTGACGAGCAAGCTCTTCATGAACGTGCGCGAGCGGCTGCAGCTATGCTACTACGCCTCCTCCGGCCTCGACTGGCAGAAGGGGCTGCTGATAGTCTCGAGCGGCGTGGCCTTCGACAAGTTGGGCGCGGCGAGGGACGAGATATTCGCCCAGCTCGAGGCGATAAAGCGCGGCGAGGTGAGCTCTCAGGAGCTGGAGGCCGCGAGGCTCTCCGTGCGCAACAGGTACGCCTCCATGGGCGACGACCCCTTCGCCCTCGAGAGCCACTATCTTTCGATGAACATCGCGGGGTCGGACGCCTCGCCGGAGGACATCGCCGCGGCGTGCGACGGCGTGACGCTCGAGAGCGTTGTGCGCATAGCGCAGTGCACCGAGTGCGACGCGATATACTATTTGAAAGCGGGGGAGGGCGAGAGCGATGATGACAAGGCGTGACTATCCCTCGATAGGCGAAACGCTGTACAGCTCCGTGCTGCCCAACGGGCTGCGGCTGCTTATCTGCTCCAAGCCCGGGTACGCGAAGGGCTTCGCCTTTTTCGCAACGAAATACGGCGGCGCGATGCGCCGCTTCAGCCTTGACGGCAGGAAGATCGACACCCCCGCCGGCGTGGCGCATTTCCTTGAGCACAAGATGTTCGACCTGCCGGAGGGGAACGCGCTCTCCATGCTCGCGGGCAACGGCGCGAGCGCCAACGCCTATACCTCGAGCGGCATAACCGCCTATCACTACGAGTGCACCGAGGGCTTTTTCAAAAACCTCGAGCTGCTCTGCCGCTTTGTGAGCACGCCGTATTTCACGGCGGAGAGCGTGAGCAAGGAGCAGGGCATAATCGGCCAGGAGATACGCATGACCGAGGACAACCCGGACTTCGCGCTCTATTACGGCTTCCTGCGCTCGCTCTACGCCCACAACCCGATACGCGACAGCGTGGCGGGGACGGTGGAGAGCATCGCCGGAATAACGCCGGAGACGCTGTACGACTGCCACAGGGCGTTTTACGCCCCGTCGAACATGGTCCTCTGCGCGGTGGGCGACCTCGACCTCGAAAAGGTCGAGGAGACGGTGCTCCGGTGCCTGCCGGAGAACCGCGAGCCGGTCCCTGAGCCGGATTTCGGCCCGGAGGAGGCGGCGGAGCCCGCGCAGCAGGCAACGGAGCTGTTCATGGACGTCTCCGCCCCGCAGTTCCTCATCGGCGGCAAGCTGCCGCCCGCCACCGGCAGGGAGCAGCTCAGGCAGATGCTGATATGCGAGGTCGCGCTGCGCTGCCTTGTCGGGCGCTCCTCGAAGTTCTACACCTCGCTTTACGGCGAGGGGCTGCTCAGGGCGGACTTCGGCTACGGCGAGGAGAGCACCTGCGGCACGGCATACTTCGAAATGGGCGGCGAGAGCGCCGAACCCGGGCGCGTGCTCGAGCGCTTTTCCGGGGAGGTCCGCCGCGTGGCGGAAAACGGGCTGGACGCCGCGGCGTTTGAAAACGCGCGCCGCGCCGACTACGGCCTTTCCCTGCGCTATCTCGACTCCTTCCGCACCCTGGCCCGCCAGTTGACGGACGGGGCGATGAACGGATATGACTATTTCGACATCTTCGAGCTGAGCCGGTCCCTTACTGCGGACGACTGCGCGGAGTATATAAGAGAGAACTTTGCCCCCGGGCGCCTCGCGCTCGCCTCGGTCAGGCCGCGGGGCACGAAAGGATGACCTGAAATGGACAGCATACCCACAATGATGCGCGACGCGGCGATCAGCTTCCCCATGTTGGGGGACTGGTCGGTGAATTTCCCCGCGAGCTTTGAGGTCTTTGGCTTCAGGATATACCTCTACGGCGTCGTGATGGCCATAGCCTTCATAGTCGCGGTGCTCTACGCCGCGCACAAGGCCCCGAAGGTGGGCATAAAGGGCGACGATATATACAGCCTCGTGCTGTGGGTCCTGCCCATGGCAATAATCGGCTGCAGGCTGTACTACGTCGCCAGCGAGTGGGACAGGTATAAGGACAACCTCATCGAGATCCTCTATATCCGGGACGGCGGCATAGCCATGTACGGCGGCATAATCGCCGGCGTGATAACCGTCTATATCTGGAGCCGCGCGAAAAAAATACCCGTCGGCGCCACGCTCGACATCGCCGGAAGCGCGCTTATCCTCGGCCAGGTGATAGGCCGCTGGGCCAATTTTGTGAACCGCGAGGCCTTCGGCTATCAGACCGATATCTTCTGCCGCATGGGCCTGACCCGGCCGGGGGAGGCGACGGTGTACGTGCACCCGACCTTCCTCTATGAGAGCCTTTGGAACCTTGCGGGCTTCCTGATAATCAACTTCTTCTGGCTGAAGAAGGACCGGAGGAAGTACGACGGGCAGGTTTTCATCTTCTACGCCATGTGGTACGGCGCCGGCCGCTCGTGGATAGAGGGGCTGCGCACGGACAGCCTCTACATACCCGGCACTGACCTGCGAGTGTCGCAGGTGGTGGCCGCGGTGTCCATGATAGCCGGCCTGATAATCCTGCTCTACAACTCCGCGCGCCGCCACCGCGAGCCGTATGTGCTGCGCGCCGCCGTAGCAGCCGCCGCCCCGGCCGCTCAGGCCGCTGATACGGCCGCCGAAGCGCCCGCTGAGGGCGCGGAGAGCGAGCCCGCCGAAACAGCAGAAGCTGCCGCCCCGGCCGCCGAAACTGCCGAAGCCGCGGCAGCCCCGGAAACCGGCACCGCCGCGGAAGCCGGGCCCGTTGAAACAGAAAATTCCGCGGATGAGCCGGACAGTGACTCCGCCCACAAGGGCGATAATATAGACAAAACAGAAAGCACACAGGAGGAAAATAAAAATGCCTGATTACAACGAGATCATCCGCTCCCTCAAGGCCGCAGCGAGCGGCGTGGCCGATATGGCCAAGGACTTCGCCTCCACCGCCGGTGACAAGGCCAAGGAGGTCGCCGGGGACGCGAGCGAGAAGGCCAGGGCGGTTGCCCGCATCGCCAAGCTGAAGATCGACATAGCGGCGGAGAAGGCCAACGCGAAGGACGCCTACGCCGAAGTCGGCCGGCTGTTCTTTGACGCTACGGACAAGAAAAACGTGCCCGAGCCGTACATCCGGGCCTTTGACAGCGTGATGCTGGCCAACGCGGCGATCGAGCGCATGGAGGCCGAGCTCAGCGAACTCCGAACCGTGGTGAACGAGCCCGAGGACGCCGAGGACGCCTCCTTCGAGCTGATCGTGAACGAGGCCGAGCGCGCCGGCTCCTGCTGCGGGGACGGCGCCGGGAGCGAAGAGAGCGACATAACGGTTGAAATAACCGTCGACGAGCCCGAAAAGGACGAGCCCGAGGACGCGCCAAAGGAGTAAAATCAAAATCCCCGTATGGACTTTGCCATACGGGGATTTTTGCAGCAGGAACTGAATTTACCATCGCGTCAAGTTTCGCTCAAACTTGGAAATGTATGCCTGCTTCAACTCAGCCTCACTGATGCCGTAGCAGAGCAAGACGTCGTTGTAGTACATAAGGACGTCGGCCAGCTCCTCTATCAGTTCTGCGCGCAGAGAGTCTTCTACGGCAGCTCTGGTGCCTCCGTTTTTCTTGATGATGTCGATTACTTCGCCTGCTTCGCCAATCATCCACAGCAGCTTGTTTTTTCCGGAATCTGGAGTGATGGCTTCCCATTTTTCCTTATACTTATCCTGCAATTGGCGCTGCATGGCAAGCATTTCGCCTATTGTAAAGCCGTCCATGATTGCCCCTCCTCAATACGGATAACTGGCCTGCCTCAAGATAAAGCGCCCGGATAATTTCAAAGCTTATCGCTCAACCGGGCGCTTTATTGAGTGCTGAGACTAAATTGAATGTTCAGTTGGCCGCGCCGCCGGACTCCTTCTGCTTCAGGAGCTTTGTGAGCTCCTCCATGAAGGTGTTGATGTCCTTGAAAGAGCGGTAGACGGAGGCAAACCGGACGTATGCCACCTCGTCCACGTCCTTCAGGCGGTCCATGACCATCTCGCCTATCTCGGTTGTGCTGATCTCGCGCTCGAGCGCGCCCTGCAGCTCCTGCTCGATGTCGTCCCCGATCTGCTCGAGGGCGGAGAGCGGCACGGGCCGCTTTTCACAGGCCCTCACCATGCCGTTTATGAGCTTCACCTTGTCGAAGGTCTGGCGCGAGCCGTCCCGCTTTATCACCACGAGCGGCAGGCGCTCGATTATCTCGTACGTCGTGAAGCGCTTGCCGCAGGAGAGGCACTCGCGGCGGCGGCGTATTGTCGCCCCCTCTTCGGCGGGGCGGGAGTCAATGACCTTGCTCTCGGTGTAGGCGCAGAACGGGCACTTCATTATGTATACCTCCGTTTTCTCTTGAGACGGCGCAGCGGCGCGGCTTTTTGCCGGGCATGCGCCGCGTAATTTTCGGCGTTATGTCAAGTATAGCATAAGCCGCCGCCGCCGCCAAGAGAAAATTTGCGTCCCGGGAGCGTATTTTTCGCGCTCAGCGCCTGTTGGAGCGGCGCCAGATGCGCTGCTCCTCAGCGGCGCGGATGAGTTCGTCGCGGAAGTCGGGGTGGGCAAGGCCGATAAGCCCCTCGGCGCGCTCCCAGGTGGAGCGGCCGGCAAGGTTGAATACTCCGTTCTCCGTGGCAATATAATAGGCCTGCGCCCTCGGAGAGGTGATGATCTCGCCGTTGAAGTGCGGCACGATGTTGCTGCGGCGGACGCCGTCCTTACCGACGCGGGAGCTGGCCACGCAGATGAACGCCTTGCCGCCGCGGCTCATGGCTGCGCCGGTGAGGAAGTCGACCTGCCCGCCCGTGCCGCTTATCTGCCTTAGCCCGGCGCTCTCGGAGCTTATCTGCCCGTAGAGGTCCACGGAGACGCAGCTATTGAGGCTGATGAAGTTGTCCATCTGCGCGATGACGGAGGGGTCGTTGACATAGGCGATTGGCAGGGCGATTACACCGGGATTTTCATCCAGCCAGTCGTAGAGCGCCTGCGTGCCGGTGGCAAGGCCGAGCACGCCCTTGCCGCGGAAGATGTTCTTGCGCTTGTTCGTGAGCTTCCCGGCCTTGTACAGGTCGAGGAAGCCGTCCGTGCAGAGCTCGGTGTGCATCCCAAGGTCCTTGAGGTCGCTCTGGGCGATGATGGAACCGAGGGCGTCCGGCGTGCCGCCGATGCCGAGCTGGAGCGTGGCTCCGTCGACGATATACGGGATCACGTGGTTGGCTATGGCGATGTCCTCGGCGGACGGGGCGCGGGAGGGCACCTGCGGGGCCGGGTGGTCGCCGCCCTCCACGACCATGGTAACGTCGGAGATGTGTATGCTCTCGTTCCATGCACCGTATATCTTGGGCAGATAGCGGTTTACCTCGATGACTATGGCGCGGCAGCGGCCTATCATGTCGAGCGACGTGCCGGCGGAGAGCGAGAAGTTGAAATAGCCGTGCTTGTCCATCGGCGTGGCCTGCACAAACGCCACGTCGGCGGGTATGTTCTCGCGGTAATACCACGCGAGGTTGCGGAATATCATGGGCGAGAAGAAGGCCTGGCCGCGGTCGAGCATTTTGCGCTCATAGGCCGAGCAGTGCCAGGAGTTGTATGTGAAGTGCTCGCCCGTGGGGTCGCACTCGGCGGCCTTTATCGGCCCGTACATTATCTGCCCGCGGAGCTTCACGTCGGTGAGCTCGTCTCGCCGGGCGGCAAGGGCCTCGTCGCAAAGCGCGGCAAAGGTGGTGCCGTTGCAGTACTCAACCCAGTCGCCGCTCTTTACGAGCGCGGCGGCCTGTTCAGGGGTGCCGAGCTTGCTCTTGTATTCGCTTATGAAGTCCATTGCTTATCCTCCGTTTTTTATTGTTCGACGTCTCATTATCGCATACGCCGCGGGCAAATACAAGGGCGAAGGTTCAAAAAACGCGCGCAGGGGGGAGTTACCGACATAATTGACAGCGTTTGCAACATTCTTTTGTCGAATTTGCTCGAAGAGCGCCGGGGTGCTTGCGCTCGCCGGGCGGGCGTGTTATAGTATAATTACCATGGACAGACAGGAGGTCTTCAGGCATGACCGCCGGGAGAGCTCTCCCGCGGCGGCCGGCGAAAAATGAATATTGCCAAAATCATGATTCCCAAAGTACTTACAGCCTTCCTGCATGAGGAGAGTTCCGTCCGCAGGGGCATGGAGCTCATGCGCCGCCAGGGCTACACGGCCATACCGGTGCTCGACGCCGGGGGGAAATATGTCGGCACGGTGAACGAGGGCGACTTTCTGCGCCTGCTCGTCTCGGTCGGCTCCACGGACCCGAAGGACTATGAGCTCAAGCAGATAAAGGACATTGTGCGGCACGATTTCTGCCCGCCGCTCGGCATAGACGCCGACGAAGCGGACGTCATCACCGCCATCATGAGCCAGAACTTTGTGCCGATAGTCGACGTGCGCGGCATACTCTGCGGAATACTTACGAGGCGGGCCGTCATCGCCTATCTGGCCGAGAAGGCCGGGGTGGAGACGGAGCCCGAGGAAAAAAGCGTTTCATTCTGAAAAAAGACAGCAAAAATCCGGCGGGGCCGCGGCCTCACCGGATTTTTTGCTGTTCAGTGCAGGGGCGAGGCCCTGCAAGTTCAATACAAGGGCGAAGCCCCTGCAAACCCTTTCTGAGGGGTTTCTTTTTGTCTTGTCAAAAAGAAACCCCTCAGACTCCAAAGAGAAAACCGCTTTGGTGCTTGTCAGAACCTAAATCCGGCTATCACCCAACTTTACGGAATCGCTAAGTGGTCATCCCTAATGGTGAATGAGTTAATTGCATCGCCGACCGTGCGTTTGCTTCGCTT
>DVGA01000082.1 GCA_018712985.1 Candidatus Scatomorpha intestinavium
GGCGACGCCGTAAAGGAGGGTGAGCCCCTCTTCGAGGTGGAAACCGACAAGCTGACGAACACCATCGAGGCCTCCGCCTCCGGCACGCTGCTGAAAATCTACGTCCCGGCCGGCGGCAGCGCCAAGTGCCTCGAGCGCATCGCCTTTATAGGCCAGGCGGGCGACGCGGTGCCGGACGGCGGCAGCGTCGCTCCCGCGGCGGCGGCCACGGCGGCTGAAAAGGCCCCCGCGGCCGAGAGCGGAAGCGTCCTTGTCCTCGGCGGCGGCCCCGGCGGCTACGTCGCCGCGATAAGGGCGGCGCAGCTCGGCGCCAAGGTCACGCTCGTGGAAAAGGACAAAATAGGAGGCACCTGCCTCAACCGCGGCTGCATGCCCACAAAGGCCCTGCTGCACTCCGCCGAGGTCTACCACGAGGCCACGCACTCGGAGGACATCGGCATCCTCGGCCGCGACGTGGCCATAGACTGGGCGAAGGTGCAGTCAAACCGCCAGAGCGTCAGCGACAGGCTCACCGGCGGCGTCAGGGCGCTGATGCGCGCGAACAAAATCACCGTTGTGGATGGCGATGCCGTATTTACCGGCCCCAAGACCGTTAAAGTGGGGGATAAAGCGCTCACTGCGGACAAAATCATCATCGCGGTGGGGTCTTACCCGATCATCCCCGGCATCCCCGGAGTGAAGGAATCCGAGGCCTGCATTGACTCCACCGGCGCGCTCACGCTCGACCACATACCCGAGAGCCTGCTCGTCATAGGCGGCGGCGTCATAGGCATAGAGCTCGGCAGCGCCTATCAGCGGTTCGGCACCAGGGTGACTGTAGTTGAGATGCTGCCGAAGCTCCTCCCGCTCATGGACGCCGAGCTGACCGCAATGGTACAGGCCCAGCTCGAGGCCGCGGGCATGGAGATCCTCACGAGCTCCACCGTCCTCTCCGTCAAAGACGTCGCCTCCGGCGCGGAGGTAAATGTCAAGACCCCCTCCGGCGAGCGCGCGATCTCCGCCGAAAAGGTGCTCGTGTGCGTGGGCCGCGGGCCGAACACGGCAAATCTCGGGCTCGAGAAGGCGGGGATAAAGGCCGAAAAGGGCTATATCCAGGTCAATGATCGGATGGAGACCAACGTCCCGGGCGTCTACGCCGTGGGCGACTGCAACGGCAAGCTGATGCTCGCCCACGCCGCCATGGCAATGGGCGAGGCCGCGGCCGAGAACGCCATGGGCGGCAATGCGTCGTTCAATCCGGACGAGAGCCCGAGCTGCGCCTACGTCGGGCCGGAGTTCGCCTGCGTAGGACTCACCGAGGAGCGCTGCAAGGAGCTCGGCATCGAGTACAAGGTCGGCCGCTTCCCGACGAGCGCGAACGGCAAGAGCATGGTCGTCGGCGCGACGGACGGCATGATAAAGGTCGTCGCGGGCGCGAAGTACGGCGAGATTCTCGGCGTGCACATCCTCGCCGACCGCGCCACGGACCTCATCGAGGAGGCCGCGCTGGCGATAAAGCTCGAAGCCACGCTCGACGAGCTCATCAGCACCATACACTGCCATCCCACGGTGGCCGAGGCCCTGCACGAGGCCGCGCTCGCCGCGGAGGGCCGGGCCATACACATACCGAACAGGAAATAAGGAGTGATACCATGCTTGAGGCAGCGTTCATATTCATAGCCCCGGGCGCAGACCCGGCGGTGCACCGCGGCACGGTGGAGACCCCCGGAGTGCGCCTCACGTCGATAGGCGTGGAGACCTACGAGCAGGGTGTCGCCGCCGCGGTCGAAATGGCGGAGGCGGGCTGCACGGCCATAGAGCTCTGCGGCGGCTTCGGCATCCGCGGGACGTACATGGTGGCCGAGGCGGTCAAGGGCAGGGCCCGGGTCGGGGCCGTGCGCTTCGACCTCCACCCCGGGCTGGGCAACAAGAGCGGCGACGAGCTGTTCTGATACGATAACGGCATCAAAAATGTCCCCGGGCGGCTTTCACCGCCCGGGGACATGTCAGTTTTGCCCGCCGCGAGCGGCAAAGCCGCCGCTCAGTCGTAGGAAATCAGTATCGAGCCCGGCGAAGAGGCGTATTTCGTGAATATCGTCCCGCCCGAGGCGCTTGGCTCCGACGTCCAGCCGGAGGAGCTGGTGCTCGCCGGGACGGAGGTCTCCACCTGCATCATGCCGCCGCGGTCAAAGAGGACGGACGCGCCGCCCTCGTGCACGGAGAGCGTGGCAGGCAGGTTCACCCGCGTCAGGTGCGGCTCCGCCTCCTCCGAGGACTCGTATATACGCACCGGCCTGTTCAGGCCAATGTACAGCTCGTTCCCGTCACGGCGCCACACGTCGGCGTCCACCGCGAGCTCAAGGCCGCTCAGCCCCTCGCCGAGGGACACCCGCACGCCGCAGGAGGTCTGATAAACGCCCGAGTAGAGCGCCGTGGCGTTCGTCACGCCGGAACCGACGAGCTCTATGTCGAACCCCGACGCGCTGTTCCCCATCACGTCCACGTCGAGGTTCTCCGCCGCAGCTATGGCGTACATCAGCTGGTACTCGGTCACGAAGCTGTAGCCGTACGCCGCGGCAAAGTCCGCAGCGGCGGCGACGCGCTCATCGAGCGCCTCCGTCTCCCAGAGCTCTGCTTCAAGCAGTATGGGAAGCCCGAGCGTGCCCGCCGTCTCCGCCCAGGCCTCATTTTCAAGGACCGGCGAGCTGTCAAGGAGCAGTATCGTCTCCTCGCCGCCGCGGGTGAGGTAGAACGGCAGCGATAGGACCTTCTCCGCGCCGGGATCCGTCACCTCGCCGGAGAGCCCGGCACACCAGAGCATCCCCCCGTCATACAGGCTCAGAAAGGTCTGCGAGGGCTCCCCCGCGCCGGAGGCCCCGGCGTGCAGTCCCGCGCCCGTCTGCCCATATGCCGCGCCGTAGAGGCGCATCGCGTCTATCTGAGCCGAGAGCTCATAGCTCTCCCGCTCCGGCGAGGCGTCGAAGCCCGCGTAAAAGTGCAGCCCCATATACCAGCCCGAGTCGGAAATGCCGCTCACCAGCCCGAGCAGCTCGTCGCGGTATGGGAAATACTCGCTGTCTATCGGATACGACAGGCCGTACTCCAGGCTGCCGCAGACGAGGTCGGTGTGGCCGTCGCCGTTTATGTCTGCGAAGCAGGGCGCACAGTTTTCCCCGAACTTGGCGTGGTAGTTGCCGTCCGCGTTCTGCTCGTCCAGCTCTATGCAGCCTGCAGAGGAAAATCCGCCCTGCCCGTCGCCGGTGAGTATGGCCACATAGCCCTCCGACGTGCCGACGGCGAGGTCGGCGATTTCGTCGCCGTTCATGTCATATATGCGCGGGGCGTACCAGTCCCCGTCCACACCGAAAACGCTTATCCCCACCGGAGAAGAGACAAAGCCCTCCGCCGAGCCGTAAACCACGAGCAGCTCGCCACAGTCCGAGCCGATGACGAGGTCGTTTATCCCGTCTCCGTTCAAGTCACCGTACTCCGGCAGAGCACGGCCGTCCAGCGCGGCCTCGTAGAAGAGCTCACCCTGCGCGAATCCTCCCTCCGCAAGGCCGCGGAAGAGGTAGATCTGCCCGTGCGAGCCTCCGCAGAGTATGTCGGCAATGCCGTCGCCGTCCACATCCGCCACCGTGGGTGCGGACGCCCCGGGGACCGAGAGCTCCTCCCCGTCCGGGCCGGCCAGCGCCTCGCCCTCGTCCGTAAGGAGCCGGCCGTTATAGCCCTCGCCGCGGAAAAGCCACAGCTTTCCGTCCGATGAGCCGCAGAGCAGGTCCGGCGTCCCGTCCCCGTCAAGGTCGTACACGCAGGGATAGGCCCCGGCGCTCAGCCCGGAATGCTCCGCGTAGCCGCCGCTGTCCGGGAATTCCGCCAATGTCAGATAGCTGTCCCCCGCTACGGCGTGCGTCCCGGACGAATAGCCGCTCTCATACAAGTCCATGCTGAAGCTGAGCACCGAACCGCTCTCCGAGAGCAGCGTGGACACGCTCTCCGCGCGCAGGTAGCGCGTGTACACGCTCCGCGCCATGGAAAAGCTCGGCGCCTGGCCGTATTCCCGGCAGAGCGCGGCGAAGTCCTCCGCCGCCGAACCGGTTATCGTGCCGGAGTCCTCTATAGCGGCCTGCCAGCTCATCGCCGGAGCTCCGTATACGCCGTATACGCGCCAGAGCGCGTAGCCGTACGTCCGCTTTGATACAAAGGCCGCGAAGGCGTTCTCAATGAGCCGCGCCGCGCCGAGGTCGGTGCCCACCGGCCCTTCGGCGTTCCCCCGGCGCACAAGCGACATTCCGGCAACCGAGTAATCCCCCGGCAGCAGGGCGCTGGCAAAATATACATAGCCCGAACCGTACGCGTTCACGGCCGCAAGGGCGTAGCCCCCGCTGAGCGCCAGCGGCACCGCCGTGGAGCAGTCCATAGCCACGCCGAGATCCAATGTGCCGCCGCCGGCGTATTCCGCAATCAGCTCAAGGTAGCTGCGCATGATATACTGCAGCTCGCTCAGGTCATCGCCCACGTCCGGGTATTCCACGTCCGAAGGGAACGCGGCAAGCTGCGAAAAGTCCTCAGCGCCGAGGAAATCCTCATCGAAAAAGCTGTAAAAGCTGTTGTCGAGGAAAACGCTGCCCCCGGCGGAGACAAAATCTACGATCGCCTCGCGCGCCCCGTCTGCGAAGGCGGAAGCAGCTATGCTCTCATGCGGATAAACCATGTCGAAGCCCTCGAGCGAATAGTCTCCGGAGATGTCCACGGCCTCCGCCTCAAAATTCAGCAGCAGCGGCTGGGCAAGGCGCGAATACAGGTCCTGATATGCGCTCGAGCCGTCCGAGCCGTCATAGAGCACGGCGGCGCGCAGGATGTTTTCGCTCGCGTCGCTGCTGGTCTGCGTCAGCCCGGCGGCCGGCAGGGCGCTGTCCCCCTGATCGCCGGTCACAGTGCCGCCCTGTTCAGGCTCCGTCCCGGGCTCCGAGCCGCAGCCGGCGAGCAGCCCGAGGGCAAAAAATATGCAAAGTAAAACGGCGGCTGTCCTCTTCAAAAACATCTCGCCTCCATACGCTGTGGTTTGGTCTGATTTTATCACACACGCCGCCGCAATGCAACGGCGCTTGAAGTCGGCACAACGTTCGTGCTATAATATCTCAGATATGGATAAGGGGGACCTTATAATGCTTGTCGACTTCAATCTGCTGCAGGAGCGCACCGTACCGGGGATGAACGGCGGCAGCGGCGAGATAGCCGCGCGCATGTTCGCCGCCGGCGGCCTCCGCCTGATCTCAAGCCGCATCCTGCCCGGCGGCTCCATCGGCCCTCACCGGCACGAAAACGGCGACGACATCAGCTTCGTCGTCTCCGGCTCCGGGACCGCCGTCTGCGACGGTACCGAGGAACGCCTTGAGCCCGGCTGCTGCCATGTCTGCCGCAAGGGCTGCGTGCACAGCATAAGCAACCCGGGCACAGAAGATCTCGTCCTGCTCACCGCAGTGGTGGAGCGATAGTTTTCTGCCCGGCCGGTGCCACACGTAATAATAAGGAGGACAGCTTATGGAGATAAAACGCGCCGCCGCGATCTATTTCTCGCCCACGGGCGGGACGCGGCGCATAGCTTCCCGCCTCGTCGCCGGGGTGTATCCCGGCGCGGAGGAAATGGACGTAACCGTCCGAGCGGTCCCCGGCGGTTTTTCTGCGGAGGACTTCGCCGTGATAGCCGCGCCGGTTTTCGGCGGGCGCGTACCGGCCGAGGCGCTAAAAAGGCTGGGCGAGATCTCCGGCGGCGGGGCCGCGGCCGCGGTGGTCGCCGTATACGGCAACCGCGCGTATGAGGACGCGCTTTTGGAGCTGGCCGACGCCGCGGCCGCGCGCGGCTTCCGCGTGACGGCCGCCGGGGCGTTCATAGCCCGTCACTCCATCGTGCCGGAGATAGCCTCCGGCCGGCCGGACGCCGCCGATTTCGCCGCGGTGGACGCCTTTGCTGCCGCCATACGCGAAAAGCTCTCCTCCGCCGCCTCGGCGGACGCGCTGGGCGCCGTCACGCCGCCGGGGAACCGGCCCTACCGCGAATACGGCGGGGTGCCCATGCACCCCAGCGGCAGCCGTGCGAAGTGCGGCAAATGCGGCAAGTGCGCCGCCGAATGTCCCACCGGCGCCATCAGCTCGGCCGCGCCCGAAAAGACGAACACGAAAAAGTGCATCACCTGCATGCGCTGCGTGGCAGTATGCCCGCACTACGCCCGCACGGTGAACACCGCCCTGCTCGCCGCCACGAGGGTGCGGCTGAAAAAGGCCTGCCCCGTCCGCCGCGAGACCGAAACTTTCCTGTAAATTCCCTCCCGGGGCTTGACATTTTGCAGCAAAAGCTGTATTACTGCTTTATCTTTTTCGAGGAGGCATGATGCATGAGGGACTATTCAAAAGAATTTGAGAGCCGCGTGGCGTTCATCCGCTCCCGGCTCGAGTCGAGCGGCATGAAGGGCATAGTCTACGGCAATTCCGGCGGCAAGGACTCCGCGCTCGTCGGCATACTCTGCAAGGCCGCCTGCGACGACACCGTCGGTATAATCATGCCCTGCGCCAGCAGCCGCAATTACAGCATAGACCGCGACGACGGGCTCGAGGTGGCCGAAAAGTTCGGCATCGAGTGCCGCTTCGTCGATCTGACGGACACGCGCGGGGCGCTCGTCTCCGCCCTCGGCGGCGCCGTGGAGCTCACGGACATGGCCGTCGCCAACATCGCGCCGCGCCTGCGCATGGCCGCGCTGTACGCCGTTGCCCTCTCCGAGGGGCGGCTCGTCGCCGGCACCGGCAACGCCAGCGAGACGTACGTCGGTTACTTCACCAAGTGGGGCGACGGGGCGCACGACTTCAACCCCATCGCCGATTTGACGGTGACGGAGATCTACGAGTTCCTCGAATATCTCGGCGCACCGCGCTCCGTGATAGAAAAAGCGCCCTCCGCCGGCCTCTTCGAGGGGCAGACCGACGAGGGCGAAATGGGCCTGACCTACGCGGACATAGACGACTATCTCCTCCGCGGCGAGGGCAGCGCCGAAACCATAGCCAAAATCGAGGCCATGCACGCCGCAAGCGAGCATAAACGCGCCCCGAT
>DVGA01000007.1 GCA_018712985.1 Candidatus Scatomorpha intestinavium
CTCTGCTCGGGCGTGATGTTCGTGGCGGCGCGCTGCACGTCCACGATCAGCCCCGGGAGGCGGGAGAGGCACATGAGCGCCAGGTTTTCCGCCATCAGCGACAGCCCGGGGCCGGAGGTGGCGGTCATGGCCCGCGCCCCGGCGGTGGAGGCCGCGAAGAGCATGGCCGAGGAGGCCACCTCGCTTTCGGCCTGTATAAAATGCCCGCCGGCCTGAGGCAGGCGCCAGGACATGTATTCGAGCAGCTCGGTCTGCGGCGTTATCGGGTATCCGCTGAAGAAATTCACCCCGCAGCGGACCGCCGCCTCGGCGATAAGCTCGTTGCCTTTCATAAGTACCTTTTCTGCCATTCTCATCACCTCAGCGGTAAACGCTAATCGCGCTGTCAGGGCATATCATGCCGCAGAATTTGCAGCCGGTGCATTTCGACTCGTCGAGCTGCACGGCGTACTGGCCGCCGAGGTCGTTGAAATCGCGGCTCAGGCCGATTATTTTCTGCGGGCAAGTGACGATACACAGCTTGCAGCCCTTGCATCTGTTCTTGTTAACTACTATTTTTGGCATATTCTCAAAGCCTTTCTCCGATTAAAGGTGCCTTACATTACCGCCCGCTTGTGAAAGCGGGCGGTAACTGTGCGGGGCCGCTTATTCTTCCGTGTCCTCGTCCATGTGGCACTTGACCAGCGCGCCCTTGGATGACGGGCCGACAAGCTCCCAATACTTGCCGAGGTAGCCGCTGGTTATCCTCGGCTTGGGCGCGACCCACTTCTCGCGGCGCTTTGCGAAGGTCTCGTCGTCCACCTCGCAGTGGATCCAGCCCTCCTCGCAGTCGTACTCGATGATGTCCCCGTTCTCTATCAGGGCAATCGGGCCGCCGACCGCCGCCTCGGGGCAGATATAGCCGATGCACGGGCCGCTCGTCATACCGGAGAAGCGGCCGTCGGTTATGAACGCGACCTTGTCGCCGAGCCCGGCCATCTGCATCATTATGATGAGCGAGGCCATCTCAGGCATGCCGGGGAAGCCCTTCGGGCCCTCGTTGCGCACGACCACGACCTGCCCAGGCTTGATTTCGCCGCGCTCGAGCCCGGCGCGGGCCTCCTGCTCGCTGTTATAGCAGTTGGCGACGCCGCGGAAGTGGTGCATGTTCGGCGGCACGGCGCCGGTCTTTACAACCGCGAGCTCGGGGGCGATGTTGCCGCGCAGGACGTTCAGCCCGCCGGTCTTGGAGTAGGGGTCGCTCACCGGGCGAATCACGCTGCGGTCGCGGACGTAAACGCCCTCGAGGTTTTCCCGGACAGTCTTGCCCGTGCAGGTTATGCAGCTGTCGTGCAGCATCCCGGCGTCCATGGCCTCCTTCATCAGGGCCTGGATGCCGCCCGCGCGGTAGAAATCAGTCATGAAATGGCTGCCGGAGGGGGTTATCTTAACCACCGCCGGGGTTATGGCGCTGATGTCCGCGAAGTCGTCGGCCGTCACATGTACCTTGGCCTCGTTGGCTATGGCGAGGGTGTGTATCAGCGTGTTGGTGGAGCCGCACATCATCATGTCCACGCGGATGGCGTTTTCAAAGGCCTCGCGCGTCATGATGTCCCTCGGGCGTATGTTCTTCTCATAGAGCTCCATGATCTTCATGCCGGCGTGCTTGGCGAGGCGGGTGCGCTCGGCGTACACCGCCGGGATCGTGCCGTTGCCGGGCAGGGCCATGCCGAGGATCTCGGCCAGGCAGGCCATGGAGTTTGCTGTGAACAGCCCGGCGCAGGAGCCGCTGCCGGGGCAGGTACACTCGTCCTTGCGGGCGTATTCAACGTCGCTCAGCCGCCCGGCGCGGTTTTCCTCCTGCAGGAACGGGCCGGAACAGAGGTCTATCTGGTGCCCGCCCAGCTCGCCGGGGAGCATAGCGCCGCCGGTGACTATGATGCAGGGGATGTTGAGCCTTGCCGCGGCCATGAGCGCCGCGGGGGTTATCTTGTCGCAGCCGGAAACTATTACGAGGGCGTCGAACTTGCTGCCGTAGGCCATGAGCTCGATAGAGTCGCAGATGAGGTCGCGGCTGGGGAGCGAGGCGTTGGGCATTTTGCCGCTGCCGATCGTGCAGTCGGCGATGGCGATGGTGCCGAATATGCAGGGGGTGCCTCCCGCCATGTAAACGCCGTCGGAAACCGCCTTTGCGAGCTTGTCGAGGTGGTTGTGGCCTGGAAAGTGCTCCGTCCAGGTGCTGCATATGCCAACGTAGGGACGTTCGATCTCCTCATCTATGCGCCCGGCGCCGTACAGGAACATCTTCGAGCCCAACAGCTCGTCGCTTATTCTTCCTGCCATTGTGTTGCCTCCTTATATTAAAATCGGTGCGAATCGGAGTAACTCAGTTTGCCTGGGCCTTTTCGGCCTCTTCGTTCTCCTTGAACTTGCGGTTTGCCCGGCCCCAGGTGGTGAGCAGCATCGGCAGGATGATGAGCGGGAACGCAATCTTGCCGAGGAGCGTGAAGCCCTGAGCGCAGAGGGTTGTAAGTCCAAGCGTGGAGACGGCGATGCAGATGATGTTGAACACCACCGCGACTATGCCGACGGAGAGCTTGCTGTTGGGGGACTTCTTGAAGAAGACCGGCGTCCAGCGCGCCGTTATGTTCAGCGTCAGGCCCGGGCCGGAGGTGAACAGGGCGAAGAACATTACGAGGTAATAGACAACGACGACCCATTTGGCGACGGGGGCAATGAAGTTGCTCACAGCGTAGAGAATCGGGCTCTCCTGGGAGAGGCTCTCGGGGGCGAAGCCGATCGTGATTATACTGGTGCCGATGAAGAGCAGGCCGACCATAAGCGGGCCAAGGATCGAGAGCGCGGTGACGTCCTTTTTGCTTTTCAGGGGCTGGGCGACGGAACAGACCATGCCGGGGATGTTCATGCTGTTCCAAGCGTACTGGATTATCATCCAGAAGCCTGACCAGAGGCCGACGCCGGGGTTCCAGTCCTCGTAAATGTTGAAGTTCAGGACGTAGTCCGCGACGGCGCCGCCCCGTATATTAATAGTGTAGTAGATCAGGACTATAAAGCCGAACAGGAGGAAATACGTCATATAGGTGCAGCCGCGGCGCACCAGCTCATCTCCCCAGAGCATGAGCGCGATTATGATGACGGCCATTACGGAAGCGCCGAAAAGGGGATGCCAGCCGAAGAGCGTGGCAAATATCGTGGAGCCAAGAGCCAGCTGTGCCGCCTCGGAAATGATGCCGCTCAGTACATTATAAACATCGAGGGGATATTTGAGAAACTTCCAATACTTCGGCGTATAAAGTGCCGAAAAGAAAGCGCCGTAGTTGTATGTTTTGTACGCGACGCAGAACCGCATACCGAATAGGCTGCCGGCGGCGGCAAATGCCATCCATATCAGGACGAGGACCCACATCCAGCCGCCCCAGCGGCTGAAATAAGTTGTAGCATAAACGCCGGAGGCCATTGACGGACCGCAGAGTATGCCAAACCAGACGGCAGCTACCGGGAAGGCCCGTTTAAACGACGAGCTGAGTTTGTTGTCATTCAGCATAAGTACCCTCCTAATTTTCTCCCTTTCTTTAGATTACTCGTGTTGATTTAACCCGGCAAATATGCTAAAATTACTAACGCAGATGTATCGCTGCATCGGGGCCACAAGTTCGTCATATTTGCCGTCCGGCATCTGCTTTGTGGTGAAAGCAGATGCATGGGCTTGCGCGGGCTCCGTCCGCGCTCTTACGTGTTTCTGGAACGTGAAGTCTTATGTGGCGCTTTTGGCCCCCTTTCAGATTAGGATTTGCTGTCATGTTGTCTATAATATCGACACTATGACTACATCGCTGACTTCATTGTATAAATTTCGTGACAGTGTGTCAATTGACTTCTTTGACTAATCTCGGTGCGGATTTTTGGCCAATACAACAATTTAAATGATTTTGCTTGAAGTTCTTTTATATTATGATATAATTACTTATTTAAATCTTGACATTTGTTGACCAAGGAGTTTTAGTATGGCGGTGGCTAACAGGGAAGAGAACGGCGCTTCCAAGACAAAGATCCAGTCGCTGGAGCGCGGGCTTTCCGTAATTGAATTGCTTTCCAATGTCATGAAGCCCATGTCGGTGATGGAGATATGCAAGGAGGTCGGCGTCCAGCGCACTACCCTTTACGCCCTGCTGAACACCCTGATAAGCCGCGGCTATGTGGCGAAGAACGAGGAGACCTCCAAGTATTACATAACCGGCAAAATCTATGAGCTGGGTATGTTCTACCCGGAAAAGCAGCCCCTTGTCGCCTACGGCAGACGATATGTGGACATCCTCAGCAGGAAGTATAACCTTGTTGCCCGAATCGCATATATCAACTCCGAAAAGAACGCAATAGTGGCCTATACCTCGTCAAAAAGCGTGGAATTCGCCAAATTGGAGTACAGCATGGTGCCCAGCCACGCGAGCAGCGTGGGCAAGATGATCCTCGCGCACCTGCCGGAGGACGAGCTTGAGAGCCGGCTGAGCCACATGGAGCTCACACAGTTCACCGACAAGACGATAACCGATGTGGCCAAGCTGCGCGAGATGATCGAGCTCATACGCAAGCGCGGCTATTCCCTGGATGAGTGCGAATACATGGACAACACCTTCTGTGTCTCCTTCCCGATTTACAACGCGCAGAACGAGCTCTGCGGCATACTTAGCACGTCTGACGACTACACGCACATGAAGGAGATTTTTGACGACTTCCTGCGCGAGGGCTTGCAGGCCAGCAAGCAGATTTCGAGCTCTCTCGGCTGGAGCATGTACAAATAAGACTAATCGACAGCAAAAAACGCTGCCCATTTTATGATGGGCGGCGTTTTTTGCTTTTTTACACAATTCCGGGCGGCAAAATTGTAAGAGCTGTGCATTGAATCCGCGGCGCGTCCTGTTGTATACTGCAATTAGTCTATAATAATGACATTAAGTCTGTAATAACGACAAATTGCTGCAAAGGAGGCAGTTATGGGCTTTGCTGAGGACAGGATAAAATACGCGCCGTTCAGGGAGAGGATTATTCCGGCGGAACAGGCCGCCATGGAGATATCAGACGGCATGACGGTGGCGATACCGGATTTCGGCTCGTACACAAACCCGATGGCGATAGTGGACGCCATAACCCGGCGCGTGCGCGACGGGGGAGAGACGCTGCGCCTTGGGCTCATCAAGACCGCGAACGCCAACGAGCGGCTTGAGCGCGACTGGTGCCGGCTCGGCATACTCAAAAGGCGGATGATTTTTTACGGCTCACCTGCGGTGAGGGAGCTGGTTAATACGGAGGGGGGCATTGAGTTCCAGGACCCGCACCTGAGCCGCCTGCCGGACAAGCTCCGGCACGGGCAGTTAGGGGCGCTCGACGTTGCAATCGTGTCCTGCGGCGGCGTCACGGAGGAGGGAAAGCTGTTACCGCTCTTCGACCAGGGCTACACGCCCGTGGCGCTCGAGTGCGCGAAGAAGGTGCTGCTTGAGATAAGCCCGCACTTCCCGGCGGAGCTCTATAAGCTGCACGACGTGTACACGCGCGCTCGCCTGCCGGAAGCGCGCGAGCCGATAGGCGTCACGCGCGTCATGGACCGGGTGGGCGAGCCTTTTTACAGCGTGGACCCGGACAAGGTAGCCGGGATAGTGCTCTCGGACACGCCGCTTGAGACAGGCCCGATGTGGAATATGGCGGAGCCCTCGCCGGAGATAGAGGCCATAGCCGGGCACTTTATCTCGTTCCTCGAAAGGGAGGTGCGCGAGGGCCGGCTAAGCGAGCCCCTCCCGCCGGTGCAGACGGGGGCGGGCGCCATAGCCGACGCAGTGTTCGAGCGCATGGGCGAGCGCTTCAGCGAGCTGAGCATGTACACCGAGGGCTTCATGCCAGGGGCCGTGAGGCTGCTGAGGCGCGGGAAAATAAAGTGCATATCCTCCGGCGGGCTGAGCGTGGACAGCGAGTTTGCCAATGAGATTTTATCTAATATTGATGAATACTCGCAAAAGCTCATCCTGCGCTCCTCGGAGGTGAGCAACAGCCCGGAGGTGATAAGCCGCCTCGGCGTGATAGCCATGAACAACATACTCGAGGCCGACATTTACGGCAACGTGAACTCCACGAACATAATGGGCACGCGCATGGTCAGCGGCATAGGCGGCTCGGGCGATTACGCGAGGAACGCGCTGCTCACCGTGTTCTTCACGCTCTCCACGGCCAAAAACGGCGAAATATCATCAATCGTGCCCATGTGTCCGCACATAGACCACACAGAGCACGACGTGGACGTGATAGTGACTGAGTATGGCGCGGCGGATCTGCGCAACAAGTCGCCGCGGCAGCGCGCGCGGGAGATGATACGCATAAGCCACCCGGACTACCGGTCTCTGCTTGCGGACTACTATGAGCGCGCCGTTGCGGAGTGCTCGCCGGGCGGCGCGCACACGCCTCACATCCTCTCCGAGGCGCTGAGCTGGCACGTCCGGGCGCGCGAGACGGGCTCAATGCGGATATAGAACGCATAAAAATGCAGGAGGGACGGCTGCGGCCGTCCCTCCTGCATCCATATCAGGTTTACATAATATATTGCCTCCCGGCGATGAAGACCGCCTTCACGTTCAGCTGATCGTCGAGGACTGTGATATCCGCGCGCTTGCCTGGGGCGAGGGAGCCGCAGTCGTCGAGCTTCGCCGCGCGGGCCGGGACGATGGTGGCAGCCTCGATAGCGGTCTCGAGCGGGATGCCGAAGGAGACCGCGCGGCGCACGGCCTCGCCCACGCTGATGCAGCTGCCGGCTATCGTGCCGTCCAGTAGCCGGGCCACGCCGCCGGAGAGGCGGATGGGCAGCCCGCCGAGCTCGTATTCGCCGTCCGGCATCCCGGCGCAGCGCAGGGAGTCGGAGATGAGCGAGAGCCTGCCTGCGAAAAGCGCGAAGGCCATGCGCACGGCGGAGGGGTGGACGTGCAGCCCGTCGCAGATTATCTCCGTACTTGCGCCGGAGTCGAACGCCGCGCCTATCACGCCGGGCTTGCGGTGGTGGATGGGCGGCATGGCGTTGAAGAGGTGCGTCGCGTGGCCGGCGCCGAGGGAATACGCCCGCATTGCCGTGTCGTAATCCGCCTCGGTGTGCCCCACGGAGACGGTGCAGATCCCCGCCGTGCGGGGGATGAACTCCTCGGCGCCCTCCACCTCGGGCGCGACAGTTACCATGCGCACCGCGCCGCCGGAGGCCGTGTTCAGGCGCTCGAGCATGTCCGCGTCCGGCGCGTGCAGATTGTCCGGGTTCTGCGCGCCGCGCTTGTTGTAGGAGAGGAACGGTCCCTCGAGGTGGACACCCGCGCAGCGCGCGGCCCCGGTCCCGCCGGCGTCCCGCACCGCGTGCATGGCGCGGGTCAGCTCCGGCTCCTTGAGCGTCATCGTGGTGGCGAGGAAGCTCGTGACGCCGTTTCGCGCATAGTAGTCCGCCAGGACCGGCATTGCGGCTGCATCCCCGTCCGAAAAATCGAGGTTCATCGCGCCGTGGGTGTGTATGTCCACATAGCCGGGCACGACGTAGCAGCCGGAGGCGTCGTACCCGCCGTCACCGAGGCTGCCTGAAGCCTCTATGAGCTCGCCGAAACCGAGGTCGCAGTCCGTGAAGCCCTTGCCGGGGAGGAATACCCTGCCGTTTTTAATGACCATCGTTGCATCGCTCCTAATAATATTAAGTTTGCACTGTTGACTTTCGGCGCCGATAAGGCTATTATTTTGCGTGGTAGTCTTGTATTTTTGGAGGTTTTTACATGAGCGGTGTCATCTCACGGGGTGTCCGCGCCCCTATAATACGCGAAGGCGACGACATAGTCAAGATTGTGGCCGACTGCGTCGAGGCAGCGATGGCTGAGGACGGCTTTGAGCTCCATGAGCGCGACATCGTCGCGGTGACGGAGAGCGTCGTTGCCCGCGCGGACGGCAACTATGCCGCGGTGGACGACATCGCGTCCGACGTGCGCGCCAAGCTCGGCGGCGGGACGGTCGGCGTCGTTTTCCCAATACTCTCCCGCAACCGCTTCGCCATCTGCCTGCGCGGCATCGCCCGCGGGTCTAAAAAGGTTGTGCTGATGCTCTCTTACCCCTCGGACGAGGTGGGCAACCACCTCTTTGACCTCGACGCGCTGGATGAGAGCGGCGTGGACCCCTACCGCGACCTGCTCACGCTGGAGGATTACCGCCGCATTTTCGGCGTGAGGGTACATCCGTTTACCGGCGTGGACTATGTGGAGTATTACAAAGGCCTGATAGAGGAAGAGGGTGCCGAGGCGGAGGTGGTCTTCTCCAACAGGCCGGAGGCAATAACGAAATTCGCGAAAAACGTCCTCTGCTGCGACATACACTCCCGCGAGCGGACGCGCAGGCACGTCCTCGCCGCCGGTGCGGAGAAGGCGCTCACCCTAACGGAGATACTCAACGCCCCGGTGAACGGCAGCGGCTATTGCCCGGAATACGGCCTGCTCGGCTCCAACAAGGCCAACGAGGACCGTGTGAAGCTCTTCCCCAAGAACGCCCAGCAGGTGGCTGACGGCATCCGCGACGAGCTCGTCAGGCGCACCGGTGTAAAGGTCGAGGCCATGGTGTACGGCGATGGGGCCTTCAAGGACCCCGTGGGCAAGATCTGGGAGCTGGCCGACCCGGTCGTCAGCCCCGGCTACACCTCCGGGCTGGTGGGCCTGCCGAATGAGCTGAAGCTGAAATATCTCGCGGACAACGAGTTCGCCGGCCTCACCGGCGAGGAGCTCACCAGCGCGATACGCGAAAGCATCCGCAAAAAGGACGCCGACCTGAAGGGCCGCATGGCCAGCGAGGGCACCACCCCGCGCCGCCTGACGGACCTGGTGGGCTCGCTCTGCGACCTCACCAGCGGCAGCGGCGACAAGGGCACGCCCATCATCGTGGTGCAGAACTACTTCAAGAACTACTCCGAATGAGGCAAAGCGCCGTATAAAACACAAAAGCGGAGGGCAGCGCCCTCCGCTTTTTGCGGCACATTAAGTTTACATAATATCCAAAGCTCCGGCGAGCGCCGCCACGTCGGCAAAGACATAGCCAGGCTTTATTTCGCTTTCGGCGAGCATTTCGAGCGTGGTCTCGCCGCTCATTACGAGCACGGACTGGGCCCCGGCGTTTACTGCAACGGCTATGTCCGTATACAGCCTGTCGCCCACACAGCAGATCTGCGAGTTGGGCACGCCGGTCATTTCGGATATTATGTCAACCATGCTCCGGTTCGGCTTGCCGATAAAAAAGGGCTTCACGCCGCTGGCGGCGGTGAGCAGGGCACAGATGCTTCCGCAGTCCGGCAGCACCTCGCCGGCGGGCATCGGGCAGACCCAGTCCGGGTTCGCGGCGACAAAGGCCGCGCCGCGGCGCAGGAAGTGCACCGCCCGGTCAAGCTTTTCGTAGGTCAGCGTGGTGTCGAACCCGGCGCAGACCACGGAAACGTCCTCTTTGCACGACAGCTCGACGCCGTAGCTCTTCAGCTCGCGCTCGAAGGCCGGCGTGCCGAGCAGGAACACCCGCTCTCCGGGGTGGTTCTTGCGGAGGTACATGCCCGTGGCCATGCCGGCGGTAAAGACGTTTTCTTCCTCACATGGGAAGCCAAGGGAGCGCAGGCGGTTTACATAATCAAAACCGGCGCGGGAGGAGTTGTTGGTGAGGTAAATATACCGCCTGCCGGTGCGCTCGAGAGTGCATATGAAGTCCACGGCGCCGGGGAACACCTCGTCGCCGAGATAGAGCGTCCCGTCCATGTCGAGCAGGAACAGCCGGCAGCTGAGCAGGGTGTCGTTTTTCATTCCTCGTCCTCCGTTGTCTCAAGGTCCTCGGGCAGCAGGGCCATAAGCTCCTCCTTGCCGGGGGAGTCGAGGGCCGCAACGCGGTTGGACTGGCGGACGACTGCGTCCTCAAAGAGGTTGCGCACCGTGCGCCCGTTCCCGAAATTCTCGTCGCGGTTTTCATAGAGCTCGTTGAAGAGTTCCGCGGCGCGCGCTTCCGCCTCCGGCGAGAGGGTGTAGCCGTTCTTTCTGCACTGCAAAAGGAACATCTGCATAAGCTCCCCGCCGTTGTAGTCAGGGAAGTGGATAAATTTGTTGAAGCGGCTCTCGAGCCCGGGGTTGGAGCTGATGAACTTCTCCATCGGGCCGTCGTACCCCGCGGCGATGACCACGAGCTCGTCGCGGTGATCCTCCATGGCTTTCAGAAGCGTCTCTATCGCCTCGCGGCCGAAGTCGTTCTCCCCGCCGGAGGCGAGGGAATAGGCCTCGTCGATGAACAGCACCCCGCCGAGGGCGCTTTTTATGACCTCCTGGGTCTTCAGGGCCGTCTGGCCCACGTATCCCGCCACGAGGCCGGAGCGGTCCACCTCCACGAGCTGGCCCTTTTTGAGCACGCCGATGGCGGCGTATATCCCGCCGAGCAGCCGCGCCACGGTGGTCTTGCCCGTGCCGGGGTTGCCGGTGAAAACGAGGTGCAGGCTCATCGGCGGGACGGGCAGGCCGTTTTCCTCCCGCAGGCGGCGGACTTTTATGAGGTTCACCATGCTCTTCACGTCCCGCTTCACCTCGCCGAGGCCGATGAGGCCGTCTAACTCGGCGAGCAGGGAGTCAAGGTCCGGCTTTTCCTCCGCAGGCTCCTCCGCGGCGGCGGTTTCGCCGGCTGGGGCCTTGCCCGCGCCGGGGGCGGCGGAGGCGGAGGGCGGGTTTTTGTCTATGAACGAGGGCTCGCCGCTCGTCACATAGTCGGCGGCGTTCAGCGCCGGCTTCGACGGCTTCACGCCCGCCGAGTCGCACACTGCCGTCAGCCGGTCGGAGCAGTCGGTGATGTACTCCGCCTCGGCAATCGACACGTCGTCGTCCACCGCGGCGAGGTGCAGCAGGATGTTTGTGACCATGCGCACGAAGATGCGCGAGCTGTCCCGCCCCTCGCGCCGGTCCCGCTCCGCCAGGCTCCAGAGGAACATTGGCGGCAGGGCGTCCTGCGCGCGGCAGACGGCCGAAGTGAGGTCCCAGAGCAGCCAGGTCCCGCGCTCGCGCCCCCGTGAATACAGCTCGTTCGCCGCGTCCACGTGCTGCTGGGTCACCGCGCCGGAGCGCTTCCAGAGCCCGAGGGCACAGTCGGTCATGAACCGGTCCAGCTCGCCGGCCGTTGAGCGGCCCGCCACGCGGTAAAAGGCCTCGGTGTTGGCGACGTATATTTTGTGCAGCTCCTCCGGCGAGCGCCGCCAGGATGTGGGCATGTCGAATCCCCCGCTTTCCGCATGATACGCCCATTATATAACGCCTCCGCGAAGGAGGCAACTTAAAATCGCGCGGGTGCGCCGCGCGGGGACAGAATTTATCCCGCCTGTATTGAAAAGTTACAAATTCGTGCTATAATACTTATCTGCCCAAGGGCGAACTTAAATATATATTGTATATTAATTTCTCAGGAGGAATCAGATAAATGTCCAAAAAGCAGTTCAAGGCCGAGAGCAAGCGCCTGCTCGACCTGATGATCAACTCGATCTACACGCACAAGGAAATATTCCTGCGCGAGATAATCTCCAACGCGTCGGACGCCATCGACAAGCTGTGCTATCTCTCCCTCACCGACGACAAGGTGGGCATGAACAGGGAGGATTTCCGCATACTCGTCTCGGCGGACGAGGCGGGGAGAACGATAACCGTCTCCGACAACGGGATCGGCATGACCAGGGAGGAACTTGAGCAGAATCTCGGCGTCATAGCAAAGAGCGGCTCGATGGCCTTCAAGGACGGCCTCGGCGGAGAGGAGAACCAGGGCACCGACGTGGACATCATCGGCCAGTTCGGCGTCGGCTTCTACAGCGCGTTCATGGTCTCCGACAGGGTCACCGTCATCTCGAAGGCCTACGGCTCCGACACCGCCTATAAGTGGGAGAGCGAGGGCGCGGACGGCTATACGATAGACGAGTGCGAAAAGGATACCGTCGGCACCGACGTCATCATGCACATCAAGCCGGACGACGAGAACGAGCGCTACGGCGACTTTTTGCAGCAGTGGAAGCTCATGCAGCTCATCAAAAAGTACTCCAACTACATCCGATGGCCCATCCAGATGGACGTCACGAAGAGCGATTTCCGCGAGACGGAGGAGAAAAACGAGGACGGCAGCCCGAAATACGAGACCGTGACCACCACCGAGCGCGAGACGGTGAACAGCATGGTGCCTATCTGGCAGCGCTCGAAGAGCGAGGTGTCCGACGAGGACTGCATAGCGTTCTATAAGGAAAAATTCCACGACACGACCGACCCCGCCGCCGTCATCCGCGTGAACGCGGAGGGCCAGGTGAGCTACAAGGCCCTGCTCTTCATCCCGGGCAGGCAGCTCCTCGACTACATGTCCTCGGACTTCGAGCCCGGGCTGCAGCTCTACAGCAGCGGCGTCATGATAATGGAGCGCTGCCCCGACCTGCTCAGCGAGAGCTTCTATTTCGTCCGCGGCATAGTCGATTCGCCCGACCTCTCGCTGAACATCTCCCGCGAGATGCTCCAGCACGACAGGCAGCTGCGCATAATCGCCCAGAACCTGAACAAGCGCATAAAGAACGAGCTCGTGAAGATGCTCGAGAGCGACAGGGAGAAGTACGAGAAGTTCTATAAAAACTACGGCCGCCAGCTCCGCTACGGCGCCGTGGCGAACTACGGGCAGAACGTCCAGTCCATGAGCGACCTGCTGCTCTACCGCGTGGATGTGGACAAGACCCGCACGCTCAAGGAGTACACCGACGCGATGCCCTCCGGGCAGGAGAAGATTTACTACGCCGTGGGCGATTCCGTCTCCCGCACGCTGCACCTGCCGCAGGCGGAGCTCGTGCGCTCGAAGGGCTATGAGCTGCTCTGCATGACCGACGAGGTGGACGAGTTCATCGTCCAGCAGCTCGGGACCTATGCGGAGAAGCCCTTCTGCAACATAGTGACCGACGACCTCGGCCTCGAGAGCGAGGAAGAGCGCGCGGACATCGAAAAGCGCGAGGAGGACGCGAAGGAGACGCTCGACTTCGTCCGCGAGACGCTTGACGGCCGAGTGGCAAAGGTGAAGCTCTCGCACAAGCTGGTCTCCGCGCCCGTCTGCCTGACCACGGAGGGCAGCGTCACGCTCGAGATGGAGCGCTATTTCCGCAGCATGCCAGACACCGGGCTCGAGCCCCCGAAGGCCACCCGCGTCCTCGAGCTGAACGCCGACAGCCCGGCCTTCGCCGCGCTGGAGAGCGCCGTCAAGACCGACAGGGAGCGCGCGGCCAAGCTCGTGGAGATCCTCCACGCCCAGGCCCTGCTGATAGCCGGCGAGGAGCTGCCGGACCCGGCGAAGTACGCCGAGGATGTCTGCTCGCTCTTCTGAGCGGCGCGCCGGAAAACGGCAAACGCTATAAAGAACTGAAGGAGTCTGGCCCATGAGCATGAAGCTCGGCATATATGTACACATACCGTTCTGCGCCTCCAAGTGCGGCTACTGCGATTTCTATTCCCTCGCCGGCTGCGACAGGCTTATGCCCAAGTATCAGGACGCGCTCGTGGCCCACATAAGGGAGAGCTACGGCACGCTGAAAAGCTACGAGGTGGACACGGTGTATTTCGGCGGCGGCACTCCGAGCTATTACGGCGCGGAGCGGCTCGCCGAGCTCTGGACCGAGCTGAAAAACAGCGGGCGCGTCCGCCGCGACGCCGAAGTGACGCTCGAGGCCAACCCGGACAGCGCAAAGCTGAAGGATCTGAAGCTGCTGCGCCGCGAGGGCTTCAACCGCATCTCCCTCGGCGTCCAGAGCGCGAACAACGATATACTCAAGCTGATAGGCCGGCGGCACAACTGGCTTCAGGCCGAGCAGGCCGTCCAGGCCGCGCGGGACGCCGGGTTCGACAACCTGAGCATAGACCTCATCTACGGCCTGCCCAGCCAGACCCGCTCCGACTGGGCGGACACGCTGATGAAGGTCATAGACCTCCGCCCCGAGCACATCTCCTGCTACGGGCTGACGCTCGAGGAGGGGACGCCCATGTACAAATACAAGGGCTCGCCATTCCTCCCCTCGGACGACGAGCAGGCGGATATGTACCTCTACGCCGTTGACCAGCTCGCGCATTACGGCTACGCGCAGTATGAGATCTCTAATTTCGCCATCCGCGGCTATGAGAGCCGGCACAACCTGCGCTACTGGCGTTTAGAGGACTACCTTGGCTTCGGCGCGGGCGCGCACTCCTGCGTGGGCGGCGCGCGGTTCAGCTATATCCGGGACGCGGACGCCTATATCGTCGGCGTGCTCGGCGACCAGAAGATAGTGGACGAGTACGAGCCGGTAAACTCGCTCGAGCGCTCGAGCGAATACCTCATGCTCGGCATGAGGACCGTCCGCGGCATAAACGCCGCGGAGTATACGCGCATCTGCCTTGCGGATTTCGCGCCCATAGAGGGCACGCTGCAAATCTTCGCAAAAAAAGGCTGGGCCGTAAAGGAGGAGGACGGGAGCTGGCACTTCACGCCGCCCGGCTTCCTGCTCTCGAACCTGCTCATCGGCGCGCTGCTCGAATCGCAGTCCAGCGGCAGGGTGGAGGTCACGCCGTGGATGAAGGCCGCCTTTGACGCCGAGGAAAAGACGGAGCTGCCGCCCGGGGAGGAAGAACTCTTCGAACAGGAATACAGAAACCGGCGGCGCGGGAGAAGATAACGGAGGGAAACCGCATGAGGGATTCCGATCAGAATAATAAAAGAGACAGAAGCTACCTGGAGGATACGGCGGGCTTTTCCGCCGTGTCCGGTGGGAAAAGGCGCGCCGGGGCGCACGTGAAGCGCTCATCCGCCTCTAAGGGCGGGGAGCACCGCGCCCAGGCCCGGCAGGAGCGTCCAGCAGCCCCGCGGGAGGAAAAACGGCGCGGCAGCGGCGCGAAAAAGGCTCTGATAATCGTGCTTGTCATCGTCGCCGTGCTGCTCGCCGGCATGGCCGGCTTCGCGGTGTACGTCTCCGGGACGGACACCATATACCCGAATGTCACGCTCGACGGCGTGGACGTCGGCGGCATGACCGTCACCGAGGCGGCGTATGAGCTCTCCGTCTCCGGATGGGAGAAAGAGGAAGAGTCCGTAACCGTCTCGCTCCCGATGGAGCACACGCTCACCGTCACGGCCGAGGAGGCCGGAGCCGCCGTAACCACAGAGGAGGCGGCCCAGACGGCATACGACTACTGCCACGACGGGAATATGTTCAGCTGCCTTGTGCGTTATGTAAACTGCCTTTTCTCCGGCGCGGACATTGAAACCGTCATAAACGTGGACGAGTCCGCCGTGCAGAGTGCGGTGGAGAGCGCCGTGACGGCCACCCTGAACGACCTCGACACCTCCGGCGTCGAGGTGGACGAGGACGAGGGCGTTATCCGCGTGGTAAAGGGCGCCACGGATTTGAACATAGACAGCGCCGAGATAACGCAGCTCGTGTGCAGCGCGCTTGCGGCGCGCAATTACGGCCCGATCGACTATGCTGTGGACGAGGAGGGCGCCTCGCAGCTCGACGTGGACGCCCTTTACAACAACCTGTACCGTGAGGCGGTAAGCGCAGCCTATGATTCCGAGACCGGCGAGGTCACCGAGTCCGTGACCGGCCTCGATTTCGACAAAAACGAAGCCATGAGCCTCTGGAACGCCGCGGCGTTGGGAGATGTGGTGGAGATCCCCTGCGAGATCACCGAGCCTGAGTACACAACGGAAGAATATGAGGAGATGCTCTTCCGAGACGAGCTTGCCACGGTCGTGACATATCTCAACGGCAGCACGCAGAACCGCATCGACAACATTGTGCTCGCGTCTCAGAGCATAGACGGCATGGTGCTTGCCCCCGGTCAGCAGTTCGACTACAACGCCGCCCTCGGCGAGCGGACAACGGAGCGCGGCTACAAGGCCGCGGGCGCGTATTCCGGAGGACAGGTCGTGCAGGAGGTGGGAGGCGGCATCTGCCAGGTGTCCTCGATGGTTTACTACGCCGCGCTGCTCTCGAACCTGCAGATCGACACGCGCACCTGCCACTACTTCCCGGTGAGTTATGTAAACCCGGGCATGGACGCCACTGTGAGCTGGGGCGGGCCGGAATTCCGCTTCACCAATAACCGGGACTGGCCGATACGCATCGAGGCCAGCGTGAATGAGAGCGAAAAGAGCGTGACCGTCAGCTTCTACGGCACGGATGTGGACGGCAGCTACGTCGAGATGACCTACTCCACCTGGGCGGTATACAACAACTCCCAGTACCCTGACACCGCCACCGGATACCGTGCGGCTACCTACCGCAACGTGTACAGCGCCGACGGCGAGCTGATAAGCCGCGACCTCGAGGCCTACAGCGAGTATCACTACCACGAGGAGGACATCGCCTACCCGACCCCGTCGCCCACGCCCACCCCCACGCCGGAGGCGACCGCCCCGCCGTCGGAGGACCCGGGATACGTGTTTGACGAGCCCACGCCCACCCCATCGGACGACCCGGGCTATGTATTCGTGGACTGAACCGGGCAATATAGACGCCGCACCCCGCGCGCCAGTATGGCGCGCGGGGTTTTTCGTCATATGCGGCGTTTGTGCCAGTTAAGGCAGAGACAGCCCGTGAAATGTAAGTTAAACGCATTTAATGCAGTTAATCTTTGAAAAAATAACATAAATGCGACTTGTGTTGATAGAATTTGTTTGACAATTAACCATATGTTTGGTATTTTTGACTATAAGAAAGGGGCGCCCGCGCTGCTGCTCCGGGCAAATTGACGGGCACCTATGGGGGTTTGCATATGAGAGACTTGAAGCACCTTATTTATTTCGAGGACCTGCTCCAGGAGGCCAACAACTCCCTTGTGAAGCAGGCGAAGGCCGAGGGGAAAAGGGCGATAGGCTATACCTGCTATTTTATGCCGGAGGTACTGCTCGACCTCGAGGGCTGCTTCGGCGTAAGGCTGCGCGCGCCGCGCTGCACTTCGCCGGACATAGCCACCTACTACATGTCCAGCCGGACGTGCCACTACGGACGCAGCCTTCTCGAGCGCGCGCTCGAGGGCGGCTACAACTTCCTCGACGCGCAGATGGCGACGGAGACCTGCACCGTCACCTGCCGTTTCCAGGAGCACCTGCAGATGATGGACGTCATCCAGAACCCGGACTTCTTCTGCGAATTCACGGATGTTCCGTTCAAAAAGACGGAAAACAGCTACCTGCACTACAGAAAGCAGCTCCAGGCGCATGTCCTGGACAAGCTGAGCGAAAAGTTCGGTATCGACACCTCCGACGCCGCGCTGCTGCGCGCGATAGAGCAGCACAACGAGGTTTGCCGCCTGATAAAAGAGATAGGCGCCCACCGCAAGGAGGAAAACCCGAACATCACCGGCTATGAGTTCCATGTGATACAGCTCGTGTCGCTGGTATGTCCCAAATACCTGATTTTGCCCTACCTGCGCGAGACGGCTGAGGAGCTGCGCACGAGGGAGCCGGAGCCGAAGCCCTGGTTCCGCTGCAAGGTCGTGCTCTCCGGCAGCGAGAACGACGACCCCGGCTTTACCCAGCTCATCGAGAGCTGCGGGGCCATGGTCGTCGCGGACAGGTACTGCTACGGCTCGCTGCCCGGCAGGGAGGAGATAGCCGTGGCGGCCGGGCAGAGCCCGCTCGACGCGATCGCGCGCCACTACATAGACACGAGCATGTGCCCGCGCTACATGGAGCAGCACGTCATGCGCGAGCGCAAGCAGTACCTCGCGGACCTTGCGAAGGAGTACAACGCCGACGGAATTATTGTGGAGAGCAACAAATTCTGCGAATACTGGAGCTACGAGAGGACGATAGACACCATAATCCTCAACCGGGATTTCGGCATACCGGTGTGCTCGATTGAAAAGGAGTATATCAACAACGCCTCCGGCCAGCTGCGCACGCGTTTCCAGGCCTTTATCGAGAGTATCGAGATCAAGAAGATACAGGAGGGCAAGTGAGGATGGGAAAGAAGGACATCAAAAAGAAGCTGCGGGACTTCATACACGGAAAACCGCACGGCGAGCGGCGGCTCGGCGAGCTGTACCAGCCGAAAACCGGCCTTTACAAGCACCGCGAGTGGCGCGGGATAAAGGACACGATGTACTATTTCAACCGCATCTGGCTGTATAACTACGGCATGATGGTCTATGACATCATGCGCTACGGCGGGCCGGTGCTGTTCGCCAAGGGCGTGTGGCGCTACCGTTGGATCGGCCAGACGTATCTCACCGTCATGCACTGGTTCGACCGCGGGTTCGAGGGGCTGCGCGGCCCGGCGCTGCGCGCGAGCGCGTGGCACTACCGTGCGATGACCAACGAGACCATCCGCCAGTTCATGCGCATGTTCGCCGCGGACGCAAACCTGCACGGCGGCGAGCACAATGAGCTTTGGCACAGGACCCCCGCGCACGACGAGACCGTCGCTGGCGCGATTTTCTACCCCTGGCGGGACGTGATGGACGACGTGCCGCTGCAGATGGTGCCGTATTTCGTCACCTGCCACGTCAACTGCCACACGGTGCTCAACTACATAGACGCCGCGCAGTCCATCGGCCTGCCCGGCGACCCCTGCCCGATGTGCCAGGCGGAGGCGGGGCTTTCCATACTCGACGACATGCCCGATTATTTCCCATTCCTCGTCACCTCGAACGAGGCCTGCGACGGCTCGGTGGGCACGAGCATACTACAGGACTGGGCCTATGACAAGCCGCTTTTCGCCATGCCGCAGCCCATGCAGTTCGATGACCCGCTGGTGCAGGAGCACTGCCGCCGGGAGATCGAGGAGTGCTGGAAGTTCATCGAGGAGCAGAGCGGCATACCATTTAATTATGACTGCTTTGTGAAATACATCGAGCGCTACAACGAGCTCACGCGCTTCGAGCGCGAAAAGTGGGACGTGGCGGCGAACACGCCGTATTACCCCATCAACGGCGTGGCGCAGGCGCTCTACCGCATTTATTATTCGCAGGACGGCTGGCGCGACATCTGGGCCAAGACGGACAAAAAAGTGAAGAAGATCATGTACCGCTGCGTGGAGAAGAAGATAAACTGCTTCCCGGAAACGCGGCACCGCGTCCTCGCGTGGAGCTGCGCGCCGCTCTATTACTCCAACTGGTGCACCTGGGCCTATAACTGCTGGGGCCTGAACGTCATAATGAACATGGACAGCCTGATGTTCGACATCGACATACGCACGGACAGCTATGAGCACCTGATGGAGGACTTCGCGCTCTATAACGAGTGGGCGCCCATGCGCCGCATGGCGGTCGGCGGGCACAAGCACATCTTCGAGATATGGGAGAACATGGAGCGCTTCCACTGCGACATGGTCATGATGTACGACCAGGTGCAGTGCAAGGGCATGCAGGGCATAGTCGGCATGTTCGAGGACGAGTTCCGCAAGCGCGACATCCATGCCATCTGGATGCCGCACGCCCTGCCGGACAGCCGCACGGTGTCCCGCATGGAGATCCGCCGCATCATCAACGACTATATGTTCACGGTGATGCACGAGGAGCCGCTGGACCCGTCGCTGATAGATTTCGACGACTCGATGAGCTGGTAAGGGGGAAAGCCGAAGATGAAAAAGGGAAAGAAACTGCTCATGGCCGCGGCGGGCGGCCTCGGCGCGCTGTACGCCGCGCTTTTCGCGGTGTTTTACTTCGACCTCGACGGCAAGCTGCTCTTTTACGTTGTCGAGCCGTTTTTGAAAAAGCACTACGACAAGATGCCGCGGCGGGACATCACGAAGATGCGCTACGACATGGACAAATACGGCGCCTACGAGTACAAAACGGAGTGAAAAGCGCCGCACGCGCGCGGCGAGGGAGAATTTGGAGGGAGCCCCCCGGAACACCGGGGGGCTTTCGTCCGTCACATGGCAGGTGTAACACACTCGAAACATTATTTTCCGCAAAGAGGTGTTGCATCCTCCGGCGCGACGTGGTAACATGGGCGTATAGAGAGAAATAGGACAGTTTATCCAATTCAGTTAGGAGGAGGGGAAAGTGACAAGGACGATTAACCGCACCGAAAATTATTGTGAGATATATTACTATTTAAGGAGGTAAATTAAATGAAACACAAAACCAGGGGCTTTATAGCCATGATATTGGCCCTGTGCCTGATGATGAGCCTCGGCATCGGCGCTTTGGCGGCTGACGGACCTGATGACAGCGGTTACAGCGAAGAGACCCCCAACACCGACACTGAGGGCCCCGGCAGCGACGACTATTCCGGCAATCCCCCGGAGCCGAGCGGCGACGAGACCCCCGACGAAGGCGATCCCAGCGATCCCCGGGTCGGCGGCAACCCAGAGACGCAGACTTATACACTTAAGGCGTCATTTGATTTCACTGCGTGCTCTTCTGTCACATTCTATTCTGATGAGAATTGCATGACTCAGATTACTTCGGCGGCAGCTGGTGACACCGTATATGTAAAGATCTCGACTAACGATGGGTATAGAATCTCCAACGTACAGTATAATGATGGAAGTTATAAGAATACGACAAAAGTAAGCGACAATGTATACTCATTTACGATGTCAGCTGATGTTGTTTATGTAGCCGTCGAGTTTGTCAAGCTCTACGACATCACCTGCAATACTGCCTCCAACGGCTCTGTCACTTCGAGCGTGACCGAAGCCGCCGCGGGCGACAGTGTAACAATCACCGCCTCTCCGAACGAGGGTTTTGAAGTCGAAAGCATCACTTACACTCCTGATGGCGAAACGGCTCAGACGATTACTGGCGATTCATTCGTAATGCCCGCCTCCGACGTCACCGTCACGGCCACGTTCAAGGAGAAGGATACCAAGCCCGAACCGCCGGTAAAGGAATATGATGTGGTAGTTCATGAGGTGTCCGGTGGCTTTGTGATTGCCAATCCCACCAAAGCGGCAGCTGGTACCACGATAAAATTGACAGCTGGAAGCGATTTTCGCCATTATCTTATCGGCTACACGGTAATAACTGAATCAGGAACGAAGCTTAAAGTCACCAATGACAGCTTTGTAATGCCGAATGAAGACGTCTACGTCACAGGTGTTTTTGGCACCTATCAGGAGCCTGCTGACTGGCACTCCATCGACGTTAGCTGCCCGTATTACTGCGATGTAGATGTCGCAAGTTGGGCCTACGAGAACGATACGGTCACCTTCACCGTTGACCCGTGGTACTACTACGACTACTACAGCGTCGGCGTGTGGACCGATGGCGGAGTGAAGCTCTCTGTCAAGTCCCTCGGCAACGACAAATACTCCTTCACCATGCCTGACGACGATGTTACCATCTATGTGGATTATGACTACGTCGGCACCTACTCCATCACCAAGGACGTGGAGGGCGACGGCTCAATTTATGTGCGCTCGTCGGCAGACAAGGGCGACACGGTCTGGATAGAGGCTTCCCCCAACGCCGGGCAGAGCCTTACCAGCCTGCGCGTGTTCTACGGCGAGCCCTGGGCCTACGGCGACAAGGGCTACTACGGCTATTGGGACGAGGCGGAAGTGAAGTACAGCACCTATTGGGACGCTTACTACTTCACCATGCCCGCCGACGACGTGGTGGTCTACGCCCGCTTCACCGACGGGGCCACCGTCACCGTGACATCCGGCGACCACGGCAGCGCCAAGGTCTCCAGCCGCTACGCCGAAAAGGGCGATTGGGTTTACATAACCGCTTACCCCGATGACGGCTATGAGGTTGCGGACGTAACGGTCGTCGACCGCCTCGGCAAGAGCGTGAAGGTAACCGAGTTGAGCAGCGATTACTTCCTGTTCACCATGCCCGGCACGAGCGTCGACGTCAAGGTGACCTTCCGCGAGGTTGACTACGGCTACTTCTACGACGTGAGCCGCGGCGACTGGTACTACGAGGCCGTCCGCTATGTCTACGAGAAGGGCATTATGGAGGGGACGAGCGCACATTACTTCTCCCCCAACGCCGACCTCTCCCGCGGCATGCTGGCGACCATCCTCTACCGCCTTGAGGGCTCGCCGAATGTGAGCGGCTACAGCAGCTTCAACGACGTTTCCAGCACCTCCTATTACGCCAAGGCGATCGCCTGGGCCGAGAGGAACGGGATCGTCAACGGCGTGACCACCGAGCGGTTCGAGCCCGACACCGCCGTGACCCGCGAGCAGATGGCGGCCATTCTCTGCCGCTACGCCGACTACAAGGGCCACGATACGAGCGTGAGCTATGATTATCTGGCCACCTTCGGTGATTCCGGCAACTCCCACGTTTACGCCCGTCCGGCGCTGAACTGGGCCGTTGCGCACCGGATAATCAACGGCCAGGGCAGCAGCGTCCTCGCCCCGAGGGCCACCGCTACCCGCGCCGAGGTTGCCCAGGTGCTGATGAATTACCTGGAGGCCTACGACTAAGCACGAAGGGCCCGGAAGCATCGCTTCCGGGCCCGTTTTTCAGCAAAATCACGGCGGCCGGAAACCGGCCGCCGTGATTTTATACCTATATAATATCCGTCACCGTCAGCACTCCGCCGCTGACGGTGAATTTCACCTCGTGCCCGGCAAAATTCATGCCGTAAACGTGCCCGCCCTCCCGCTGATAGGCCGGGCGGGGGTCCTGCGCGAGCACGCCGCGCAGGGCGTCGAGCTTTTCCGCCGGGAAGCGCGCGGCGAGCTCCGGCGGGATCTCCACGGCGAGGCCGCGCTCCCACTCCTCGGCCGCAAAGCCGCCGAGCGCGTCCGGGTGCGCGTCCGCGTAGGGGACGTAAGGCTTGATGTCGAAAATCGGCGTGCCGTCCATCAGATCCGCGCCGGAGACGCGCAGCACCGGTCCGTCGGGCGTTGAGAGCTCCACGCCCTCCAACTTAACACAGGAAAGTCCGAGCGGGTTCGGCCTCACCGGCGAGCGCGTTGCAAAAACGCCGAGCCGCGTGTTCCCGCCGAGCCGCGGCGGGCGCACCGTGGGCGACCACTCCCGGCCGAAATTTTCCGAAAAGCCCCATATCAGCCAGAGGTGAGAAAAGCCCTCTATGCCCCTCAGCGCGTCCCGCTCGCGGAAATCGGGCTCGAAAATGATTTCGGCCCTCAGCTCCGGCACGACGCCGCTCTGGCGCGGGATTCCGAACTTCCCGCCGAAGTCGCTGCGTATCCGCGCGACCGGAATTATGCTTATAGCCCCGGACATGCCGCAAACCCTCCATATTCCTGCTGTTTTCTCGCCATAATTGTATAGTGAAATGCGCGAAAATGCAAGCAAAACGCCCTTTTTAGGCCTGTAAATATTCGTATGCGAAATCTGCTCCGCGTGCTTGCACTTGAGCCGTATAAGTAGTATAATCGCTTAAAAAGCGTGATTTTACGCGGATTTGTCAGGGGAAAAGTTATGAGCTACTGCCAGAATTGCGGTGCATATATCCCGGATGGAGAAAAAACCTGCCTTGCCTGCGGCTGGTCGCCGGACGGCGGCGCGCAGGCACGCGCGGAGAGCCGGCGGGAGGAAAATACAAGCAAATCTTATGCCCAAAGCGATACAAAACGCACTTACAGCTATGGCACTTTTACCGATGAGGACGCCGAGCGCGCCGCCGAGAAGACTGCAAAGGCCCGAGAGGACGAGCGGAAGGCAAAGCGCCGCGCGTATGCCAATGAATACCGCGCGGATGCCCGGGAAAACAAAAACCTTGCCTATCTCTGTTACCTCGGCCCATTAGTACTGATTCCGCTGCTTTTGAAGCCAAATTCGGCATTTTTACGCTATCATTGCAATCAGGGGATAGCGCTCACACTGTTTTGCATATTATTATCATTGTGCGACTGGCTGCCCGTGATCGGCGGACTGGCCGGCTTGGTGGGCGGAATATGCGCGATTGTGTGGTTCTGCATGGGCCTGAGCAATGTTTCTAAGGGCAGGCGCAGGCCGCTGCCCGTCATTGGCGGCATAAAAATATTAAAATGAGGTGTGTGCAATGAAGCTCCTGACTTGTGAATATAAAAACCATGTTTTTGCTGCGGTTTCCGATGGTGAGCGCGTATATGAGGCCGCGCCGGACATGAATTCCCTCATTTCCTCCCTCGGTGGCGTGATGCCGGGGCGCGAGATTATGAAGGGGGACGGAATAGCCCTTGAGGATGTGAAACTCCTCGCGCCCATCCCGGAGCCGAGGCAGGATGTCATCTGCCTCGGCATGAACTACATGGATCACAGCGACGAGGCCGCGCGCTGGGGCAAGGACGACTTTATAAAGAACGCCGGCAAGGCCGTGTACTTCTCCAAGCGGGCGGCGTGGATAATAGGCCCGGGGGACTACATAGACTGGCATTTCGATATTGTGGACGGGCTGGACTACGAATCCGAGCTTGCGGTCGTCCTCGGGCGCGACGCCTTGAGGGTGAGCGCCGGGGAGGCGGAGGAGTACGTTCTCGGCTACAGTGTGTTCAACGACGTGTCGGCCCGCAACCTGCAAAAGGCGCACAAGCAGTTCTATTTCGGCAAGAGCCTGGACACCCACACCGTCATGGGGCCGTGGATAGTGACCAGGGACGAGCTGCCCTGGCCGCCGGAGTACGGCATCAGATGCTATGTGAACGGCGAGCTGAGGCAGGACAGCAATACCAGGAACATGATTTTCGGCGTGGCCGAGGTGATTTCCGAGCTGTCCCAGGGCATGACGCTCAAGGCCGGGACGATAATCGCAATGGGCACTCCCGCGGGCGTCGGAATGGGCTCTGTGCCGCCGCGTTACCTCGGCAGCGGCGACATAGTGCGCTGTGAAATTGACGGAATTGGGGTGCTCGAGAATAAGGTAAAATAATTTTGAAAAAAGCGAAAAAATGCTTGACATTGGGCGAACGAGATGCTATATTAATCAAGCACCTCACCGAGAGCCCTGAACGAAAGCGAAGAGCTCGCAAGAGGTTCGAGTGCACCTTGTAAATTAAACAATGTAAGCAAAAA
>DVGA01000083.1 GCA_018712985.1 Candidatus Scatomorpha intestinavium
AGGCGACAATATGTCAAGTATAATTTACATTATATCGTGTAAAATTTGCGTAATGGCGCATGAAAAAGGCGCCCCGCCATTTGGCGGGGCGCCCGGTGCGTTTTATCCGGCTCTCTTGCCCGGCATCAATACATGCCGCCCATGTCGCCCGCGGGGGCGGCGGGGGCAGCCTTCTCCGGCAGGTCGGCCACCAGGCTCTCGGTGGTGAGGACCATGGAGGAGACGGAGCTGGAGTTCTCGATGGCGCTGCGGCAGACCTTGGTCGGGTCCACGATGCCCATGGCGATCATGTCGCCGTAGGTGTCGTTGGCGGCGTCGTAGCCGAAAGTGGCGCTCTCGTTGGCAGAGACCTTCTCGAGCACGACAGCGCCCTCGACCCCGGCGTTCGCGGCGATCTGCTTGATGGGGGCGAGCAGGGCCTTGGCGATGATGTCGGCGCCGGTCTTCTCGTCGCCGCTCAGGGTCTCGGCCAGCTTGGCCGCGGCCTTTGCAGCCATGACGTAGGCGCTGCCGCCGCCGGCCACGATGCCCTCCTCAACGGCCGCACGGGTGGCGTTCAGGGCGTCCTCGATGCGGAGCTTCTTCTCCTTCATCTCGGTCTCGGTGGCCGCGCCGACCTTGATGACGGCCACGCCGCCGGAGAGCTTGGCCAGGCGTTCCTGCAGCTTCTCCTTGTCATAGTCGCTGGTGGTGACGGCGATCTGGCTGTTGATCTGGCCGATGCGGTCCTTGATGGCGGCGCTGTCGCCGGCGCCGTCGACGATGATGGTGTTCTCCTTGGTCACCTTGACCTGGCGCGCACGGCCGAGGTCGGCGACGGTGGCTTCCTTGAGCTCCATGCCGAGCTCGGAGCTGATGACGGTGCCGCCGGTCAGGATGGCGATATCCTGCAGCATCTCCTTGCGGCGGTCGCCGAAGCCGGGGGCCTTGACGCACACGCAGGTGAAGGTGCCGCGCAGCTTGTTGAGCAGGATGGTGGCGAGGGCCTCGCCGTCCACGTCCTCGGCGATGATGAGGAGCTTCTTGCCGGCCTGGACTATCTGCTCGAGCAGGGGCAGGATCTCCTGGATGTTGGAGATCTTCTTATCGGTGATGAGGATGTAGGCGTCGTCGATGACGGCCTCCATCTTCTCGTTGTCGGTGGCCATGTACGGGGTGATATAGCCGCGGTCGAACTGCATGCCCTCGACGACCTCGCTGTAGGTCTCGGCGGTCTTGCTCTCTTCAACGGTGATGACGCCGCTCTGGCTGACCTTCTCCATGGCCTCGGCGATCAGGTTGCCGATGTGCTCGTCGCCGCTGGATACGGTGCCGACGCGGGCGATGTCCTTGCTGCCGCTGACGGGCTGGCTGATGGTGCGGATCTCGGCGACGGCGGCGTCGGTGGCCTTCTGGATGCCGCGGCGCATGACCATCGGGTTCGCGCCGGCGGCCAGGTTCTTCAGGCCCTCGCGGATCATGCTCTGCGCGAGCAGGGTGGCGGTGGTGGTGCCGTCGCCCGCGACGTCGTTGGTTTTGGTGGAAACCTCGCGGATGAGCTGGGCGCCCATGTTTTCGAAAGCGTCCTCAAGCTCGATCTCCTTGGCGATGGTCACGCCGTCGTTGGTGATCAGGGGGGAGCCGAACTTCTTGCCGAGGACCACGTTGCGGCCCTTAGGGCCGAGGGTTATCTTGACGGTGTCGGCGAGCTGGTTCACGCCGCGCTCTATGGCCTTGCGGGCCTCTTCGCCGTATATTATCTGCTTTGCCATTTCAAATTGCCTCCGTTACCGCAAAATTACTCAACTACAGCGAGGATGTCGCTCTGCTTGACTATGGTGAGCTCCTCCTCGTCGACCTTGACCTTCGTGCCGCTGTACTTGCCGACGAGCACGGTCTCGCCCTTCTTGACGGTCATTACGACTTCGTTTCCGTCGATGACTCCGCCGGGGCCGACCTCGACGACCTCGTAGAGCTCCGGCTTCTCCTGGGCGCTCGCCGCAAGGATGATGCCGCTCTTCGTCTTTTCCTCAGCTTCCTTCTGCTTGAGGACGACACGGTCAGCCAAAGGCTTAAGTTTCATATTTATTCCTCCTAAAGTTTTTATTAACGCTTTTAGCGGGTTAGCACTCTTTAGCCTCGAGTGCTAACCCGCTTAATAACATAGCACAAATATAGAAAAAGTCAAGACCCGCCCGGGAAAAAGATATCAATTTTTTGTGAACAATCTCGACAGAGTTTTGAACAAAAATTCGTCAAATTTGTGAATTGACACAGTCGGGGGGCCTTTTTAGAGCTCGGAGAGGATCTCCTCGCGCTTTTTTTCGTACTCCTCGTCGGTTATCAGCCCGCGGCCGCGCAGCTCCTCGAGCTCACTGAGCCGCCCGGCGGCGCTGCCGTCCCTATCCTCGCCGGCGGGCTCGTCCTCGATGTGTATTTCGGGCCCGACGTATTTGCGGCCGAAGGCGTTATAGGCGTTGAAGGCGGTGATTGCCACGGCGAAGAGGGTCCAGAGCACGCCGAAGAGGCCGGAGGCCGGGATCGCGACGAAGACACCGATGAGCACGAATATGCCGCCCATAACGAGGCCGATTATGCCCGTGATGCGGCTGGGGCGGTAAGTCACCTTCCTGCGGCGGCGCATCAGTAGTTCTCCTCGGGCGCCCCCGGCTCGTTTTCAAGCTCCATTGCGAGCTTGACTATGCGGCTGGTGCCGAGGCGGTCGGCCCCGAGGTTTATGAAGTCCTCGGCGTCGGCGAGGGTCTTGATGCCGCCGGCGGCCTTTATCTTCACGTGCTCGGCGCAGCAGCCGCGCAGGAGCTTGACGTCCTCGCGCGTGGCGCCGCCGGTGGAAAAGCCGGTGGAGGTCTTTATATAGTCCGCGCCGGAGTCGGAAACTATGCGGCAGAGCATGCGCTTTTCGTCCTCGGTGAGGAGGCAGCACTCGATTATAACCTTGAGCACGCGGCCCTCGCAGGCATGGCGAACGGCGGCAATGTCGTCCGCTACGTCGCCCCAGCAGCCGTCCTTCACCATGGCGAGGTTTATGACCATGTCTATCTCGTCCGCGCCGTTTTTTACGGCGTCCGCCGCCTCGAAGGCCTTCGCGGCGGTGGTCATATAGCCGTTCGGGAAGCCGATGACGGTGCAGACCTTCATTTTCGCGCCGACATAGGCCCTCGCGCCCTTGACGTGGCAGGGCGGGATGCAGACGGAGGCGCAGTTGTACTTTATGGCCTGGTCGCAGAGCGCACGGATCTCGGCGCTGCCGGCGTCGACACGCAGCAGGGTGTGGTCGCAGCGGGACAGAATATCTTTAAGCTCCATGTCTTTTCTCCTTTTTGTGAGTTGGTGAAAGCATTATACTACGGCGGGGGCGAATATACAAGCGCGGTATGGAATAAGCTCTTACCGCGGCCCACAGATGGGCGGACTAACGATACGGAGGCTGTTAAATGGACGAGGCTGTAAGCAGGAACACGGTGGAGCTGTGCGGGGCGCTTGCCGGCGCGCCGAGGTTTTCACATCTGAGCCGCGGGGAGCGGTTTTTCATTTTCCCGGTGGAGACGCGGCGGCTCTCCGGGGCGGTGGACACGATAAACGTCGTCTCGCGCGAGGCGCTGCTCGCCGCGCTGAGGATAGAGGAGGGCGAGCGGATCTGCGTGGCGGGGGAGCTGCGCTCGTTCAACAACCGCCGCTCCGAGGGGCCGAAGCTGGTTATAACCGTATTTGCCAGGGCGCTGAGCATAGTGGACGGGGAGGAGGACGTGAACTCCATCACCCTGCGCGGCGCGCTGTGCAAGCAGCCGGTGCTGCGCGTCACGCCGATGGGGCGGGACATCTGCGACCTGATGGTGGCGGTGAACCGCCGCTGCGGCCGCTCGGACTATCTGCCGTGCATCTGCTGGGGCGCGAGGGCGCGCACGGCCGCGCTGTTCGATGTGGGCGACGGCGTGGAGCTCACCGGCAGGGTCCAGAGCCGGCAGTACATAAAGCTGATTGACGGCGAGCCGGTGGAAAAGACGGCCTATGAGGTCTCCGCCGCGGAAATACGCCTCATCGCCCCGGCGAAGAGCGCGATAGGCGTATTGTAGGCTCAGTGGAGCGCGTCGGTGAGTATGTCGAGGCTCACCGGCGTGTAAAAGAGCCGGCGGATGTCCTCGCCCGTCCGGGCGAGGGGCAGGAGCCACATCAGCTTGGCCACGGCGCACTCCGTGGTCATGTCGTAGGCCTCGAGGATGCCGCCGTCCTCGCTCAGCGGGCGGCCGGTGGCGTATACGGCGAGGTCGCTGCCCTCGTTCTGCACCTGTGTGGTCATGACCACCGTTTTCCCGGCGGCCGCGGCGGCGGAGACAAGGGCGTGCATGCCCCCGCCGTGAGGCAGGCCGCCCACGCCGAAGCTCTCTATTATCAGCGCGTCGGAGGACCGGAGCATGTACTCGAGCAGCTCCGGGCGCGTCCCCGGGATGAGCTTGAGCAGCGCGACGTTGGGGTTCAGCCTGCCGTAAAAGCGCGGCTCGCTCTGGCAGTAGGGGGTTATGTACCGGATGAGCTGCCCGTCGCGCACGTCGGCTATGTTCGGATAGTTGATGCTCGTGAAGGCGTCGAAGCTCTTCGTGTGCGTTTTCCGCGCGCGGGTGCCGAGTATGACGCGGCCGTTGAAAACGATGCACACGCCGTGCATCCCCCTCGCGGCGGCGCAGCGGAAGCTGTCGCGCAGGTTCGTGCGCGAGTCCGAGGCGTCCTCCCCGATGGGCTTCTGCGCGCCGGTGAGGATTATGGGCTTGGGGCTGCCCTGCACAAGGTAGCTCATCGCGGCGGCGGTGTAGGCCATGGTGTCCGTGCCGTGGCTTATCACAAAGCCGTCGAAGTCGCCGTAGTTCTCCCTTATCGCCCCGGCCATGCCAAGCCAGTGCGCCGGCCCGATGTCCGTGCTGTCCAGCTCGTAGAGCTGCAGGCACTCCACCTCGCACAGCTCCGCGACGTCCGGGACATAGCTCAGAAGCTGCTCCGGGCCCACCCCGGGCAGCAGCCCGCCGCGGCTGAGCTCCGAGGCGATGGTGCCCCCGGTGCCTATGAAGAGTATGCGTTTTTTCATTTGCAGCGCCCCCAATTTGCGGGATAGAGACATTGTATCACGTTTCGGGCGCGTTTTGTAGCGCCTTACGGCGCGAATTTTGGCCGTGGGGGGTAGTTTTCGGAAGTTTCACGGCGTTTCATCCAGGCAAATTCGACGGCGGCACAGCGGCCTGGCGGACGAATAGAGGGGCTCCAAAGGGGAGGGGGCGCGCGGGGCGCGGCCCCTCCTTTTCTTTTCCCGGCAGAAGATTTACCCGTTCAAAAATTTTTAGTGAAATGAAGTGACGCATGTGTTATAATGACAAAAATACAGTATTTCGCTCCTGGGGGTAAGCAAATTGAGCGGGAAAAAGACTGTGGTGGTGAAGGTCGGCACGAGTTCGCTGACCGAAAAGAGCGGGCGGCTCGCGCCCGAAAAGCTGCACAGCGTGACGGAGCAGATCGCCGGGCTGCGCGACGCGGGGCACCAGGTGGTGCTCGTCACGAGCGGGGCGATCGCCGCGGGCTATCCGCTGCTCGGCTACCGCGAGCGGCCGACCGGCGTGGCCGCAAAACAGGCCAGCGCCGCCGTGGGCCAGGGGCTGCTCATGGAGGAATACGCCGCGGCGCTCTCCGCCCGCGGGTATGTGGCCGCGCAGCTTCTGCTGACGCGCGGGGACTTCCGGGACCGGAGGCGCTATCAGAACGCCTTCGCCGCGCTGGAGGTGCTGCTCTCGCGCGGGGCGGTGCCGGTCATAAACGAAAACGACACGGTGTCCATAGCCGAGCTGAAGTTAGGGGACAACGACATGCTCTCCGCCCAGGTGGCGGCGATGCTGCACGCGGACCTGCTCGTGATACTCACGGACACGGACGGGCTGTACACCGCCAACCCGCGCACGGACCCATCGGCAGAGCACATACCATACGTCGAGCGAGTGACTGAGGAGATCGAAGCTCTCGGCGGCGGCTCCGGCACGGCGAACGGCACCGGCGGCATGGCCACGAAGATAGAGGGCGCAAAGGTGGCGTCCGGCGCGGGCGTGGCCGTGGTCATCTGCTCCGCGGCGGAGAGCGATGTGCTGAAAAAGGCCGTGGAGGGCACGGCGAAGGGCACCTATTTCAAGCCCGGCGAGGGCATGAAGACCCGGCTGCAGTGGATGGCCTTCTACGCGCAGGCGGCGGGCTGCATATATATAGACGAGGGTGCCGCGAGGGCGCTCTGCGAGCGGGGCAAGAGCCTGCTACCCGCGGGAGTCCGGGCCTGCGAGGGGGACTTCGCCGCGGGCGAGGTCGTGAACGTATATCTTTCCGGGGGCGGCGGCCTGCTCGGCCGCGGCATGGTGAACTACAGCTCCGGGGAGCTGAGGGAAATAGCCGGCCTCTCCTCCGCCGCGGCGGAGGGTCAGTTCCCGGGGCGGCCGGCGGAGGTAATCGACCAGGACAACTGGGCAAAGAGCTTTGAATGTGAATATAAACGGAGGTGCGAAGAATGAAAACACTCATGGAGAGCGCGGCGGCGGCAAAGGCCGCGGCGGCGGAAGTGGCACAGCTCAGCACGGAGACGAAGAATAAGGCCCTGCTCGCCATGGCGGATGCGCTCGAGGCCCACATGGCGGAGATACTCGCCGCCAACGCGGCGGACATGGACCGCGAGCGCGCAAACGGCATGAGCCCCGACATGCTCGACCGGCTGATGCTCAACGAGGGCCGCGTCAGGGACATGGCGGTGGGCCTGCGGCAGGTGGCGGAGCTGCCGGACCCGATAGGCGAGGTGATCTCCGAGTGGGACCGCCCGAACGGCCTGCACATCAAGAAGGTCCGCGTCCCGATGGGCGTGATAGGCATAATCTATGAGGCGCGGCCGAACGTGACGGTGGACGCCGCCTCGCTCGCCTTCAAGGCCGGCAGCGCGATACTGCTGCGCGGCAGCGGCTCGGCCTATGAGTCCAACGCCGCCGAGGTGCGCGTGCTCCGCTCCGCGCTGGAGAGCTGCGGCGTCACGCCGGACGCCGTGTGCCTCGTGGAGGAAAAGGGGCACGACGTGGTCGACAAGATGCTCACCCTGCGCGGCTATATCGACCTCATTATCCCGCGGGGCAGCGCAAGGCTGATAAATAACGCCGTGGACAAGGCCACGGTGCCCATACTCCAGACCGGCACGGGCAACTGCCACGTGTACGTGGACGAGAGCGCCGACTACGCCATGGCCGAGGCGATAACCGTAAACGCCAAGACCCAGCGCACCAGCGTCTGCAACTGCGCGGAGACGCTGCTCGTGCAGGAGGACTGGGCGGAGCGGCACCTGAAGGACCTGCTCAAGGCGCTGACGGACAGGAACGTGGAGCTCCACGGCGACGAGCCGGCCGCGAAGTACACAACGGGCATGATCCCCGCCACGGAGGCAGACTGGGCGGACGAATACCTCCGCCTCGCAATGGCGGTGAAGGTCGTCCCGGACGTGAAGGCCGCGGTGGAGCACATAAACCACTACGGCACCATGCACACCGAGTGCATAGTCACGGAAAATCGCGAGAACGCGGAGTACTTCCTCAAAAATGTGGACGCCGCCGTTGTGGACTGGAACGCCTCCACCCGCTTTACGGACGGCTTTGAGTTCGGCTTTGGCGCGGAGCTCGGGATCTCCACGCAGAAGCTGCACGCCCGCGGGCCGATGGGGCTGACGGAGATAACGAGCTATAAATACCTTGTGATAGGCACCGGCCAGGTGCGGCCGTGAACAGGAGGCGACAGGTTATGAAATACGCGTTTATTGGCAGCGGGAACATGGCGAGGGCCATCATCGGCGGGCTTGTGCACACGGGCACGCCGGGGGAGGACATCCTCGTGATAAACCCGAACAACCCGAAGAGCTGCGCGGAGGTACAGGCCATGTACGGCGCCGTCCCCGCCCCTGCCGAGGCCGTGGCGGAGGCGGACACGGTTGTCGTGGCCGTGAAGCCGCAGTCCTTCCCGGCCGCGGCGCCGGTTTACGCGCCGTTCGTGAAGCCGGGCGCGCTGGTCGTGAGCATAATGGCCGGCATACCCACCGGCGCGGTGGAGGCCGCGTTCCCCACGGCGCGAGTGACGCGCGTGATGCCGAACCTCGCGCTCGCGGTGGGCTGCGGGGCCAGCGGCGTCGCCCCCGGGGCAACGGCCACGGACGCCGACGTGGACCTGACAGTGAAGATCTTCTCTGCCGCCGGCGTGGCCGTGCGCGTGGAGGAATCGGAGATAGACTCCGTCGCGGCCATTTCCGGCAGCGGCGCGGCCTACGTCTATTTCCTTATTGAAAACCTGCGCGACGCCGCGATAGAGGACGGTATGGAGCCGGAGAAGGCCGCGCTGCTCGCGCGGCAGACGCTCATTGGCGCGGCGCGGCAGCTCGAGCAGGAAAACGAGCCGCCCGAGGAGCTCCGCCGGCGCATAACCAGCAAAAAGGGCACCACCGAGGCCGCTATAAACGCCATGGCCGAGGCCGGACTCCCCGCCGCGGTGCGCGCGGGCTATCAGGCGAACAAGCGCCGCTCGCGCGAGCTGGCCGAGGGGAAATAGGCCGGGATGGACCGCGTCAGGAGCTTTTACGACGGCCTCGCGGGCGAGTACGACAGGCTATTCGCCGACTGGGGCGAGGCCACGCGGCGGCAGGCGGAGGTGCTGGACCGCATTTTCGCCGCGCACGGCTTCGGCCGGGACGGCGCCGTGCTCGACTGCGCCTGCGGCATCGGTACCCAGGCGCTGGGCCTCGCGGCGCTGGGCTACCGCGTCACCGGCTCGGACATAAGCCCCGGGGCGCTCGCCGAAGCGCGCGAGAGGGCGCGCGACGCCGGGCTGCCGCTCGAGCTGCGCGAGGCGGATTTCCGCCGCCTGCCGGAGCTTGTGGGCGGCAGCTATGACATAGTCATCGCCATGGACAACGCCCTGCCGCACCTGATGTCCTCCGCGGAGCTCGCGAAGGCCGTGGGCTCCATAGCGGGGGTGACGCGCCCGGGCGGGCTCTTCGCCGCGAGCATACGCGACTACGACGCGCTGCTCGAAACAAGGCCGCGCTGCTCCACGCCCTATATAAACGGGCCGGAGGGCGCGCGGCGCATAGCCTTCCAGACCTGGGACTGGGCCGGGGAGAGCTACAGGCTCGTACAGTACATAATAGACGAAACGCACGGCCTTACGGTAAGCCGCCACGAATGCGAATACCGCGCGCTGCGCCGCGCGGAGCTCTCGCGGCTGCTCGGCAGCGGCGGCTTCGGCGCGGTCCGCTGGGCCATGCCGGAGGAGACGGGCTATTACCAGCCCATAGTTACGGCAATCAGAGAATAACCGCAAAAAAGGAGAGAGCGATGCAGGGACGGACGTTTGAAAAAGTCATGGCCGCAAACCGCGGCGAGATAGCCATCCGCATATTCAGGGCCTGTTACGACCTTGGCCTCAGGACGCTGGCGATTTATTCAAAGGAAGACACGATGAGCCTGTTCCGCACAAAGGCGGACGAGTCCTATCTCATCGGCGAGCACCTCAGCCCGCTGGGCGCGTATCTGGCGATAGACGAAATCATCGCTCTGGCCAAAAAGCGCGGGGTGGACGCCATACACCCCGGCTACGGCTTTCTGAGCGAGAACGCGGCCTTTGCGAGGGCCTGCGAGGAGGCGGGCATAAAGTTCATCGGCCCGCCGAGCAGCGTGCTGGCGAAGATGGGGGACAAGCTCGAGGCCAAGAAAATAGCCGTCCAGTGCGGCGTGCCGGTCATCCCCGGCTCGCGCGAGCCGCTGAAGGGCGCGGAGGACGCGCTGCGCCTCGCGCGCGAGTTCGGCTATCCCGTCATCCTCAAGGCCGCCGCCGGCGGCGGCGGGCGCGGTATGAGGCTGTGCGAAAAGGACGAGGACGTCGCCCCCGCATTCGAGCTCGTCTCCAACGAGGCCCGCAAGGCCTTCGGCGACGACAGCATATTCATAGAAAAATACCTTGTGGAGCCCAAGCACATCGAGGTGCAGATCCTCGCCGACGAGCACGGCTGCGTCCGCCACCTCGGCGAGCGCGACTGCTCGCTGCAGCGCCGCTACCAGAAGGTCGTGGAGTTCGCTCCGGCCTGGAGCGTGGACGAGGCCGTGCGCGAAAAGCTCCGCGTGGACGCGGTGAAGATCGCCGAGGCCGTCGGCTATGTGAACGCCGGCACGGTGGAGTTCCTCGTGGACCGCAGCGGGAACCACTATTTCATCGAGATGAATCCGCGCATACAGGTGGAGCACACCGTCACCGAGATGGTCACGGGCATCGACATAGTCCGCGCTCAGATACTCATCGCCGAGGGCGCGCACCTTTCGCACCCGGAGATCGGCCTTGAAAAGCAGAGCGACCTGATGATAAACGGCTACTCTATACAGTGCCGCGTCACCACGGAGGACCCGAAGAACAACTTCGCGCCGGACAACGGCAAGATCGCCTCCTACCGCTCCGGCGGCGGCTTCGGCGTCCGGCTCGACGGCGGCAACGCCACGGCCGGCGCGGAGATAAGCCCGTATTACGACTCCCTGCTCGTCAAGGTGACCACCTGGGACCGCACGTTCCCGGCCGTGTGCCGCAAGGCGCGCCGCGCGATAAACGAGGAACAGGTCCGCGGCGTGAAGACCAACATCTCCTTCGTCACCAACATACTCAACCATCCGGCCTTCGTCGCCGGGAAGTGCCACACTAAGTTCATCGACGGGACGCCGGAGCTCTTCGACATCGTGGACAGCCGCGACCGAGCGACGCGCGTGCTGCGCTACATCGCCGGGATACAGGTGGCGAACCCGGACGCGGAGCACAGGGAGTACTCCGCCCCGCGCTACCCGAAGGCCACGCGGGAGATAACCCGGCGCGACGGGCTGAAGGAGCTGCTGGACACAAAAGGCCCGGAGGCCGTCAGCCGCTGGGTGATGGAGCAGAAAAAGCTCCTCGTCACGGACACGACGATGCGCGACGCGCACCAGAGCCTGCTCTCCACGAGGATGCGCACGCGAGACATGGTGAAGGGCGCCGAGGGCACGGCCGATTTCATGGCGGACTGCTTCTCGCTGGAGATGTGGGGCGGCGCCACGTTCGACACGGCCTACCGCTTCCTATATGAGTCCCCCTGGGAGCGGCTGATCATGCTGCGCGAGCGGATACCGAACATCCCCTTCCAGATGCTGCTGCGCGGCAGCAACCTCGTCGGCTACGCGAGCTATCCGGACAACCTTGTCCGGGCGTTCATCGAGGAGAGCGCGAACTGCGGGATTGACGTCTTCCGCGTTTTCGATTCGCTCAACTGGATACCGAGCATGGAGACGGCCATGGACGCCGTGCTGAAGACCGGCAAGCTGCTCGAGGCCACCGTCTGCTACACGGGCGACATCCTCGACCCCAAACGGGACAGGTATACGCTCAAGTACTACGTCGACTTCGCCAGGGAGCTCGAGCGCCGCGGCGCGCACACGATCTGCGTGAAGGACATGTCCGGCCTGCTGAAGCCCTATGCGGCCAAAAAGCTCATAAAGGCGCTCAAGGAGGAGATCGGCGTCCCAATCCACCTGCACACGCACAACACAACGGACAACCAGATAGCCACCTACCTGCTCGCCGCGGAGGCGGGCGTGGACATCGTGGACTGCGCCATCGGCCCGCTCTCCAGCCTGACGAGCCAGCCGAGCATAAACTCCCTCGCGGAGGCGCTGCGCGGCACGGAGCGGGACACCGGGCTGCCCACGGAGGGGCTGCAGAAGCTCGCCGACTACTGGAGCGACGTGCGCGAGCGCTACTGGAGCTTCGACAAGGGCCTGCGCAGCCCGGTCACGGACATCTACCGCTATGAGATCCCCGGCGGGCAGTACACGAACCTGCAGCCGCAGGTGGAGGCGCTCGGCCTCGGCCAGCGCTTCGAGGAGGTCAAGGAGATGTACCGCACCGTGAACGAGATGCTCGGCGACATCATAAAGGTCACGCCGAGCTCCAAGATGGTGGGCGACCTCGCCATCTTCATGGTGCAGAACGACCTGACGCCGGAGAACATAGTCGAGCGCGGCGAGACCCTCGCCTTCCCGGACAGCGTGGTGAGCTATTTCAAGGGCCTGATGGGCCAGCCGCCCTGCGGCTTCCCGGAGGATCTGCAGCGCGTGGTGCTCAAGGGCGAGGAGCCCATCAAGGGCCGCCCGGGCGACCTGCTGCCGCCGGTGGACTGGGACGAGATACGCGCGGAGGTGGAGAAGCTGACGCCGAACCCCACCCGCCGCGGGCTGATCTCCTACGCGATGTACCCGAAGGTCCTGCGCGACTACTTCGAGCACCGCAGGGAGTACGGCTACATCATGCGCATGGGCAGCCACGTGTTCTTCAACGGCCTCGCCGTGGGCGAGACGAACCAGATAAACATCGAGGACGGCAAGACCCTCGTGATAAAGTACCTCGGCCTCGGCGACCGGAACGAGGACGGCACGCGCAACGTCGTGTTCGAGCTCAACGGCGCGCGGCGTGAGGTTTCGGTGCCGGACCCCTCTGCGCCTGACACGGGCAAGCGCGTGGTGATGGCCGACCCGGCGGACAAGAGCCAGATAGGCGCGTCCATACCCGGCATGGTGTCCAAGGTGGCCGTGAAGCCCGGGGATACGGTGAAGGTGAACCAGGTCGTGGCAATAATAGAAGCAATGAAGATGGAGACCAGCGTGGTCGCCCTGACCGACGGCAAAATAGGCGAGCTCTTCATAGAGCCGGGCCGCACGGTGAAGGCAGGCGAGCTGCTGATGACTGTGGTATGAAACTCTATTTGAACGGATGCGGGAAATACCCCGCGGAACAGGCCCTGCTCACGTTTTTTCCCGAGGAGCGGCCGGAGTACCCTTCCGGCGAACCGGAGGGCGACCGCTGCGAGCTGAAGGTGGCCATGCGCAACGAGCGCATAATATGCACCTGCCTGCTCGTGCGGGGCGGGCAGGAGTACCGCGCGAGGGCCTCGCTGAACCACTCGCGCATAGTCGACGAGGTGACGCGCGAGCGCTTCACCGGCAGGGTCGTCAAGCTGGCTTTTTTCCGCGCGGCGCTCGCCTCCGGCATACCCTATCCCGAGTGGGGCTGCCTGACCGGCGTGAGGCCGGTGAAGCTCGTGGAGGGCTATCTGCGCGGCGGGCTGACTAAAACGGCCGCCCGCGGGAAATTCATGCGCGATTACTATGTCTCAAAGCGGCGCGCGACGCTCAGTGTGGACGCAGCCGAGGCCTCGATCGAGGCGGAGAACTCGCTGGACGCGCGGGATGTCTGCCTCTATGTAGGCATACCCTTCTGCCCGACGCGCTGCGCCTATTGCAGCTTCGTGAGCCAGTCCGTGGAGAAGTCCATGGGGCTCGTGGAGCCGTACCTCGAGGCGCTGGAGCGCGAGATCGACGCCACGGCGGAGGCGGTCAGCCGCGCGGGGCTGCGCCCCGTGGCGCTGTACATGGGCGGGGGGACGCCCACGACACTCTCGAGCGGGCAGCTGGACAGGCTGTGCTCAAAGCTGGAGGGTGCCTTCGACCTCTCCGCGCTGAGGGAGTACACCGTCGAGGCCGGCCGGCCGGACACGATAACGGCGGACAAGCTCTCCGTGCTGCACGCCCACGCCGTCAGGCGCCTGAGCGTGAACCCACAGACGATGTCCGACAGCGTGCTTCAGGCGATAGGCCGCCGCCACACCTCCGAGGATATCGAGGGCACGATGTCCCTCGTCCGTGCCATGGGTGTGTTCGAGGTGAACATGGACCTCATCGCCGGGCTGCAGACGGACACGGCGGAGGGGTTCGCCGCCTCGCTCGGGCGGGTGATGGCCTTCGAGCCGGAGAATATAACCGTCCACACCCTCGCCGTGAAGCGCGGCTCGCGCCTGCACCTCGAGGGCGCAGAGCTGCCCCCGGCGGCGGAGGTGGAAAAGATGCTCTCCGGGGCCATGAGCGCGCTGAGCGGAGCGGGCTACTCGCCCTATTACCTCTACCGGCAGAAATACATGTCCGGCGGCTTTGAAAACGTGGGCTGGACCAGACCGGGTTTCGCCAGCCTGTACAACATATGCATAATGGAGGAGCTGCGCAGCATAATCTCCATGGGGGCGGGCGGCTCCACCAAGCTCATCGCCCCGGGAGGCAGGCTCGAGCGGCACTTCGCCCCGAAATATCCCGGGGAATACATAGCCGCGATCGACAGGGTCTGCGCGGACAAGGAAAGGATTGTGGAGTTCCATGGCGTTTGACCTCAAGGAGATAAACTACCGCACCGTGGCCGACCCGGCCGCGTTCATGGCCGAGTGCGACGCGCGCTACGCCGCGAAGGTCTCGCTGGCGGCGGACATGATAAGCGCCAACCTGAAGAGCAGCCCGATAGTGCTGCTCTCCGGCCCGAGCGGCAGCGGCAAGACCACCACTGCCCAGAAAATAGAGTCCGAGCTCGACCGCCGCGGGATACACACCTATACAATAAGTATGGACAACTATTTCCGCACCGTCGACCCCGCCACGGCTCCCCGCACGAGCTCGGGGGAGATAGACTACGAGAGCCCTAAGTGCCTCGACATGGACCTTTTGAACGAGCACTTTTCCGCCCTCGCACGCGGCGAGCGCATCTGTGTGCCGAAGTACGAGTTCGCCCGTCAGATGCGCGTGCTCGAGCCGTCCAAGACGCTGAAGCTGAAAAAAGATGAAATCGTCATCTTCGAGGGCATCCACGCCCTGAACGACGAGATAACCGGCAAGCATCCGGAGGCCTTCAAGCTCTATATATCCGCGCGCTCCAACATAGAGTTCGAGGGCAGCGTGGTGTTCAAGGGCACCTGGATGCGCCTTGTCAGGCGCACGGTGCGCGACAAGCTCTTCAGGGCCTACGACCCGGCGCAGACGCTTGCGATGTGGGCAAACGTCCGCCGGGGGGAGAAGCTCTATATCTCGCCCTTCAAGAACAAGGCCAACCTGATGCTCGACACCGCGCTCGAATACGAGCTGCCGGTGATGAACAGCACGGCGACTGAGCTCTTTTCCGCAATACCGGAGGGCATAGAGCGCTACGACGAGCTCAAGAGCGTCCTGCCCGCGATACAGCTCTTCGGCCACATAGACGAAAAGCTTGTGGCGCCCGATTCGCTCGTGCGCGAGTTCATCGGCGGCGGGATATACGAGCAGTGAGGGGAGATCGTTAATTTTTTGCTTGACTAAGACCGGGCAAGAGAGTTTAATAGGCATATGAGGCTGTACTTCCCGCGGCGCGGAGCCGCGTGTTATAAAAGACGGTTTGTGAGGAGGTATGAGCGAATGAGGTATGTCTGTTCCCTCTGCGGCTATGTCTACGACGAGGCCGAGGGCGCGCCGGACGGCGGCGTAAAGCCCGGCACGGCCTTTGAGGACCTGCCAGAGGACTGGGTCTGCCCGCTGTGCGGGGCGCCGCGCGAGGAGTTCGAGCAGGAATAGGGCTTTTCGCCTGAAAATTACAAACTTTTGCAGTGTAAAGCGGTTCCGGGAACTTCCGGGGCCGCTTTACATTTATTTTACACGTCCCTGCTTTTCCATTTTACGCACCTTGAGTAGCATACGTATTGCGCAAGCAAAATAATGAAAAGAAGGAGACAATCCTGCAATGAAAAAGACCCTTGCAATAGTTCTCTCCGCTCTGCTGTGCCTGAGCCTGTTCGCGGCCTGCGGCAGCGAGCCCGCCGCCGAGGAGAGCACCGCTCCCGAGACCACCGAGAGCACCGCTCCGGAGTCTGAGGCCCCCGCTTCCGAGGAGCCCGAAGATATCTCCGGCAACGTCACCGTGAACGGCTCCACCTCCATGGAGAGCGTTATCCTTGCCCTGATCGAGGGCTTCGCCGACGTGCAGCCCAACGTTACCCCGCAGTACACCGGCAGCGGCTCCGGCGCCGGCATCACCGGCGTGCTGGAGGGCACCTGCGACCTCGGCCTGAGCAGCCGTGCTCTGACCGATGATGAGAAGGCCCAGGGCGCTGTTGAGAATATCATCGCCAAGGACGGCGTCGCCGTTATCATCAACCCCGAGAACACCGTCACCAACCTGACCACCGAGCAGATCGCCCAGATCTACACCGGCGAGATCACCAACTGGAGCGAGCTCGGCGGAGCCGACGCTGAGATAGCCGTCTACGGCCGTGACGCTGCTTCCGGCACCCGCGGCGCCTTCGAGGAGATCCTCGGCATTGAGGACCAGTGCGTCTACCTGAACGAGTACGCCTCCACCGGCGACGTCGTCGGCAACGTGGCCTCCAACCCGAACGCCATCGGCTACGCCTCCCTCTCCGCTGTTGACGACACCGTCACCGCCGTCGCCGTCAACGACGTGGTGCCGACCGAGGAGACCGTTGCGGACGGCAGCTTCGCCATCCAGCGTCCCTTCGTCATCGTGACCGTCGAGGGCACCGAGCTGAGCCCCGCCGCCCAGGCCTTCTTTGACTACGCCATGAGCGCCGATGTCGCCGACATCATCACCGCCGCCGGCGTCGTCCCCGTGAACGGCTGAGGCTGAAAGAAGCAGTAAGTACTTAACGGCAATGGCCCCCACACCCTGGGGGCCTATTGCCCTGTTGAAGAGGGGTGTGTCTGACGGGCGCTCAGCGCGCGTGAGCGCCGGTCAGATCCACCCCTGAAGGGAGAAGCGTCTTGAACGAATACATGACAACGAAAGGGGAGCACGGGAAATTGAAGATAAAGCCCGAAAAAGCTAAGCGGGAGGGCGCGGGAGTGCAGCCCGCCGGCGCGGACGCGCAATCTGCCGAGCGCATCGACTCCAGGCGCGGGGTCAAGGACGCGATGGAGCACGTCATGCGCGCTCTGTTCCTGATCTGCGGCCTTGTGGCGGTGGGATTCGTCCTCGTCATCTCCATTTACCTCATCATATCCGGCATCCCGGCGATACGCGAAGTTGGGCTGTGGAACTTCCTCTCCGGCACCGACTGGCATCCCAACTACAAAACCGACCCGGCTTACGGCATCCTGCCGATGATACTCACCAGCATCTACGGCACTGCCGGCGCCATAGTGATAGGCGTGCCGATAGGCTTCCTCATGGCCGTGTTCCTCTCCAAGGTCGCCAACCGGAAGATAGCCGCGGTAATACGCGAGGTGGTCGACCTG
>DVGA01000084.1 GCA_018712985.1 Candidatus Scatomorpha intestinavium
TCAGCTGGGTGCCGCAGGAGGAATATGAAAGGAACGCGCTGCAGGCCCTGGGCGGCTACAATGGGGCCAAAAACCTGGGGAAGCACTCGTTCCTGCGCTCGCAGACGCTTGTGCCCGGCGCGTGGTATTGCGGTGCGTGTAAAATAGTGACAGGTTGTTTCGCTGTCACGAGCGAGGACTGAGAGAAGGGGGAGAGGGCCATGCGCCTGCTGCTCGTGCGGCACGGGGAGACGGACTGGAACGCGGCCGGGAGGATACAGGGCTGCACGGACACGCCGCTGAACGCGCGCGGGCGAGCGCAGGCGGCCGCCCTTGCGGAAAAGCTGCGCTCCTCGGAGCGCGCGGAGGCCCTGTACACCAGCCCGCTGCGCCGCGCCGCGGAGACCGCGGAGATAATCGGCTCCGCCCTCGGCCTGCGGCCGGAGCCGGTCGAGGCGCTGCGCGAGATATCCTTCGGCGTCTGGGAGGGCTGCTCCTGGGCGGAGATACAGCGGCGCTGGCCGGAGGACTTCGCCTATTGCGAGGCGGACCGGCTGAACCGCGCGCCCCCCGGCGGGGAGAGCTATGCCCGGCTCATGGCAAGGGCCTGCCCGGCCGTGGAGCGGCTGCGCCGCGCCCCGGGAGGGACGGCGATCGCCGTCTGCCACAGCGCGGTGATAAGGGCCGTGCTCTGCGCGCTCAGGGGCATAAGCATAGGAGATGGCTATGCGACGCTGAGGATAAAAAACAGCTCCGTGACCGAGCTCGCGGATCTGAGCGCCGCTTCCGGCGTGGAAGGGAGATAAGGAAAATGGCAAAGTATATTTTTGTGACCGGCGGCGTCGTCTCCGGGCTCGGCAAGGGCATAACGGCGGCCTCGCTCGGCCGCCTGCTCAAGGCGCGGGGGCTGAAGGTGGCCGCGCAGAAGCTGGACCCCTACATAAACGTCGACCCCGGGACGATGAGCCCCTATCAGCACGGCGAGGTGTACGTCACCGAGGACGGGGCGGAGACCGACCTCGACCTCGGGCACTATGAGCGCTTCATAGACGAGGATCTGAACCGCTTTTCGAACCTCACGACCGGGCGGGTGTACTGGAACGTGCTGAACAAGGAGCGGCGCGGCGAGTACCTCGGCAGCACGGTGCAGATCATCCCGCATATCACGAACGAGATAAAGGAATTCATATACGGCGTCGGGGCGCAGACGGGCGCGGACGTCGTCATAACCGAAATAGGCGGCACGGTGGGCGACATCGAGTCCCAGCCCTTCCTCGAGGCCATACGCCAGGTCGGCCGGGAGAAGGGGCGGGAGAACGCGCTCTATATCCACGTCACGCTCGTGCCCTATCTGAAGGCCTCCGGCGAGCACAAGACAAAGCCCACACAGCACTCGGTGAAAGAGCTGCAGGGCCTTGGCATCTCGCCGGATATCATTGTCCTGCGCTGCGACGAGCCGATAACAGAGCCGGGCGTGTTCGAGAAAATCGCGGGCTTCTGCAACGTGGACCGCTCGAGCGTTATTGAGAACGTCACGCTCCCCTGCCTCTATTCCGCGCCGCTGATGCTCGAGCGCGAGGGCTTTTCGGACGTTGTCTGCCGCAAGCTGGGCCTGGACGTCCCGGCGCCGGACCTCTCCGAGTGGACCGCGCTGGTGGAGCGCATAAACGCCCGCTCAAAGCGCGTGCGCATTGCGCTCGTGGGCAAATACGTCCAGCTGCATGATGCGTATCTCTCCGTTGTCGAGGCGCTGAACCACGCCGGGTATGAGGCCGGCGCGGAGGTCGACATCAAGTGGATAGACTCCGAGACGCTAACGCCGGAGAACGCAGCCGGGGCGCTTTCGGACGTGGACGGCATACTCGTCCCCGGCGGCTTCGGCGGCAGGGGCATAGAGGGCATGATACTCGCGGCGAAATACGCCAGGGAGCGCGGCGTGCCGTATCTCGGGCTCTGCCTCGGGATGCAGGTGGCCGTGATAGACTACGCGCGGCACGTCCTCGGCTGGGCGGACGCCGACTCCGGCGAGTTCAACCCGGACAGCATGCACAAGGTGATAGACTTCATGCCCGGGCAGAGCGACGAGGTGGATAAGGGCGGCACCCTCCGGCTCGGGGCCTGGCCCTGTGTGATAGCGCCCGGCACCTCGCTCGAGCGCTGCTACGGCGCTCGGGAGATAAGCGAGCGGCACCGCCACCGCTATGAGCTGAACAACTACTTCAGGGAGGAGCTCACTGCGGCGGGCCTGACCGTTTCCGGCTGCTCGCCGGACGGACGGCTGGCCGAGGCGGTGGAGATAAGCTCGCATCCGTTTTTCATCGGCGTGCAGTACCATCCCGAGTTCAAGAGCCGGCCGAACAGGCCGCACCCGCTCTTCCTCGGGTTCCTGCGCGCGGCGTCCGACAGGGGCGGAAAGGAGTAAAATATGTGCGGCATAGTTGGCTATACCGGCGCGCAGCAGGCTGCGCCGATACTGTTGGAGGGACTCCGGAGGCTTGAATACCGGGGCTATGACAGCGCGGGCGTCGCCGTCCACGGCGGCGGAGGCATAGAGATGGTGAAGGCCAGCGGCACGGTGGAGCGCCTGGCGGAGAAGATCGACGGCGGGGCCGCGATGCACGGCGTCTGCGGCATTGCGCACACGCGCTGGGCCACCCACGGCGCGCCGACGGACACCAACGCTCACCCGCACCTCTCCGAGCACGGCACGTTCGCCGTCGTCCACAACGGGATAATCGAAAATTACGCCGCGCTCCGCGCGGAGCTCACCGCCGCGGGCTGCGTGTTCCGCAGCGAGACGGACACGGAGGTCGTGGCCCACCTGCTCGAACGGAGCTATGACGGCGACTTCCTGCGCACAGTGATGCGAACCGCCGCGCGGCTCGAGGGCAGCTATGTGCTCGGCGTGCTCTGCGCGGACGAACCGGGCAGGCTCGTCTGCGTGAAGGAGGCCGGGCCGCTGATACTCGGCCTCGGCATCGGCGAGAACTACTTTGCGAGCGATGTCACCGCCCTTGTGGGCCGGACGAAGAACGTGATATACCTCGACGACGGGGAGTTCGCCTCCCTCACGCCGGAGAGCGTCACGGTGTACGACCGGACCGGGCGCGAGGTGACAAAGACCGTCTCCCGCGTCGTGTGGGACCTCGAGGCCGCGGAAAAGGGCGGCTATGAGCACTTTATGCTCAAGGAGATAATGGAGCAGCCCCGCGCCGTAAAGAGCACCATTGCCCCGCGGCTGCGCTCCGGGCGCGTGGAGCTGGACATAGGCTGGAGCGCCGCGGACATGGCCTCCTTCCGGCGGATCGTGCTCACCGGCTGCGGCAGCGCCTATCACGCCGCCGTGGCGGGGAAATACGTCATCGAATCGCTCTGCCGCGTCCCCGTGGAGACGGAGCTCGCCAGCGAGCTGCGCTACCGCGACCCGATAATCGGCCCGGACACGCTGCTGATAGCCGTGTCTCAGTCCGGCGAGACGGCGGACACGATCGCCGCAATGCGAGAGTGCGCCTCCCGCGGGGCAAAGGTGCTCGCGATAGTCAACGTGGTCGGCAGCACCATCGCACGGTTGGCGGACGAGGTCATTTACACCCACGCCGGGCCGGAAATCGCCGTCGCCACCACGAAGGGCTACACTACGCAGCTCGCCGCGCTGTATCTTTTTGCGGTTTGGGCCGCGGAGGGGCTGGGCAGGATAGAAAAAACGAGGTATAATGAGCTGGTCGCGGCGCTCTCAGCCCTGCCGGCGCGGATGCAGCGCGCCATAGACCTGAACACGCACGTCCGATACCTGGCCGGGCGCTGGCACGGCCAGGGCGCGATGTTCTTCATCGGCCGGGGCATGGACTACGCCGCGGCGATGGAGGGCAGCCTGAAGCTGAAGGAGATAAGCTACATCCACTCGGAGGCCTACGCCGCCGGGGAGCTCAAGCACGGGACCATCGCCCTGATAGACGAAAAGCGGCTCGTGGTGGCGCTCTGCTGCCAGACGGCCCTGTTCGGCAAGATGATGAGCAACGTCGAGGAGGTAAAGGCCCGCGGCGCGCGGGTCCTCGCCGTGGCCCCGGAGGGCGACAGGCGCATATTCGCGGACGCGGACGACGTGCTCTTCGCCCCGAAGGGGGAGGAGCTCTTCGTCGCCGCGCCGGAGCTCGTGCCGCTGCAGCTTTTCGCCTATTACGTCGCGCTCGAGAACGGCTGCGACATAGATAAGCCGAGGAACCTTGCAAAATCCGTTACCGTGGAGTGATAACAAATTGAAAGACAGCTATGAAAGCCCGCTCTGCTCGCGCTATGCCTCCGCGCGGATGCAGCACATATTCTCGCCGGACTACAAGTTCCTTACCTGGCACCGGCTCTGGCTCTCGCTGGCCGAAAACGAGCACGCCCTCGGCCTGAACGTCACGGCCGAGCAGGTGGAGGAGCTCCGGGAGAACCTCGAAGTCATCGACTACGAGGCCGCGGAGCGCTATGAGCGCGAGCTGAGGCACGACGTAATGGCGCACATAAGGGCCTGGGGCGACCACTGCCCGAAGGCCAGGGGCATAATCCACCTCGGCGCGACGAGCTGCTTTGTGGACGACAACGGCGACCTTATCGCCTACCGCGACGCGCTCAGGCAGGTCCGCTCGCTGCTCGTGAACGCCGTTGCCGCCCTCGCCAGCTTCGCGGAGGCGCAGAAGGACACCCCCGTCCTCGCCTATACGCACTACCAGGCCGCGCAGCCGACCACGATGGGCAAGAGGGCGTGCATGTGGATACAGGACTTCATGCTCGACCTCGAGCGGCTCGACTTCGAGCTTGAGCGCCTGCCCTTCTACGGCTGCAAGGGCGCCACGGGTACCGGGGCGAGCTTCCTCGCCCTCTTCGGCGGGGACGCGGAGAAGGCCATGCAGCTCGAGCGCAGCATAGCGCGGGACATGGGCTTTTCCTCCGTGCTGCCCATCTGCGGGCAGACCTATACGAGGAAGATAGACAGCTTTTTGCTGAACGTCCTCTCCGGCATAGCGCAGAGCGCCGCCAAAATGGCGACTGACCTGCGGCTGATGGCGCACGAGAAGGAATTTGACGAGCCGTTCACGAGCTCCCAGGTGGGCTCGAGCGCGATGGCCTACAAGCGCAACCCGATGCGCTGCGAGCGCATCTGCTCGCTCGCGCGCTATGTGATAGCGGACGCGCTCAACCCGGCCATGACGGCCTCCACCCAGTGGCTGGAGCGCACGCTGGATGACTCTGCCAACAGGCGTATCTCCATGCCGGAGGCCTTCCTCGCCGCGGACGCCATACTCAGCCTTGTGATAAACGTTATCTCCGGCTGCACGGTGTATCCCGGAATGATGGAGCGGCATTTGCGCGACGAGCTGCCCTTCCTCGCCACGGAGAACATACTCATGCGCGCCGTGGAGCTGGGCGGCGACCGGCAGGAGCTGCACGAGGTGATACGCGAATACTCCGTGGAGACGGCGCGGCGCATGAAGGAGACCGGCTGCGCCAACGACCTCGAGGCCAAGCTGCTCGCCGACAGCCGCTTCGGCCTGACGCCGGAGGCCATTGAGGAGCTGCTGGACGTGCGCAAGTTCGTCGGCATGGCCCCGAGGCAGGTCGAGGAGTATCTGAACGGAGAGGTATACCCGATGCTGAACGCCAACAGCGGGTGCATCGGCAGCGATGAGAGGAGCGAGATAAAATGCTGACAGCGGTTGTGGGCGTGAACTGGGGCGACGAGGGAAAGGGCCGCATGGTCGACCTGCTCAGCGCCGGGGCGGACATAGTCGCCCGCTATCAGGGCGGGAACAACGCCGGGCACACCGTGGTGAACGAAAAGGGGAAGTTCATACTCAACCTCCTGCCCAGCGGGATACTGCGCGAGGGCACCGTAAACGTCATGGGTACGGGCATGGTGATAGACATAGAGCACCTCCGCCACGAGCTCGAGCACCTCGCCGAGCGCGGCATATCAGTAAGCCCGGCGAGGCTCGTGATAAGCGACAGGGCCACCATCTGCATGCCCTATCACCGGGAGCTGGACGGCCTGGAGGAGGACCGGCTCGCCGACCACAAGTTCGGCTCCACGCGCCGGGGCATTGCGCCCGTCTATGCGGACAAGTATATGAAAAAGGCCCTGCGAATGGGCGATTTGCTGCACACGGAGGGCCTGCGCGAGCGAGTGCGCGAGATCGTGGAGTGGAAAAACCTCACGCTCAGCTCCTACGGCCACACGGCGGACTCGGACGAGATGTACGACTGGCTGATGACGAACGGCGAGGTCCTGCTGCCGTATATAAAGGACGCTTCGGAGTACCTCAGCCGCGCGATAGACGCGGGCAGGAGCGTCATGTTCGAAGCGCAGCTCGGCGCACTGAGGGACATAGACTACGGCATTTACCCCTATACGAGCTCCTCAAACACCCTGGCCGCCTACGCGCCCATCGGCGCGGGGGTGCCGGGAAGGAAGCTCGACAGGGTGATCGGCATAATGAAGGCCTATTCCTCCTGCGTGGGCGAGGGGCCCTTTACCTGCGAGTTCTTCGGCGCGGAGGCCGAGCGGCTGCGCGCCGCCGGCGGGGAATACGGCGCCGCCACCGGCCGCCCGAGGCGCGTCGGGGGCTTCGACGTCGTGGCGAGCCGCTACGGCGTGCGCGTGCAGGGCGCGACGGAGATCGCGCTGACCAAGCTGGACGTGCTCGCCGCGCTGCCCGAAATCCCGGTCTGCACGGCGTATGAGATCGACGGGGAGCGCACGCTCTCCTTCCCCAGCGGGGGCGCGCTCGAGCGCGCGAAGCCCGTGTATGAATACCTGCCCGGCTTTGAGGGCGCGGACATCTCCGGCTGCCGCAGCTTCGCGGAGCTGCCCGCCGCCGCGCAGAGATACGTGCGCTATGTCGAAGAGGCGGTTTGCTGCCGCATAAGCTACATTTCCGTCGGCGCGGAGAGGGAGGAGTATATCAGCCTATGAGGTTCGTGCTTGCGATAATCTGCTGCAAGCTGATAAGGCTGGCGCTGCGGCTCATGGGCCGGGGCGGCACCGCCCTGCCCGGAAAGGTCGCGCTGCGCATCTGCCCGGACATGCTCAGCAGGCTGGCGAGGGGCGTCACCGTCGCGGTAGTGACCGGCACGAACGGCAAGACGACCACATGCCGCATGCTTGAAAAGATGCTGAGGGACGCCGGGAAGGACTGCTTTGCAAACCGCTCCGGCTCGAACCTCGAGCGGGGGATAACGGCGGATTTCGTCTCGAACGCCGGGCTTTTCGGCCGGCCGAGGAGGAAGTTGGCGGTCATAGAGTGCGACGAGGCGGCCTTCCGCCGCGTGTGCGGCGAGCTGGACCCCGCCGTATGCGTGGTCACGAACGTGTTCCGCGACCAGCTTGACCGCTATGGCGAGGTGACCCACACCCTCGGCGCAATACGCGAGGGGCTGGATCACGCACCCCACGCCCGCGTCTGCCTGAACGCGGACTGCTCGCTGACAGCCTCGCTCGCGCCATGTGCGCCGGATCGCGTGCGCTTTTTCGGGGTGGACGCCCCGCTTTCCGGCTCGGCCTCGGACGTTTCCGACGCGCCGAGGTGCATAGTCTGCGGCGCGCAGTACGAGTATGACTACCACACCTTCGCCCACCTCGGCGGCTTCCGCTGCCCGAAGTGCGGCTACAGCCGCACCGAGCCGGATGTGGCCGTCCTCTCCGCGGCCGACCTCTCGGCCGACGGGAGCTCGGCGGAAATCCGCGTGGACGGGGAGATATACGACGCCGTGGTGGACCTGCCCGGCGGGTATAACCTCTATAACGCCGCTGCGGCGATCGCCGCGGCAACGGCCATCGGAGTGGGAGCGGACAGCGCCGTGCACTCCCTCGCAAAGCTCGAGAGCGGCTTCGGGCGCATGGAGCGCTTCGCGTTAGGGGACGCGCACGTTACAATGGTGCTCGTGAAAAACCCCGCCGGCTGCGACAGGGCGATAGACTTCGTGCGCTCCCTGCCGGGGAGCCTCACCGCCGTGTTCTGCCTGAACGACAACCTTGCGGACGGGACAGACGTGTCCTGGATTTGGGACGCGGGCTTTGAGCGGCTGTTTGAGGGGGAGGACGGGGCGCGCCTGCGGCTTATCGTCTCCGGCACACGGGCCGAGGACATGCGGCTGCGCCTGAAATACGCCGGGGCGGACGAGAACGCGGTGCGCGTGATACACACGACCGGGGAGCTCGTCGCCGCCATCGCGGAGGAGAAGGGCGAGGTCTGCGTCCTGCCGACCTACACGGCCATGCTGCCCCTGCGCGCGGAGCTCGCCGCGCGCTGCGGCGGAAAGGAGTTCTGGAAATGAGGGAGCTGCATATTTTCCATCTCTATCCCGACGTGCTGAACCTCTATGGCGACCGTGGGAACGTGCTCTGCCTGAAGCGAAGGCTCGAGTGGCGCGGCCTCGGCTGCACGGTGACGGAGGTGCCGATGGGCGAGCGGGCGAAGCTGTCCGACGGGGACCTCTTCTTTATCGGCGGCGGACAGGACTTCGAGCAGGGGCTGCTGTTAGAGGACCTGAACTCCGGCAGGGCGGAGGAGATAAAGGCCGCAGTAGAGGACGGCGCGCCCTTCCTCTGCGTCTGCGGCGGCTATCAGCTCATGGGGCACTACTACGAGACCGCCTCCGGCGAGCGCTGCCGCTTTATCGGCGCGCTGGACCTCGCCACCGTGGGCGCGGCGGAGCGCATGATAGGCAATTTCGCGTTTGAAACGGCCTTCGGCACGGTCGTGGGCTTTGAAAACCACAGCGGGCGCACGCGGCTCGGTCCCGGCGTGGAGCCGCTGGGCCGGGTCATAAAGGGCTTCGGCAACAACGGCGAGGACGGCACCGAGGGCGCGAGGTATAAAAACGTGTTCGGCACCTACAGCCACGGGCCGGTGCTGCCGAAAAACCCCGCCTTCGCGGACGCGCTGCTCGCCGCGGCGCTCGAGCGCAAATACGGCGACGGCTCGCTCGAGCCGCTCGACGATCTCTCTGAGAACGAGGCGCACGAGAGCGCCATGCGGCGCCTGGGCGCATAGCGCGCCGCCAAGCTGCGCTTGGATGCATAGCGCGGCCCGGAGGGCCGCGGGGCAATATTATAAGGGCGCAGGCCCTTATAAAACGATTGCAGGGGCGAAAGCCCCTGCAAATCTTTTCTGAGAGATTTCTTTTTGTCTTGTCAAAAAGAAACCCCTCAGACTCCAAAGAGAAAACCGCTTTGGTGCTAAACGGAGCCAAAAGCCGGTTTTCACCAGACTTTCCGTTATCGAAAGGTTCCTATCCCTAATGGTGAATGAGTTGCCGCATCGCCGACCGTGCGTTTGCTTCGCTTCGCTCGCGGCACTGACGGGCAATCGACGAGGGG
>DVGA01000085.1 GCA_018712985.1 Candidatus Scatomorpha intestinavium
GAGAGTCTGCTCGCGGCAAATAACAGCGAGCCGCCGGTTTATTTGCAGGCAAATACGCTGAAAATAAGCGGTGAGGAGCTGCTGGAAAAGCTGCTCGCCGCGGGCGTAGAGGCTGAATGTGGGAAGCTGCCCGGCGAGATATCTGTCAGGAAGCCGGGAGATGTCACGCGCCTGCCGGGCTATGCCGAGGGGCTTTTCTATGTGCAGGACGAGGCCGCGCGGCTTGCGGTCGAGACCGTTTCGCCGCGGCCGGGAGAGCGCGTGCTCGACGCCTGTGCGGCTCCCGGCGGCAAGAGCTTTACCGCGGCGATGCTGATGCGCGGCGAGGGGGCAGTCCTCTCCTGCGACGTGCAGGAAAAGAAGCTCCGGCGCATAGAGGACGGCGCAAAGCGCCTTGGGGTTGGCATAATATCTACGCGGGCGATGGACGCCCGCCGGCCGGGAGAGGAACTTGCGGGGGCTTTTGACGTCGTAATAGCTGACGTGCCCTGCTCCGGGCTCGGCGTGATACGAAAAAAACCGGAAATCCGCTATAAGCGCCGTGAGGAGCTGGACGCGCTGCCTGAAATCCAGCTCGGCATACTCAGGGCGGTTTCGCGCTGCGTCAGGCCGGGAGGGCGGCTGCTCTATTCCACCTGTACGCTGCTTGAGCGGGAAAACGGCGGCGTCGTGCGCGGATTTCTTGATGGGAACAGCGGTTTTGCTTTAAGGCAGGAGCGGACGCTCTGGCCGGATTTGGATGGGACGGACGGGTTTTATCTATGTTTGATGGAAAGGCTGCAATAAGGTCGCTGCTCCCGGAGGAGCTTGAGGCGGAGCTGAAGGCGCTCGGCGAGCCGTCTTACCGCGCAAAGCAGGTGTTTTCCTGGCTCTCGCGCGGCGCTGAGAGCTTTGACGGGATGAGCAACCTCCCGAAGCAGCTCCGCGAAAAACTGAAGGACAGGTATTACCTTGCCGCTCCCGAGGTCCTGCGGAAGCAGGTTTCAGCCCACGACGGCACAGTGAAGTACCTCTGGGGCCTGTCGGACGGGAACGCGGTGGAGACCGTTGTGATGCAGTATCACCACGGGAACACCGTCTGCATATCCACACAGGTGGGCTGCCGGCAGGGCTGCGCCTTCTGCGCGTCGACGATCGGTGGCCTGGTGCGCCAGCTCGAGCCTTGCGAGATGCTGGAGGAGGTCATGTTTTCCGAAAAGGATTCGGGACTGAAAATCTCCAACATCGTGCTAATGGGCATCGGCGAACCGCTGGACAACTTCGACAACGTTATTAAATTCCTGCGCCTTGTCAACTGCCCTGAGGGGATGGACATCGGAATGAGGCACATTTCGCTTTCCACCTGCGGGATAACAGAAAGATTTGACAAATTGGCCGCTCTTAATTTACAATTGACATTGTCGGTGTCCCTCCACGCGCCCGACGACGAGACGCGCTCGCGCATAATGCCCGCTAACCGCGGCCGCGGCGTCTCCGCGCTGATGGACGAGTGCGAGAGGTATTACCGGCAGACAGGACGGCGCATCTCCTTTGAATACGCTATGATAGACGGGGTGAACGACTCCGACGCGCAGGCAAAGCTGCTTGCGCAGCACGCGAAGCGCATAAGCGCGCATGTGAACCTCATCCCGCTCAACCATGTGGATGAGAGCAGGCTCCGGCCGACACCGCCGGAGCGGCTCAGACGCTTCAAGGAGCTGCTTGAGCGCGAGGGGGTAAACGTCACCGTGAGGCGAAGCCTCGGCGGGGACATAGACGCCTCCTGCGGACAGCTACGGAAAAAGGCTGCCGCGGGGAGGGCTTGAAGGATGGCGAAATGAACAGTTTTGGCATCACTGACCGTGGGAAGGTCAGGAGAGACAATCAGGACAGCTTCCTTGTGGAGCGCATCGAGGGCAGAGACGCGCTTATAGCCGTGCTCTGCGACGGCATGGGCGGAGAGAAGGCCGGCAACATTGCCAGCGACCTCGCCGCGAAAACCTATGCCGGCGTGCTCCGCCAGCGCTTTGCCGGGCAGAAGCTGAAGGGCGCCGAGGTGCCCGAGGCCATGGCCGCCGCCTGCGCGGAGGCAAACCATATGGTGTACAGCTATTCCTGCTTCGACAGCGCTTACACCGGCATGGGGACGACACTGGTTTCCGCCGTGATGCTGGACGGGCGGGCATATGTCCTGAATGTAGGCGACAGCCGTGCCTATAAGATAACCCGGCGGAAAATAACGCAGATAACCCGCGACCACTCGCTCGTCCAGGACATGGTGGACAGGGGAGAGATAAGCGCCGAGGAGGCGCGCACGCACCCGCGCAGGAACGTGATAACACGGGCGCTCGGCGTGGATGAAAATGTCCCAAGCGACAGCTTTGCCCCGCGGCTCGCGCGGGGGGACATACTGCTGCTCTGCTCGGACGGGCTTACTAATATGCTTACGGACAAAGAAATCTTTCTCGCCGCAAAAGAGCACCGCGACCCTCTTTCACTGAGCCGCGCGCTTATGAAGGCGGCGCTTGAGCGCGGGGCGCGTGACAACGTGACCATAATCGCGCTCACTAAATGAAACTCCGGCGTTTTGGAGGCTGTCATGGACAATATGGACAAATATCTGGGCAAAATGCTCGACGACAGATATGAGATAATCGAAGTGATTGGTGTCGGCGGCATGGCTGTGGTCTATAAGGCCATGTGCCACCGGCTGAATCGCTATGTGGCAATCAAAATACTCAGGGATGAGTTCGCCGAGGACGAGGAGTTCCGCAAGCGCTTCCAGACAGAGGCGCAGGCTGTTGCCATGCTCTCGCACCCGAATATCGTCTCTGTGTACGACGTGAGCCACACCGAGGGCATCGAGTATATCGTCATGGAGCTCATAGACGGCATCACCCTGATGCAGTACATGAAGCGTAAGGGCGCCCTGAGCTGGAAGGAGGCGCTGCATTTCTCGGTGCAGATCTCCAAGGCCCTTGAGCACGCCCACTCCAAGGGCATAGTCCACCGAGATATCAAGCCGCAGAACATCATGATTCTCCGCGACGGGGCAATCAAGGTCGCGGATTTCGGCATTGCCGCGCTGGAGAGCACCCAGGAGAAAAAGAGCGACCAGACCGTGGGCTCCGTGCACTATATCGCGCCGGAGCAGGCCAAGGGCGGCGCTCCGGACACTCGCAGCGACATCTATTCGCTCGGCGTGGTCATGTACGAAATGCTCACAGGGCGCAGGCCGTACGACGGAGACACGGCCGAAAAAATCGCGCTGCAGCACATCGCCGGGAACCCCACCCCGCCGAGCCAGTTCAATCCGGACATCCCGGAGGAGCTCGAGCGCATCACGCTGAAGGCCATGGAAGCGGACATCAACAGGCGCTATCAGGCGGCGACGGAGCTGCTGACCGACCTTGAGGATTTCCGACAGCAGCAGGCTGCCGCCGCGGCGAGGGCTGGGGTGTCGCAGGAGATCACCGAGGAGGACGGCTTCCTCTACAACGGCACGATAAGCCCGGACGTGATGCCGCTCGGCAACACCGGCGAGCTGACGAAGGAGAAGTATAAGCTCCGCCGCCAGCGCGCGAGGAAGGTGAGCATACTTTCCGGGGCCTGCGGCGTGCTGGTGTTCATGATAGCCGTGTTTGTCTTTCTGTGGAACTACTGGCTGAAGGACATATTCAGTGTGGCCGAGAGGGTGAACGTCCCGAATTTCGTCGGGCTCGACTATCAGGAAGTCATCGACGACCCGAATTATACATCCATATTCTCCTTTACGATCGAGCTGGCGATAGACCCGAGCGTGCCGGATGGGGAAATCATATCTCAGAACCCGGAAGCTGACAGGAGCATGATGATCGTTCCTGAAAAAATAGCCGTCACGCTGACGGTGAGCACCGGCGTAATAGAGACCGAGGTCATCGACGTCACAAACGTGCAGTATCAGGAGGCCACGATACAGCTCCAGAACGCCGGGTTCCGAGTTGAGCCGGTTTATGAGCCGAGCGACACGGTTACTGAGGACTATGTCATTCGCACCCAGCCGGCGGCGGGTGAGATGATCGCCGCGGGCGACACGGTGTATATCTATATCAGCGCGGGGCCGGAAATCAAGACCGTTACCATGCCGCAGCTTGTCGGCATGACGCTGGACGCGGCCATCGACAGGCTCGAGAGCTCCGGGCTGAGCTACGGCGAGCCGACTTATCTGCACAGCGATTACGACGCGGGCACGGTCATACGCCAGAGTGTCACGGCCTATGAAGAGGTTGAGGCGCACTCGAGGATATATCTCTGGGTGTCCAGCGGGCCGGAGGAAACGCCCTCACCCTCGCCCTCTCCGTCGGAGGAGCCGTCGGAGAGCGATGGGCCGGGATACTACTTCGCCGATGAGCCGGTGGAAGCCACCACGGAGCCCTGATGGAAGGACTTATCGTAAAAGCCCTGAGCGGCTTCTATTATGTAAAAACCGATGAGGGAACGGTCGAGTGCAGAGCGCGCGGCCGTTTCCGGCTTGACGGCTCTTCGCCGCTTGTGGGAGACAGGGTCGTTGTGAGCCTTGATGCGCAGAACCGCGGGCGCGTGGATGAAATCCTGCCGCGCAGGAACATGTTCATCCGCCCCGCTGTCGCCAATATCGACGCGCTGGTCGCTGTGGCCTCGGTTTCCGAGCCGGAGACGGACCCGTTTTTGATTGACCGCGTGGCGGCCACTGCCGAAAGGGCGGGCTGCGAGGTAATCGTCTGCATAAACAAGGCGGACACTGGGGACGCAGGAAAGCTCGCGTCCATATATGACGGCACCGGCTACACCGTGATTGTCACGAGCGCCGCAAAGGGCGATGGCATAGACGGGCTGCGCCGGGCCATTGACGGGAAGATTTGCGCTTTTTCCGGCAACTCCGGCGTGGGCAAATCGAGCCTGCTGAACGCGCTGGAGCCGTCGCTCAACCTGCCGACTGGAGAGATAAGCGAAAAGCTCGGCCGCGGCAGGCATACGACGCGGCATGTTGAGCTCTTCCGCGTCGCGGGTGCGCTCGTGGCGGATACGCCGGGCTTCGGCTCGTTTGACGTTGAGCAGATGCCGCCTATACCGAAAGAGGAGCTGCAGTTCTGTTTCCCGGAATTCAAGGAGTACATCGGCTGCTGCCGGTTTGACGACTGCGCACACATAAAAGAGCCGGACTGTGCTGTCCGCTCCGCGGTGGAGGACGGGAAGATAGCCCCCTCGCGCTATCAAAGCTATGTCAGGCTCTATGAAATTGAGGCCCAGCGGCCAACATACTGAGGATACATAAAAGCGGCGAGCAAAGCTCGCCGCTTTTACTTTTATTCCGCTGAAGAATCCGCCAGAGCCGCTTCACCGGAATCCGGCGGGGTCTCTCTGACGCCGTCAGGGAGTGCCTCCGGCCTGTCCTGCTGCACATCCATGCCCTCCGGCGGCTCCATGTCCCGGAAGGTGTTCTGCTGCTCCAGGAGACCCTCGAGCCAGGAGCGGATCTCGTCCGGCATGTCCTCGGCGGTTTCAAGATAGCTTTCCAGTCCCTCCGGGATTTCCATGAATCCGCCGCGCATTCCGCCGGGGGCGCCTCCCGGGCCCCCCATCATGCCGCCGTCGCTACTGTATTCGCGCTCCTCGCCGTCCACGGTGAGGGTGTATTGGGCATCCGAAACTATCTCCGGGCTTGAGAGGAGGAGCATGGACGCCGCCTTGGGGGCCGTGAAGCTAAAGAGGGCGTTTCCGTTACTGTCCGTCAGCTCGACTGCGCTGCCCGCCTCCACGCTCTGGGTGAGTGTCAGTGTCAGGTATTCCTGCGCGGAATCTGCGGAAACGGTGTCGAACATGTTGCCGAGGGCCATGACCGTGCCGCCGTTGATTATTATTTCAAGCGTGGCATCTATGCCGCTGTCGCCTCCCTCGGCGCAGGCGCTGGCAAAAACCGTGCCGCCGTTTATGACGAGCCAGCCGTTGGAGTCTATGCCGTCGCCCTCCGCGCCGAGCCCGGCGTCAATCGTCAGAGTCCCGCCGTTTATCGTGGTGACGGAGACGTTGTCCTCGTTTGTATTTATGCCGTCGTTGGCGGCTTCGATATTGATGACGCCGCCGTTTATTGTCAGGTGCATTTCGGTGTCGAGGCCCTCGTTGTCGCCGGATATATTCAGCACCCCGGTGCCTTCGGCCTCGCCGGATACGTTCATGGTCATCTTGCTGTAAAAAGCCCCGTCGTATTTATGCAGCTTGTCGGTAGTACCCTCTTCGTAAATACGCGCTACATAGGAGCCGGTGAAGCTGTTTTCACTGCCGTCGGCAATTACTACATTAGCCCCCGCCGAGCTTGTGTCCACGTCATAGCTCGGATTTTCCGTGTCGGCGCACTCGTAGACGTTGTAGAAGATCAGCGCGGGCGCGACGGTGCAGGTGACGTCCGCATTGTCAAGTATCAGCGTCACAACGGCGTCAGGGTCGTCTTCGGCGTCCTCGCCGAGGTCAATGGCTATCTGGCCCTGGGAGAGCGTACCGGAAATGCGGTAGGTACCGGGTTCACATATGCTGACCACCGTGTGTGAAGCGGCCTCCTCGGCGGAGTGCTCGTCCTCGGCCGTGCCCTCGCCGTAGCTCTCGTCGCGGCCATCCTCATAATATACGATGTCGTTTCCCACGGTGACGGCGCCGCTGCCGGCGGTGACCTCCTCGCCGTCGAGCGTCACGCCGCTGTCGGATAGGACAATGCTGCGCTCGCCCTCATAAGCAGGTTCCTCTTCGACCGCTCCGCCGCCGTCGGATGGCGTGGCCGTTTCTTCCTCCGAGGCCGCGGCGCCGCAGGCCGCAAGGGACAGGACGAGCGAAGATATCAGAATCATGGATAGGATACGCTTTTTTGCGTCCATTTGTGTTGCTCCTTTACATGTTATAACTGTATTTTAACGCCCGAAGCTGAAAAAAGGTTGAAAATTGCACGGCCTATTGTGAAGTTAATGTAAACTGTTTTTGCGCAGGCGTCAAGCGGGCTGCGGGCGCATATGCTGTGCAAAGGGGGTGATGCGATGCGGCGCGGCAAACGGGGAGGAGTCCCGCCGGTAGGTTGTCTGGTCATACTCGCCGGGGTGCTCATACTCTTTGCGCTCATCCTCCCGACGGGCTTCTGGTGGTTCGCGCTTGCCGTGGGGCTGATAGGCGTCGGGCTGTGGCTCCTAACACGATGCAGGTAATATCGGCGGGAAAGCGAGCATAAATTTGCACTACCACAAGGACAAGGGGAGATTGCAATGGAGCTGACAATGAAGCGCGAGAGCCTTGAGTGCTGCGAGAGGGTCTTTGAATACTGTGCCCCTGCTGAGGAGGCAACTGAAACCGTCATCCCGGACACTATGCCCGATGTTGAGCGGGTGCTCTGTGCCGGTGGGACGGCGATAATACGTTCAAAAGAGGTTCAGGACGGCCGCGTGAGCCTTACGGCCGGGGTCAGCGCCACTGTGCTCTACACCCCGGAGGGCGAGGTGGGGACAAGGTGCGTGAACGCGGCGGTGCCGTTCTCCATTAATCTCGACGCGCCGGGGGTGACATCCTCGAGCCTCGCCGTATGCATGCTGACGGTAACAGGCATGGAGGCGAAGATACTGAACCCGAGGAAGCTGCTGATACGCGCCGTGCTCAGCGTGCACGTGGAGTGCTATGAGCACCGCGAGCTTGAAACCGTGTGCGGGGTTGAGAGCGGGGAAGGGGAACAGGTGGAGAGCCTGGTTGAAACCTGCTCCGTTTCCCCGGTAGTGGCTGTGAAGGAAAAGACGTTCACGCTCACAGACGAGTATCGCTTTGACGGGCTGCCGCAGGCGGCGGAGCTGCTCTGGCATTCGGTGAGCATCGTGCCGGGCTCCGTGAGGAATGTGGGCAGCAAGCTCGTCTTTGGAGGCACGGTGCGGATGAATGTGCTGTACGCGGCCGAGGATACCGGCGAGCTCTGCACCGCGGCGTTTGAGACGGAGTTTTCCCAGATGCTTGAGACGGACCACGAGCTGACATCGCCGGATGCGACCGTATACACGCTGCTGACAGCAGAATATATAGACCTCACCACCCTCGCCGGAGGGGAGAGGGGAATATCCGCCGAGTACCATCTCGTATCCCAGGCGGTGATTACGGACTCGGCACGGCTGAATGTGCTCTCCGACTGCTACTGCAACTGCCGCGAGCTCGTCTGCGAGGTTGAGGAGCTGCCCATGATATGCGAGCGGCGCAGGCGCGTGGTCCGTGCGGAGGCGCGAGACACGGTGCAGGCCGCCCCGCAGTGCGCCGAGGTGCTGCGCGTGTTTGTGCGCCCGGGCGAGCCGGAATGCCAGGAAGGCACGCTCAGCTGCCCGTTGAGCGTTACGGTGCTGTACCGCTCGGCTGACGGCGAACTCAGCTCCGCCTCGTCGCGGATGACGGCAACAGCAAAGGCGGAGCTCGCCGATGGCGAAAGCGCGGCAATGGTCCGCGTGGTATCAGCCGAGGGCTTCGCTGCGCCGTCGCAGGGCGCTCTGGACGTGAGGGTTGCGGTGGACCTTGAGCTCACGGCGGAGCGCTGCTCGAGCACAGGGACGATAGCCTCAATTACCGACGCGGGCGGGACTGACACCACCGGCCGGCCGTCGGTCACGATCGTCCGCGCAGCGGCAGGGGATACGCTCTGGTCGCTCAGCAAAAAGTATCACTCCACGCCGGAGCTGATATCCACAGTCAACTCCCTCGGCGACGGAGCCCCGGCTGAAGGCACCGTTCTGCTGATCCCATCCATAAAATAGCCGTTTTCGGGGAAATACGCATATTACTCTTGCGCAATGGCCTCATTAGTGCTACAATGTTTGGGCAAATAACGAGCTCAAGGGGTTGTTTATATGTCTGGACATTCCAAGTGGCATAATATACAGAAGACGAAGGGAGCGCAGGACGCAAAAAGGGCACAGGCCTTCACCAAAATCGCGCGTGAAATGATAGTCGCGGTTAAAGAGGGCGGCAGCGGAGATCCTGCCAACAATTCCCGCCTCGCCGCTGTAATTGCGAAGGCCAAGGCGGCCAATATGCCGAACGACAACATCAAGCGCACGATAGAGCGCGCTCTCGGCAGCGGCAGCACCGATAATTATGAGTCCATCACCTATGAGGGGTACGGCCCCAGCGGCGTCGCGGTTATAGTCGAGGCCATGACCGACAACCGCAACAGGACCGCCAGCGACGTGCGCCATGCTTTTGACAAGAACAACGGCAACATGGGCCAGGCCGGATGCGTGTCCTGGAGCTTTGACCGCAAGGGAGTTATCGTCGTCAACAACGAGGACGGGGACATAGACGAGGACAAGATGCTCGAGGACGCCCTCGAAGCCGGCGCCGCCGATATGGAAGCGGACGGCGAGGTCTATCAGGTGTACACCGAGCCGGACGACGTGGCGGCGGTGGCCGAATATCTCACCGAGCACGGCTACAGCCTGCTCTCCGCCCAGGCGGAAATGGTGCCGCAGAATTATATCACGCTGTCCGATGAAAAGGATATAAAAAATATGCAGCGCATGCTTGACATGTTTGAGGATAACGATGACGTCCAGAACGTCTGGCACAACTGCGAAAATATGTAAATCGTCCCGGAAAGGGCCGCTTCAGCGGCTCTTTCTTTTTTAACGCGGCCTCGTAAACGACATTCGCACTTTAGCGATTTAACCTTGTTTTTGAAGATGATGTATAGTATTATAAATTTATAAAAGGCTGAACAGAGGGTTTTATGCACAGTGACATTGCCGCGAGGCTTATCGGGAAGCACAAGAATTTTGTTCTGACGGGCGAGGCGGGCTCCGGCAAGACGGAGGTCGCCATAAACCTTGCTCTGCGTATGGCCGCGGAGGGCGGCAGGGAGATCCACTTTTTCGACATGGACCAGACCAAGCCGCTTTTCCGCGCTCGCGGCGCGGAGGAGGTGCTGCGCTCCGGAGGGGTGCACGTGCATTATCAGGAGCAGTTCATGGATGCGCCCACAGTCGCCCCGGCCGTGTCGGAACGGCTCAGGGACAGTGAAAGCGTCGTTTTGCTCGACGTCGGCGGCGGAGCTTACGGCTCGCACATGATCGGTCAGTTTTCCTGCTTCCTCGGTGGGGAGGACACGCTTGTGCTCTATCTCGTAAACCCATACCGGCCCTGGTCGGGCACGCGCGGAGACATCGAGGAGACGATGCGGCGGGTGCTTGGCGCGGCGCGGCTGGGCGGCTGCGCCATGGCTGTGGTGGCAAACCCTAATTTCGGCCGTGATACGAGCTGCGATGACATCATCGGCGGGCTCGCTGCGCTGGAGAGGCTGCTGCCTGAAACTCCGGCGTCGTTTGTTTGCGCTGTGGAAGGCCTTGCTGGGGCCGTAGGGGAGAGGACGGCGCTCCCGGTGCTGCCCATAAGGCTTTATACGCTGCCCGAGTGGATGGCTGGTTCGGGCGCGGACTTGAGAGATAAGGAGTGAAACAGATGGCAAAAGGCAAGGTGGAAATCTACGTTGAAGCGTGCAAAAGCTGCCGCTACTGCATCATGACCTGCCCCAAGAAGGTCCTTGGAACTACTGACGCCGTTAATTCCAAGGGCTATCAATACGCCGTGCCGCTGCACCCCGAGGACTGCATCGGCTGCGCCATGTGCGCCCAGATCTGTCCAGACGCAGCGATAACGGTTTACAGGGAGGCAAAGTGACATGGCTGAGAAGATTTTCATGAAGGGTAGCGAGGCCATAGCGGAGGCTGCGATAAGGGCAGGCTGCCGTTTCTTTGCCGGCTACCCGATAACCCCGCAGAACGAGGTGCCGGAGTATTTCGCGCGCCGCATGCCGCAGGTTGGCGGCACGTTTATCCAGGGCGAGAGCGAGGTCGCCTCGTCCAATATGGCCTTCGGCGCCGCCGCCGCGGGCGTAAGGTCCATGACCTCCTCCTCAAGCTGCGGAATCTCGCTCAAGAGCGAGGCCATTTCCTGGATGGCAGGCGCGAGGCTGCCCGTGGTTATAGCCAACTTCCAGCGCGGCGGCCCCGGAATCGGCACAATTCAGCCGGCGCAGCAGGACTATTTCCAGGCCACCAAGGCCAGTGGAAACGGCGGATTCGAGATGCTCGTCCTCTCTCCGTCCACCCTGCAGGAGGCCGTTGACATGACAAGCGAGGCTTTTGAGCTCGCCGACAAGTACTCCAATCCCGTGCTGCTGCTGCTCGACGGCTTCACCGGTACGATGATGGAGCCGGTTGTCCTGCCGGAGCCGCTTAGCGACGAGCAGATCAAGGCGATACGCGCAACCAAAACCTGGGCTGCCACCGGCAAGCACGGCGGGGAGCAGCACAAGGTGATGTGCGGGCCGGGCCTTGACACCCGCGTCAGCCAGCAGCAGATGAACCGCGCAGCGGCCGAAATGTACGCCAAGTGGCGCGAAGAGGAGTGCGATTGCGAGCTTTACCTTGTGGAGGACGCCGAAATCATCGTCACCGCCTACGGCATCTCCGGCCGCATCGCAAAAAGCGCCGTGAACATACTCAGGGGCGAGGGGATAAGGGCCGGACTCATACGCCCGAGGCGCGTGCACCCCTTCCCGGTCAAGACCTATGAGGGGCTCGATTTCGCTTCGCTCCGCGGCATAGTCTCCGCGGAAATGAGCATACCCGCCCAGTTCGCCGTAGATGTCGAGAACGTTGTCCACGGCCGGACGAAGATAGTCACCGCACTCTCTTCCGGCGGCGACATACTCGACCGCGAGCAGATCCTGGACGCGGCGCGCGGCCTTATGAAGGACTGAGGAGGAATAGAAATGATGGAAAAAGTGTATTCCCGCCCCTCAGGAATATTTGACGGGGCCGTTACAGGCTTTTGCCCCGGCTGCCTGCACTCGAGCGCTTCCAAGATCGTCTGCGAAGTGCTCGACGAACTCGGCATGGTCGACAACTCCTGCTATGTGCAGGGCGTCGGCTGCGGCGGCCTGGTTGTAACCTATTTTGATATCGACACCGTAGCCGCGCCACACGGCAGGGCGTGCGCCGTTGCCAGCTCATTTAAACGCTGCAGTCCGGAAACGCTCGTGTTCACCTATCAGGGCGACGGCGATCTTGCCGCCATAGGCCTGGCGGAGACCATGTCCGCGGCCAACCGCGGCGAAAACTTCACTGTTATCTTTATCAACAACGGCATTTACGGCATGACCGGCGGGCAGCTTGCGCCCACCACGCTGCTCGGCACCAAGACGACCACGACGCCCTATGGCAGGAACATCAAGGAGCACGGAGCCCCGCTGCACATGTGTGAGATACTCAGCCAGCTCGAGGCCCCCGCTTATATCGCGCGCGTCACCTGCGCGGACGTGCCCAACGTGCGCAAGGCGCGCGAGGCCGTCAAAAAGGCTTTCCAGTACCAGCTGGACGGCAAGGGCTTCAGCTTTGTCGAGTTCGTCTCCAACTGTCCGACAAACTGGGGCATGAGCCCGGAGGAGTCGCTGGATTATATCCACAACACCGTTCTGAAGGAATTCCCACTCGGCGAATTCCGCGCGAAGTGAGGAGGGCGGCATGGAAAAGAGCATAATAATCGCCGGCTTCGGTGGCCAGGGCGTCATGGTCGCAGGGCAGCTTCTCAGCTACACCGCCTGTGAGACGACCGACAAGTACGTCACTTTCTTCCCCTCGTACGGCGCGGAGATGCGCGGCGGCACGGCAAACTGCTATGTGGTCATCTCTGACGAGCCCATCGGCGCCCCGAAGGTGAACAAGGCCGACTACCTCGTCGTCCTCAACGACCCGTCGCTGCAGCGCTTTAAGAACTCCGTTGTCCCCGGCGGCACAATATTCGTAAACAGTTCCGTCGTGACGCACGATGTGGGCCGCGACGATGTCCACGTGGTCAAAGTGGACGCGGGCAGTATCGCCTATGAGCTCGGCAACCCGAGGGTGCTGAACCTCGTAATAGTCGGCGCGATAATCGGATATACTGATCTCCTCCCGGCTAAAAACGTCCTTGAGACGGCGTTCAAGAAGCTTGGCGCAAAGCGCCCTGAAATGAACCCGCTGAACGAAGCCGCGTTCAATCGCGGCCTTGAGATCGGCAAGGCCGCGCTCGCGGAGAAGAAGTAAATGATATTTTAATAGGGCGGCGAGCCACACTCGCCGCCCTATTTTACGTAAAAAAACGGACCCTACAGGGTCCGTTTTCCGCTTTATTCCTTATAAATCGACAGGTATAAGCAGCAAAGAAGAGTCCTTCCCACTCTGGGCGATAAGGTACTCGCCGGCGCTCGTGGAGATTGCGAGTTGTGGAGTATCCATAAAATAGGCGGTTATGGACAGGCATTCGCCTGCGCCGAGCTCGGCATAGAAGCCCAGCTCCTCGCCGCGGACATATTCGCCCTCCTCGTCCATTTCCACACGGGAAAGCGTGACGTTCTCAAGATCGGCGGACGAGAGGATATACCAGGTGTCCGCGCCGCTGTCGAGCTCAAGGCTGTCCAACTCCTCAAATCCGTGATTCTCAAAGCTTACGGACAGGGTGCCCGCGTGGCCATTGTCCGGGAACCAGCGCTCGTCTATCAGGCCGGTAAGTTCGTCGTAGTCGAGCTCGAATTCCACCTGCCCCTCGTTGAAGGTGCCTATCTGATAGACATTTGCAAAGACGGTGAGGCCGTCCTCGCCGAGATACCACTGGTCTCCGTCAAGTACGGTGTCGGCAAAGGCCTCCACGTCAAAGTAGCGGCTGTTGTCACCGGCTTCGTCAAGTATTTCGGTGCGCACGGCGACTTTCAGGGCGTTTAAGTCGTCCGTCAGGTCAGCGGCGGTGAGCCGCTCGCCGGTCTGTACATCAAAGCACGCGCCATGCTCGCTGTAGGCCTCCTGCACACCGCCGGTGAAGTCTATTACCGAGTATTTTACACTCAGAAGCTCCGCATCGGCGCGCACGGCCTCAGCGCTGTTGTAGATAAAGTATCCGCCCCAAAGGAGCTTGCCGTCCTCGCTCAAAAGGTCGTAATCGTCCTTTGCGAGGTCGAGGTACTCCTGCTTCTTCTCAGAGCTGACTTCCAGCAGTGGGGAAAGGGCCTCCTCAATACGCCCGGCCGCCTCGTCGTTGCCTGGGATGCTTACATCGGGCACCACGGATTGGGCAGTGAGCATAATGATGCCTTCCGAATCGAGCAGCTCGCTCTCGTAGGAGAAGGAGATGATGGCCGGGGCCTCGTTCTCCTCGGCGATGGGCTCGGTGCTCGGGCTCAAGGACGGAGCCGCCTCGGGCGTCGGGGTTGGGGATGGCGTGGACGTTTCCGCCGGCACATCGCCGCCGCAGGCGGCGAGAGACAGCAGCATAAAGACGGAAAGAAGCAGCGGGATGATACGCTTTTTCATAATATACCTCCATAGCAGCAGCGGCAGATTCAGTATAGCACCAACGGCTTGTCGCTTTCCGCCGCCTGAAGTTATGACTTGCCCCGCGGCGCTTTTGTTCCCTGCGTCTGGCTTATTTGTCCTCTATGGAGAAGTGCAGGACGTCGGGCCGGGCGTAGTGCCCAACGCAGTCGAGCTCCATTTTAGCAGCGGGCACGCGGGTCATGTCGAGGTCGGCAAGGATGATGGCTTCACGATCCCATACCGGCTCGGTGACGTAATGGCCGAAGGGATCTATTACGCAGCTGCCGCCGCGGCAGACGATTTCCGGCAGCCGTGCTATCTCGTCGCGGCAGTTTAGCGACTCAGGATACATGTCGCGGGTAAAGAACAGGTCTGCGTTTATGAAATAGCAGCGGCCCTCCAGCGCGATGTGCTGCGCCGTTGCCTGCCACTCCGGGTTGTCGTTTGTGTTGGCAGAGATATACAGGGAAACGCCTTTTTCATACAGCGCGACGCGGGCGAGGGGCATATAGCTCTCCCAGCATATCATGCAGCCCATCGGCCCCCATGGCGTATCCACGACGGGGAAGTAGCCGCGGTTCGCGTCGCCCCACACGACGCGCTCGGAGCCCGTGGGCTTCAGCTTGCGGTGGACGGGGGCGAGGCTGCCGTCCGGCAAAAAGATGAGGTTTGAATTGTACAGCGTCCCGGTTACGGCGTCCCGCTCGGATACGCCGATGCTCACATAGGCTCCCGCGGCGCGCGCAGCGGCGGAGAGCAGCTCGGTCTCCGGGCCGGGGACAACGATAGAGTTGTCGCAGTAGACTTTCCAATCTTCGCGGCCGGGAGCGCTCCTTGAGCCGACTGTAAACCCGAAGGTCATTCCGTAGGGGTATCCGGGTATGAAGAGCTCCGGGAAAACTATCAGTTCGGCGCCGCCTGCCGCGGCCTCGGATATAAGCGCGGCGGCCTTTTCGGCGCTCGCAGCTGCGCTGAACATGACGGGGGCCGCCTGGACTACTGCTATTTTGCAGTTGGATTTTATATCGCGCATAGGTGGTCACATCCTTTCTGACGCCATCATATCACAATTGCCTTTGCTATGCCATAGCGAGTTGTGGCAAAAAGCGCCCGGTGGCATATGATGTACCGGCGGCTGTAAACCTGCCGCCCCTTATACCATGGTGAAGGGAGTAGACCGAATGCCGAGAAACTGCAACAACTGCAGCAACCGCTGCCCGACATCAAGCAGCGAAAGCCTCGACGATTGCCGCATGAATGTGGTAAAGTGCGGCGGCTGGAACTGCTGCTCCGGCGGCTGTGCGCCGAAGTGCTGCCTCGTGCCCGGGCCCACAGGGCCTACCGGGCCGGGTATAGATACGATAGCGCCGTTTGTCCCCGGAACCCGCTACCGCGCGGGGGACCTTGTTTATTATAACGGCAGCGTTTATCAGGCCAATGTTAACGACCCTACCGGCACGCCGGGCACGTCGCCCGATTTCAGCCTTGTCACCGTAGCCGGCCCGACAGGCGCGACAGGTGCCGCCGGTGCGACCGGCCCAACTGGCCCAACCGGTCCCGCAGGAGCCACAGGGCCCACGGGCCCAACCGGAGCAACAGGCCCGACCGGGCCTGCCGGCGTGCAGGGCAGCCAGGGACAGCTGGGAAATACGGGCCCGACCGGCCCGACTGGCCCCACGGGACCCACCGGCCCTGCTGGAACCGGAGCAGCCGGAGCGACAGGTCCGACTGGGCCTACGGGCGCTACTGGGCCGACCGGCCCTGCCGGTACGGGTGCTACGGGCCCCGCCGGTACTGCAGGGGCAACGGGCCCGACTGGCCCCACGGGACCCACCGGCCCCGCTGGAACCGGGGCAGCCGGAGCGACAGGCCCGACCGGGCCTATGGGCGCTACCGGCCCGACTGGCCCAACCGGTCCCGCGGGAACCGGCGCTACCGGCGCATCAGGTCCGACGGGTCCCACCGGCCCGACTGGCCCAACCGGTCCTGCGGGAACCGGCGCTACCGGCGCATCAGGTCCGACAGGTCCCACAGGCCCCACCGGTCCGACTGGACCCGCGGGAGCTACCGGCACAACAGGTGCTGAAGGCCCTACCGGGCCGACTGGCCCTGCGGGAGCTACTGGAAGCACCGGCGCTGAGGGCCCGACAGGGCCCACCGGCCCTACCGGCCCCACCGGGCCGGCAGCTACAGTTACCGCGGCCGCGGCTGTCACCGACGCCACCGGCACAGGCGATATCGTAACGCAGTTCAACGAGCTGCTCGCGAATCTGCGCACGGCCGGACTGCTGCAGAGCTAAACACAGTCAGGGGGACGGTCACGGCCGTCCCCTCTTTTGAAGGGGGGAAAAGCATGAAGGTCTGCGTATATGCCATATGCAAAAATGAAAGCAAGTTTGTGCGGCGCTGGATGGAGTCGATGTCGGAGGCGGACGGCGTATATGTGCTCGATACGGGCTCTGAGGACGGCACCCCGGCCTTGCTCACAGCTTTGGGGGCTGAGGTAACAGTGGAGAGAATATCGCCGTGGCGTTTTGACACTGCGCGGAACCGCTCGCTCGCCCTCGTCCCGGAGGACGCCGACATATGCGTCTGTACCGATCTGGACGAGTTTTTCCATCCGGGATGGAGGGCGCTGCTGGAGAGGGCGTGGACAGAAGGCACGGATCAGGCTGCTTACAGATACACCTGGAATTTTAACCCGGACGGCTCCGAAGGGCATGTTTTCTGGCAGGAAAAAATACACAGCCGCTTCGGCTGGGAGTGGGCGCATCCAGTGCATGAGGTGCCTAAGTGGACAGGTGAGGGGCAGCCGAAAAAGGTGTACGTCGGGGGGATGCAACTTGACCACAGGGCAGACCCCGGCAAATCCCGCTCGCAGTACCTTCCGCTGCTCGAGCTCTCCGTTGCGGAGGAGCCGGACGACGACCGGAACATGCACTACCTGGGCAGGGAGTATTACTTTTACGGCATGTGGGAAAAGGCGATCGAGACGCTCAAGCGGCACGTCTCAATGCCGAACGCGATCTGGGCGGACGAGAGATGTGCGTCCATGAGGTATATCGCGCGCTCATATCTCGCGCTCGGCGACCGGATGCACGCGCTTATGTGGCTCTATCGTGCCATAGGCGAGGCGCAGCATCTCCGTGAGCCGTACATGGACATGGCGAGGTTTATGTACTCCGAGGAAAACTGGGACGGCGTCGCGTTTTTCACGCGCGAGGCGCTCAGAATCGCTGTGCGGCCCAGAACATACATATGCGAGAGCGAAAGCTGGGGCTCGCTGCCGTACGACCTGCTGTCCCTCGCTCTCCACTATACCGGGAGAGGGGATGAGGCCGTCGAGGCGGCGGAAAAGGCGCTTGAGCTGAGCCCAGATGACGAGAGGATAAAGAGAAACCTTGAGCTGATGAGAAAAAATACTGTTGACAACGCGGGCAAAGTATAGTAAAGTGTACTCAGTTAGTGACTACTAACTGAAATGCGGAGCAAATCCGCATTTCTTTAGGAGTTAAGTTAGTTATAACTAACAACATGTCAAGAAAGGCAGGGCGGATGGATGAGCGTTGTAATTGTGGGCGGAAACGAGAGAATGGAAGCCCAGTACGAGAGCATATGCCGTGAACACGGCTGTAAGGCGAAGATATTCACAAAGGAAAACGGCTCTCTGAGAAAAAAATTGGGGACGCCTGATCTGCTTATACTCTTCATAAGCACCGTATCTCACAAAATGGCGCTGAGCGTCACACAGGAGGCGCGCCGCGGTTCAATACCTGTCGCGCGCGTACATACCAGCAGCGCTTCGGCCCTGCGCGCGGTGCTGCGCGAGCACAGCGCGGCTGCTTCCTGAGCCGATGCTGGAGCAATACCTCGTTGAGCAGTGTGCGCCGACGCTTGCCTCGCTCAAGCTCGGCAGCATGTTTGCGCTGACCGTGCCGGAGGGGGCGGAGCTTGAACGGGAAGTTGAGGAGCTGAACCGCGGTTTTGAGCGAAAGGGCCTTCTGATAACCGTCCTCAGACGCAGGGGCGAGCGTGCAACTGTTTATCTGTGTCGCGTAAGCCAGCTTTCCCGGGAACTCGGCAAGCCGGACGTGGCCGCGTTCCTAAACAAATGCGGATATTGCGACCTCTCGCTTCAGGCGGTACTTGCCAGGCTGCGCGGGCGCTTTGACGAAACGAGCTCAATCCCGCACGAGATAGGGGTTTTTCTCGGATACCCGCTCGGGGATGTTATGGGTTTTATAGCAAACCGCGGCAGGAACAGCATCCGCACCGGATACTGGCAGGTTTACTGCGACGAGGCCGGCGCGGCGGAGAAATTCGCGCGCTACCGAAAATGCCACGAGGTATATTCCCGTCTGTTTCACGCGGGGAAGAGCATTGGCGAGCTTGCCGTAACGGCGTGAAAGCATCAATATCATTCATGAATAAAGGAGAAAGCAAAATGAGCAAAATCGCGGTAGTGTATTGGAGCGGCACCGGCAATACTGAGGCCATGGCGAATGTTATAGCCGACGCGGCGGCCTCCGCCGGGGCAGAGGCAAAGACCTTTTCGGCCTCGGAATTCTCAACAGGGGACATGGCCGGATACGACGCCATAGCCTTCGGCTGCCCGGCTATGGGCGCTGAGCAGCTTGAAGAGGACGAGTTCGAGCCGATGTTCAGCGCATGCAAGAGCACACTGAAGGGCAAGAAAATCGCGCTGTTCGGCTCATACGGCTGGGGCGACGGGGAGTGGATGCGCGCCTGGGAAGCCGACTGCCGCGCCGCCGGAGCCGTTCTCGCCTGCGACAGCGTGATCTGTGCCGGAGAACCCGATGAAGAGGCAAAGGCCGCCTGCGAAGCGCTTGCGAAGGCTCTTGTGTAACCATACATAGCAACAAACACAGCCCCCGCCGGGGTTAAATCCGGCGGGGGCTTTTGCTGTCATGAGCTGCTTTTCCAGAGCATAGTCTGTCCTGAGGGGGACGGGCATGGGGAAGAGACTCGTTTACAACACCGCGCTGCTTACGGGCTCATCGCTGCTGATGAGGTGTATCGGCATGGCCTTCCAGGCCTGGCTCGCGGGGAGGATAGGCGCCACCGGCATAGGGCTTTTTCAGCTTGTCATGAGTGTGGAAATGCTCTGCACGACTCTCGCGGTAAGCGGCATACGCTTTGCCGCCACAAGGATCGTGGCGGAAGAGATCGGCTCCGGCAGGGAGGGGGCGGTCGGCACGGCCGTGTTAAGATGCTGCATGTACAGCCTTTTGTTCGGCTGCACGGCAGCGGCAGTGCTCATGAGCTTTGCCGAACCGATCGGTTTTCTCTGGATAGGTGACGCGAGGACGGTGATGAGCCTGCGCATACTTGCCTGCGGACTGCCTTTTTTGTCACTCTCCTCGGTGCTGAGCGGGTATTTTACGGCCTGCGGCCGCGTGTGGAAGAGCGCGCTGGTCCACCTGATAGAGCAGCTCAGCTATGTGGCCCTTGTGGCTCTTTTCCTTTATCACGCGCCGGACGGCGATATCGAGCGCAACTGCGCCGCCGTGACGGCCGGGATAACTGCTTCCGACATGCTGTCATTCGCGCTTATGTTCGCCCTTTTCCTCGGTGACCGCCGCGCCCACCCGGCCGGAAGCGCGCGCTCCGAGCGCCTGACAATAAGAATGTTGGGCGTCGCTCTGCCTCTTGCTGTGTCAAGCTACGCGCGCAGCGCCCTGTCGACGCTTGAACACATGCTTGTGCCGCGCGGGCTCAGGCGTTCGGGGCTGTCGGCGGACAGCGCTCTCGCGGGCTACGGCGTTATCCAGGGCATGGCGATGCCGCTCATCAGCTTCCCGGCGAGCCTGCTCATGGCGGTGTCCGAGCTGATAGTGCCTGAGCTGACAGAGGCTCAGATGCGGGGAGACGGCGCGCTAATACGCCGCGCCGTCAAACAGCTTATAAAAAAGAGCCTGCTCTTTTCCTCGGCGTGCGCGATACTGCTGTTCTCTCTGGCGGACGTCCTGAGCGCGGCAGTGTATGGCACCGACGAGGCGGCGGAATATATTCGGCTGCTTGCGCCGCTTGTGCCGGTGATGTACACCGACATGGTGGTGGACGGCTGCCTGAAGGGGCTCGGCCAGCAGGTGTGGAGCATGGGAATAAACATATTTGACGCTGCGTTAGGCGCCGCTCTTGTGTGGCTGCTGCTGCCGGTCGGAGCACTCGACGCCTACATAGGCATTATCTATGCCGACGAGCTGATAAACTTCGCAATGAGCGCCGCGCGGCTGCGCAGCGTTTGCAGGCGGTTCAGTTGAACCGGCCCCCGGCGGTCTCTATGAGGGCAAGCGCCCTTTCGCGCAACTGGGCGTGTTCCGGCCAGAGAAGGCCAGGGTCCGCCGCGAGCAGGTCCATGGCCGCCGACTGCGCCGTTTTCAGCACGTCCATGTCAGCGCCGAGGTCGGCGACATGCAGCTCGGGAAGGCCGTGCTGGCGTGAGCCGAAGAAGTCCCCCGGGCCGCGCAGGCGCAAATCCTCTTCGGCGATCTTGAACCCGTCGTTCGTGTGCGTCATCACGGCGAGCCGCTCGCGCGTATCCTCGCCTTTGCTGTCGGAGATGAGTATGCAGTAGCTCTTATGGGTCCCGCGCCCTACACGGCCGCGGAGCTGATGCAGCTGCGAGAGGCCGAAGCGCTCGGCGTTTTCCACGATCATCAGCGCCGCGTTGGGCACGTCGACGCCAACCTCTATCACGGTCGTGGAGACGAGGATATCTATGTCCCCGGCGGCAAAAGCGGACATTATCGCGTCCTTTTCACGGGCTTTCAGCCTTCCGTGCACGCAGCCTACGCGCAAGTCGGGAAATTCGCGCTGAAGCTCTGATGCGTGTTCCTCCGCGGACATGAGCCCGTCGTTCAGGTCCTCACCCTCCTCGATGCGCGGGCAAACTACGTATACCTGCCGGCCCTCACCGGTCAGGCGGCGGATGAAGTTGTTTATGCGCTTTCTATAGGCGCTGCCCACAGCAAAGGTATCCACCTTCTGCCTGCCGGGTGGCAGCTCGTCTATTATCGACACGTCGAGGTCGCCGTAGATAATGAGCGCGAGCGTGCGCGGAATGGGCGTGGCGCTCATGATTAGGATGTGCGGCCTGTTTCCCTTGGCAGCGAGGGCGGCGCGCTGGGCCACGCCGAAGCGGTGCTGCTCGTCGGTTATGACGAGGGCGAGGTTTTTGAATTCTACGTCCTCGGTGAGCAGCGCATGAGTACCGACGCAGAGCTGGCACTCCCCGCTGGTCAGCGCGGCAAGCGTCTCGCGCTTTTCACGTGCCGTCATGGAGCCCGTGAGCTTTCGGACAACCATTCCGAAGGGCGCGAGGAAGCCGGAAAGGGTTTCCATATGCTGCGCCGCGAGTATTTCCGTAGGGGCCATGAAGGCGCTCTGATATCCGCTCTTTGCGGCATACCATACGCAGGCGGCTGCGGCGAGCGTCTTTCCGCTGCCGACATCGCCCTGAATGAGCCTGTCCATCGGCCGGCCGGAGCGCATGTCGGCCACGGCCTCATTTACGGCCCGGCGCTGTGCGCCGGTCGGACGGAAGGGCAGGGAGGAGTAGAACTCCTCGAGCTCCGCCTCGCGGAGCCTGACGCCGTCACGCTCCTCTCTGCTGCCCCGGAGCAGTCCGAGGGCGCAGGCGAGGACAAAGAGCTCCTCGAACACGAGGCGGCGGCGGGCGAGGGCGAGAGCGGTGAAATCGGCGGGGAAGTGGACGTTTTCATACGCATACCGGGCCTGGCAGAGCTCAAAGCGGCGGACTATCTCCTCCGGCAGGGCGTCCGGCACGCCTTCGCCAACCAGGTCGAGCGCCTGTCGCACGGCGGACATCACCGCGCGCTGATTTAAGCCGGAGGTGAGGCGATAGACGGGCATGATCCTTCCGGTGACGCGGCCCTCGGAGCTCTCCGGCTCAAACGCCGGATTTGTCATGCCGCGCCGCGCCCCCATGACGCTGACGCGGCCGTAAAAGGAATAGCCCTCGCCGCGGTGGAGCTGGCTGCGGACGTAGCTTTGGTTGAAAAAGGTCACGTCCAGCGAACCGCTGTCGTCCACTACACGGAATTTTACGAGCTCGAGCCCACCGCGTACGCGCGAAAGAGTGGGCTCCGTGGCAATTATTCCGTGTACGCATGCGCTTTCGCCTTCCATGAGCATGGCTATGGGCTTTATGACGGTCCGGTCCTCGTAAGCGCGCGGAAAAAAAGACAGGAGGCCGCCAAGGTCCGTCACGCCAAGCCTTGCAAAGGCGCGCGCCCGGGCCTCGCCGACCCCGCTTAGTGCTTTTATACTTGTATTGAGCGTAGGGCTCTGCATGTTATTTTCCTTCCATAAATCTCCATGGCCTTGCGCGGTCCTCCGGCGACGCATAGGCTATCCCGACGCGCGGCGCTGTTGTTATGTCAACCTTGATGCCGTCATCCTCAATCCACAGGAAAGGGCAGGAGGCTATATCCGCACAGTTCAGCTCACCTGTAATCGAGAGCTGTTTTGTGAGCTTTCCGGGGCCTTCAAAGCCGCGGCAGTCCCTTATAAGCACGCCCTGCGGCTCCCCCTCGGCGCCGGTGACAGTATTCAGCAGCCAGTGTATACCATAACAGAGGTAGATATAAAATATTCCGCCGGCCATGTAGAGGGGAGCGTTGCGCTTTGTGCGGCCGCGGTGGGCGTGGCAGGCCGTGTCTTTCTCGCCCATGTAGGCCTCGGTTTCGGATATCACAAGTTTGCGTATTTCGCCGTCCGGCATAACGCGGACGAGCGTTTTTCCAACGAGCTCTGGCGCGACTGTCAAAGCGTCGCGGGCAAAAAAGTCTTTTTCAAGCCTCATCCGCGTATCATCTCCACGGTGTAGCTGGTGTTCGACAGCTCAAAGGCGTCTATCAGGCCGGAGGTGATGAGCACGCGGTTGTCGTCAGTGATAAGTACCATGTCAAAGCCGCCGTTTGCGAGATAGTATTCCACGGCGCCGTCCTCCCCGAGGACGCACAGCGCGGTTGACAGGGCGTCCGCCAGGACGGCGTCCTCCGCTACGACCGTGGCGGAAAGGAGGTTGGTTTCCGCCGGCCGCCCCGTCGATGGGTCGATAATATGCGTATATCGCACATTGTCCTCGCCGTAAAAATATCGCTGATAGCCTCCCGCAGTGACTGCCGCGCACTCGCCGAGGCTCAGCACCCCGGCATAGCCTTCGGTGTTCAATGGGTCCTGAATCGCAATGTTCCAGTTTGACCCGTCCGGCTTCACGCCGAGGGTCTGCACATTGCCGCCGAGGGAGAGGATTGCGCTGTCAACTCCCGCGCTGCGCAGCGCGCTGATGGCATATTTGGAAGCGCAGCCCTTTGCCACCGAGGCAAAGGAGAGCTCCATGCCGGCGGGCATGGTGACGAGGTATGTTTCTCCGCCGCTGAGCGCGGTCATGGTCAGCTTTGAAAAGCCTGTCTGCTCGAGCAGGCTCTCGATTTCCTCGTCAGTAGGCACGCGATAGTTCGCGTCGACAAAGCCCCAGGCCTTCACGAGCGGGTAGATCGTCAAATCAAGAGCTCCGCCGGTCTGCTCATATACGTCATAGGCGGTGCGCAGCATTTCCAAAAGCTGTCCGCTTACAGGTAAACTCTCGCCATCAGCGTGGTTGAGCTTATACGTCTCGCTGGTGGAGAGCTCGGGGTCGAGCATGGCGTCGAGCGAATTTATGACACCGATGGCGGCGTCGAGCCCAGCCTCGCCGTTTTTGCCGTATGCAGTCAGAGCCATAACGGTATCCATTGAAAAGAGCTGCCTTTCATGCACTTCATTTTCGCCGCATGCCGCCAGCGGCAGAAGCAGGCAGAACGACATCATAAGGCAGATCACGCTTTTGTGCTTCATTTGGTTCCCCCGGTGAACGTGTTTTGGCTAAGTATAGCACAATTTTCCGCGATTGGCAACGCAAGCGCGAAAAGGTGATAAAACTCAAAAATACCTGTTTACTTTGGCCTGGCAGTCTGCTATAATATTTAAGCTAAATATGCGCCCGTAGCTCAGCTGGATAGAGTGTCAGACTCCGACTCTGAAGGTCGTGGGTTCGAATCCCGTCGGGCGTACCACGCCGCCGTGAACTAAAGTTCACGGCGGCGTTTTTAATCAGACAGCTTTTTTGTAATAAGCAAATAAGCGGTAAAAGGCCGCTTATTTGCTTATTAAACTAAATCGCTTTTTC
>DVGA01000008.1 GCA_018712985.1 Candidatus Scatomorpha intestinavium
GCCGGGGCGCTTTCCACGTATTTCAGCGCCTCCTCCGCGTTGTCGAACACCTCATAGGCGGCGGTGGGTATTCCGTATTTCTTCATCAGGCCCTTGGCAAATACCTTGCTGCCCTCTATCTCCGCCGCGCGCCTGTCCGGGCCGAAGCAGGGTATACCCGCGGCCTCCATCGCGTCCACCATGCCGAGGCAGAGCGGGTCGTCCGGCGTCACGACGGCGAAGTCCATGCCGTGTTCCTTCGCATAAGCCACCGCGCCGTCTATGTCCGTCGCGGCTATGGGCGCGCAGACCGCGTCCTCGGATATGCCGCCGTTGCCGGGCAGGACGTGTATCTCATTTGCCTTTGGGCTCTTTTTCAGCGCGCGCACTATCGCGTGCTCGCGCCCGCCGGAGCCGATGACGAGCAGTTTCATTTTTACTCCTTTCACCGCAATGCTATCCTCATGGATTTTTGGCAGCGCCGGCACTCTCCATGCGGCGTTTTCCCCGGTTTCGGCCGGGGAAAGCCCGCATCATGCCCGCGGCGCGGCCTGTAAAAGCCAAATCAATGGTGGAACAGGCGTATTCCGGTGAACGCCATGACCATGCCGTACTTGTTCGCGGTCTCGATAACGTTGTCGTCGCGTATGCTGCCGCCGGGCTCGGCGACGTACTTCACGCCGCTCTGCGCGGCGCGCTCGATGTTGTCCCCGAAGGGGAAAAAGGCGTCCGAGCCCAGCGAGACGCCGGTGAAGCGCGCGAGGAAGTCTCGCTTTTCGTTCTCCGTGAGCTCCTCGCGGATGAAGCGGTCGATCTCGTTGTCGCGCTCGGCGCGCTTGAGCTGCGCGTCGAACTTCAGCTCGAGCACCCTCGGGTGGCGGCGCAGGTGCCAGAGGTCGGCCTTGTCGCCGGCGAGGCGGGTGCAGTGTATGCGGCTCTGCTGCCCGGCGCCGACGCCGATGGTCTGTCCGCCCTCGGTGTAGCACACGCTGTTCGACTGCGTGTACTTGAGCGTGATTAGCGCGAGCAGCAGGTCGTCCACGGCATCCCCGGGCAGGGACTTGTTCTCCGTGACAATGTTCTGAAGGCACTCGCGCGTTATGGGCAGGAAGTTGTAGCCCTGCTCGAAGCGGATTCCGAAGATGTCGCGCTGCTCGACCGCCGCGGGCTCGTAGTCCGGGTCTATCTTCACGACGTTATAATTGCCCTTGCGCTTGGTTTTGAGTATCTCGAGCGCCTCGGCGGTGTAGCCGGGGGCGATTATCCCGTCGCTCACCTCGGGGACGAGCAGCCTGGCCGTCTCCGCGTCGCAGGTGTCGCTCAGCGCGGCCCAGTCGCCGTAGGAGCAGAGCCTGTCGGCCCCCCTCGCGCGGGCGTAGGCCGTGGCGATGGGCGAGAGGTCGCCCTCGGCGAAGAATGCGAGCCTGTCCTCGTCCGTGAGGGGGCGCGCAATCGCCGCGCCCGCTGGCGAGACGTGCTTGAAGCTGGCGGCGGAGGGCCTGCCGGTGGCTCGCTTGAGCGCGCGGACGAGCTGCCAGGAGTTGAGTGCGTCCATGAAGTTGATATAGCCCGGGCGGCCGTTCATGACCTCTACGGGCAGCTCCCCGCCGCCTGCCATGAAAATGCGCGCGGGCTTCTGGTTGGGATTGCAGCCGTATTTGAGCTCTATCTCCTTCATTTCGCAGCCTCCTCATATTTGTTGATTATAACCTCTTCGCCGTCCACGCAGACATAGAGCGACACGCGGTTTTCCGCGTCCAGCGCCGCCCAGAGCCTGTCCGCAAGCTCCCTTGCGCCCAGCTCGGGTACCTCCACCGGCACCGGCTCGCCGGAAAAGCTCGGCAGGGGCGAACCGAAGCCCTCGTAGGTGCTTATGAAGTGCCCCACGCCCGGGACGGCCTTCTCGTACTCGTAGAAAAAGCGCAGGCAGGGCCCGCCCTCCGGCGTGCCGGCCTTCAGTATCGAGAGCTTGTAGCTCCTGTCCGGGTTGAGCAGGCCGGAGATGCGCGGGGTCCAGTTCGGCCCGTCCGGCTCGAACGTGCGCATGCGCAGCGAAGCGGCGAACGTCCTGCCTATAGCCATGTTGTCGCGCAGCGTGTCGGTCTGGTCGCCGTTCGTGACGACAAGCCCGCGGCCCACGCGGCGGACTGGGTGATAGATGATAAGGCTCGGGTCGGTCATTCTGCTCTCGTCATACGCCTTTGTGCGGATGCCGTCGGGCGTCTTTTCAAAGACGCGGTTGCGGCTGTTCTCGCTGCGGCCCATGATGAAATACGCCACGGCGCTTTTGCCCGAGGGCGCGGCGCCTATCATTATCCCGCGCCCGGGATACGGGCGCTCGGAAAGGTATGCGAAAAGGTCGGTCATGTCTCATTCTCTCCCTTCCAGCCGCTCCGCGACGGCCTCGGCGGCCGCCGGGAGTATTATCCACTCCGCCTGCTCCATCACGCGGCGCTGCAAAACCTCCGGCGTGTCGCCGGGCAGGACCTCCACCGCGCGCTGGGCGATTATCTCCCCCCCGTCGGGGATCTCGTTCACAAAATGCACGGTCGCGCCCGTGACCTTCACGCCGCGGGCGAGCGCGGCCTCGTGTACGCGCAGGCCGTAGTACCCCGCGCCGCAGAAGCTCGGGATCAGGCTCGGGTGGATGTTTATTATCCGCCCGGCCCAGCGGCGCGTGAAGTCCCCGCTCAAAATGCGCAGGAAGCCGGCGAGGACGATCAGGCCGATGCCCTCCTCGTCCAAAAGCGCGTTCAGCCGCTCCTCAAAGCCGGCTTTTTCCACGTATTCGCCGCGGATGCCGGCCCTTTTCGCCCGCTCGAGCGCAAAGGCGTCCGCCCTGTTCGAGACTACGAGCGAGAGCTCCACATGCTGCATTTTGCCGCGGGCCGAGGCGTCGATAAGCGCCTGAAGGTTTGTCCCGCCGCCGGAGACGAGCACCGACGTTTTCAGCATAGCTCCACTCCGCCTTCCCCGCGAATGATCTCACCGCAGACATAGGCGTCTGCCGCGCCGTTTACCGCCAGGGCCGCCAGGGCGCGGCCCGTGTCCTCCTTGGCCACCACGGCGCACATGCCGACGCCCATGTTGAAGGTGTTATACATGTCCCGCTCGGGGATTTTGCCCTGCCTGGCGATGATGTCGAACACCGGCGGCGTCCTGAGCGAGGACTTGCGGATGCGTGCGCAGAGCCCTGCCGGTATGGAGCGCGGGATGTTTTCATAGAAGCCGCCGCCGGTTATGTGACTGAGCGCGCGGACACGCGCGGCCTTTATCATGGCGAGCACCGGCTTGACATATATGCGCGTGGGCTCTATCAGCGTCTCGCCGAGGGTCCGCCCTAACTCCTGATAGACTTTGTCCAGCGCGCCGTGCTCGATGTCGAACACGCGGCGCACCAGCGAAAATCCGTTCGAGTGGACGCCGCTCGAGGGTATGGCTATCACGACGTCGCCCGGCTCCATGGAGGAGTTGTCGAGGATTTTCGGCCTGTCTACCATACCCACGGCAAAACCGGCGAGGTCGTACTCGTTTTCGGCGTAAAAGCCCGGCATCTCGGCGGTCTCGCCGCCTATCAGCGCCGCGCCGGACTGGACGCAGCCCTCGGCCACGCCGGAGACGATATCGGCGATGCGCTCCGGGACGTTCCTGCCGCAGGCGATGTAGTCGAGGAAAAAGAGCGGCTGCGCCCCGCAGCAGATGACGTCGTTCACACACATTGCGACGCAGTCTATGCCCACGGTGTCGTGCCTGTCCATGAGGAAGGCTATTTTCAGCTTTGTGCCCACGCCGTCGGTCCCCGAGACGAGCACCGGCTCGGCCATGCCTGTCAGATCCGGCCTGAAAAGCCCGCCGAAGCCGCCGAGCCCGCCCAGGACCCCTGGGGTTTCGGTGCGCTGCACGTGCTTTTTCATGAGCTCCACGGCCCTGTACCCGGCGGTTATGTCCACGCCGGCGGCGCGATAGCTCTCGCTCTCGCTTTTCACTTACGCATCCTCCTTCCCGCGCTCGCTGAGCTTCTGTTCAAAGCGGCTCTTTGCGGCGCGTTTGGGTATCTCGCAGGGGTATTCTCCGGTGAAGCAGGCCGCGCAGAAGTTGAGATGGCTGTTGTCGGCCAGCTTGTGTACGTTGTCCGTGCTGAGGTGGCCTATGGAGTCTACGCCGATTATCTCGCGTATCTCCTCTATCGAGTGCTGCGCGGCGATGAGGTTGTCGCGCGAGTCGATATCCGTGCCGAAATAACATGGATAGAGGAACGGCGGCGCGGAGAGGCGCACATGCACCTCTGTCGCCCCGGCCTCGCGCAGGAGCTCGACTATGTGCGCGATCGTCGTGCCGCGCACGATGCTGTCGTCCACGAGTATGACGCGCTTGCCGCGCACCGTGGAGGCTATGGCGTTGAGCTTTATCCGCACGGCGTTCTCCCGGCGGGTCTGCCCCGGCTGGATGAAGGTGCGGCCGATATACTTGTTCTTCACAAAGCCCACGCCGTAGGGTATGCCGCTCTGCCGCGCGTAGCCGAGCGCGGCGTCGAGGCCGGAATCCGGCACGCCTATCACCACGTCCGCCTGCACGGGGTGCTCCAGCGCGAGGAACGCGCCCGCGCGCTGCCGCGCGGTGTGCACGCAGCTTCCGTCGATAACGGAGTCCGGCCGGGCGAAGTAGATGAACTCAAACACGCACTCCGCGCTCGGCCCGCCGCAGTGGCTGCGGTCGCTCTCCACGCCCTCGCGCGTGATTGTCACGATCTCGCCCGGCTCCACGTCGCGCAGGAACTTTGCGCCTATCGCGTCGAGCGCGCAGCTCTCGCTGGCTATGGCCCAGCCGTCGGGCAGCTCGCCTATGCACAGCGGGCGGAAGCCGAACGGGTCGCGCGCGGCTATCAGCTTGCGCGGGGACATTATCGCAAGGGAGTACGCGCCCTTCAGGCAGTCCATCGCGGCGCTCACGGCGGCCTGTATCGAGCCGGTGCGCAGCCTCTCGCGGGTTATGACGTAGCTTATCACCTCGCTGTCCGAGGTGCTGGAGAATATTGCCCCGTTGAGCTCGAGCTGCATGCGCAGTTCGCTCGCATTTGTCAGATTCCCGTTGTGGGCCAGGGCCAGCCCGCCCTTTATGTGCCGTATGACGATCGGCTGGGCGTTTTCGCGCGTGCGCCCTCCGGTGGTGCCGTAGCGGCAGTGGCCTATAGCCATCTGCCCCTGCGGCAGAGAGCGCATCACGTCCTCGGTGAACACCTCGTTGACGAGCCCGACGTCCTTATAGCCGGTTATCACGCCGTCGTCGTTTATGGCTATGCCGCAGCTCTCCTGCCCGCGGTGCTGCAGCGCGTAGAGCGCACGGTAGGTCATCGGCACCACGTCGGCGCCCGAGCGGGTCAGCACGCCGAAAACGCCGCACTCCTCGTGCAGCTTGTCGAAGAAATCTCTTTCCATTTTACCTCACTCGCCGATTATTCGGCGCATTACCTCCTGGTACGCGTCCTCAACTCCGCCGAGGTCGCGGCGGAAGCGGTCCTTGTCGAGCTTCTCGTGCGTCTCAACGTCCCAGAAGCGGCAGGTGTCCGGGCTTATCTCGTCCGCGAGGACGATGGTGCCGTCCGCCAGGCGGCCGAACTCGAGCTTGAAGTCCACGAGCTCTATGCCGTGCTGCAGCAGGAAGGCCTTCAGCACCTCGTTCACCTTGAAGGCGTAAGCCTTGATGGTGTCTATCTCCTCCCGGGTGGCCAGCTTGAGGGCCAGGGCGTGATAGCTGTTCATCAGCGGGTCGCCGAGTTCGTCGTTCTTGTAGGAAAACTCTATCGTGGGCTCGTCAAAGACAATGCCCTCCTCAACGCCGTAGCGCTTGGCGAAGCTGCCGGCGGAGATGTTGCGGATTATGACCTCGAGGGGGACTATGCTCACGCGCTTTACGAGCGTGTCGCGGTCGCTGAACTCCTCCACAAAGTGGGTGGGGACGCCGTTTTCCTCCATCAGGCGCATCAGGCGGTTGGTCAGGCGGTTGTTTATAACGCCCTTGCCCATTATCGTCCCGCGCTTTTCACCGTTGAAGGCTGTGGCGTCGTCCTTATAGGACACTATGCAGAGCGCCGGGTCGTCGGTGGCATAGACCTTCTTGGCCTTGCCCTCGTACATCTGTTCGCGCTTTTCCATTTTCTCAGTCATCCTCCCTGTTCATCCTCTCGCGGAGCGCCCTGTCCTTTTCGAGCACCTCGCGGGTCATTTCCCTGCGCATTTCGTCCAGCTTCGCGGCAATCTCCCCGTCCTCGACGGAGAGTATCTGGGCGGCGAGCAGCGCGGCGTTCTTCGCGCCGTTTATCGCCACGGTGGCCACCGGGATTCCGGAGGGCATCTGCACCGTGCTCAAAAGGGCGTCCAGCCCGTCGAGCGTGCTGCTTTTCACGGGGATCCCGATGACCGGCAGCGTGGTCTCCGCCGCCAGCGCCCCGGCCAGGTGCGCGGCCTTTCCCGCCGCGGCGATGATGGCTCCGAAGCCCGCCCCGCGGGCCGTGCGCGCGAGTTTGCGCGCCTCCTCGGGCGTGCGGTGGGCGCTGAGTATCCTCGCCTCAACAGGTATCCCGAGCTCCCTCAGCGTGTCGATTGCGGCGCTCACGACGTCAAAATCGCTGTCGCTGCCCATGATGACGGCCACTTTCTTTGCCATGCTCTCTCCTCCTGAAAAATACGTCAAGGCCACGGCGCAGCCGTGACCTTGCAGTTATAGTATTATTTTCTGTCCTGCAAAAGGGCGCACTTGTCCCCCAGCGGATAAAATCGAAGCCGGGCCAAGCAAACCACCCTCTCGGACAGGATGGGACAATTCTACCGTTTTTACGCGGCGAAAACAACAGCTTTTCGCACCGCGTGCAAATTTTCATATATTTGCACAGCTTTGCTGCGCTTTTTCCGTCGATTTATGCCGCTTTTTACGGCGCCGTGCTTAATAGCGGTACAGCTTCTCGCCGCAGCAGGGGCAATAATTGCACTTATGGGCATAGAAAATCTGCTTATGGCACACCGGGCAGCGCACGAATATTGCCCAGAGCGCCACTGCAACCAGCATCGCAGCGGCCCCGGCGAGCGCAATCCAATATACGCTTGCGAGCAGGCCGAGCAGGAGCACCACTCCCCCGCCGCATCCGACACCGATCACCACCTGATTCCAGCTTAGAAAGTCCATCCAGAACTCCCCCCTTTTATCAAGCATATACGATCCCGGCGGCGTTTTCAATTGCGCCAATCCACAAATACAGCTATCTAAAACTGTTGAAAACAGCAATTTTTTCCTCTATGCGCGTCACAGCGCCGCGAGCACCTCCGCGACGTTGTCGCAGCGGTTTTCCACGAGCGGGAGGAGCTCCGGGCTTGCGGTTGACATAATATAAGGGTGTCCCGCCGCGCGGAGCATGGGCAGGTCGTTGTAGTTGTCGCCAAAGGCCATGACCTCGCCGAGGCCGACGCCCAGCGCGGCGCAGAGCCGCCGCAGCCCGAGGCCCTTGTCCGCCAGCGTGAAATCCAGCCAGCCGTCGCCCGCGATTGCCGCGTTGAACACCTCGCCGAAGTGCGGCGTGAGGACGGGTATCAGCGTCTCCGCCGCGCCGGGGCGGTAGGCGGACACCTTCACGACCGCCTCGGGCACGTCCTCCGGCCGCTTTAGCAGCACCACGTTGTTTTTCACGCGGTCGCGCATGAGCGTGACGATCTCCTCCCCCTTCGGGCAGAGGTAGCTCGTGTTCGTGCCGGACATGAAGAGCTCGCAGTCCGGCGTTGCCACAATTTTCCTTGCGAGCGCCATGGCCTCGCCGTGCTCCATCACGACTTTTGACAGTACGGGCCCCGGCTCCCCCGGGGCGAAAACCACGGCCCCGTTTTCGCAGATGTAATATAGCTCCCCCGCCACACGCTCGAACAGCCGCCGCAGGCTGCGGTACTGCCTGCCGCTGGCCGGGACAAAAAGGATCCCACGCTCCCTCAGGCGGGCGATCTGCTCGAAAACGGCGTCCGGTATCCGCCCCTCGGTGGTATGTATAAGCGTGCCGTCTATGTCGCTGACGACAAGGCGTATCATGTGCAACTCCCCTTTCGGCGGCTATTTTACCAGATCACGTGCGAATTTGTATATACTCGGCTTCAAATTAGCTCATATGGCTTGACATTGCACTCAAAATAAAGTATATTGAAAATGCGAGGTACGCCGTGTCCCGCGCGGCGCTTCGCCGTAACTTTTCTCTTTTTCCCAATAGCGGAAGACCGCCCGAACCTCACGGGCGGTCTTTCCTTTAGCGTAAATTCACAATTATTTTGTTTGACCGGATGTACACTTTCCTGTAAAATAGTATACATAAATACACTCTTTGACTTGGAGGGATGCCATTGACCGCTAAAAAAGCACTGCGCGAAAAGCTAAGCGAGGCCGTCGCATCAACGCTGCCCATCATCCTGATAGTGGCCGTGATGTGCCTCAGCTTTATCCCTGTGTCCACCGACCTGATGCTGTCATTTGTGCTCGGCTCAATCATGCTGATAGCAGGAATGGGGCTGTTCACCCTCGGCTCGGACGCTTCGATGACGCCGATAGGCAACTACATCGGCGCAAAAATGACCAAGTCCCGCAATCTTGCGCTCATCCTCGTGCTGAGCTTCATCCTCGGCATAGCCATAACCGTGGCCGAGCCGGACCTTACCGTCCTTGCGGACAACGTCCCGCACATCGACACCACCGTGCTCATAATAACCGTCTCGGTGGGCGTCGGCCTTTTTCTTGTGGTCAGCATGCTGCGCATACTGCTCGGCATCCAGCTGAGGTGGTTGCTGATCGGTTTTTATGCCATTGTTTTCCTGTTGGCGGCCTTTGCCGACCCGAATTACCTCAGCGTCGCCTTCGATTCCGGCGGCGTCACCACCGGGCCGATGACGGTCCCGTTCATAATGGCCCTCGGCGTCGGCGTCGCCTCGATACGAAGCGACGAAAACGCGGAGGCAGACAGCTTCGGCCTTGTGGCGCTGTGCTCGATCGGGCCGATCCTCGCCGTGATGCTGCTCAGATTCTTCTATCAGGGCAGCGGCGGGGAAATGGCTGCGACGGCGGTTTCGGAATACGGCGACACTGTCGCGCTCGGGCACGGGTACGTTGCGGCCATCCCGCACTACATGGGCGAGGTGGCGCTCGCGCTCGCGCCCATAGCCGTGATATTCCTGATTTTCCAGGCCGTGTCGCTCAAGCTGCGGCGCATCCCGTTCATCAAAATCGTAATCGGGCTGATTTACACCTATCTCGGCCTTGTGCTCTTCCTCACCGGCGTGAACGTTGGCTTCTCGAGCCTCGGCGTTGTGCTCGGACGGGCCCTCGGCACGGAGGGCTGGACACAATACCTTCTCGTACCACTGTCTATGCTCATGGGCTGGTACATAATATCCGCGGAGCCCGCGGTGCACGTCCTCAACCGGCAGGTCGAGGAGATAAGTGCCGGCGCGATTTCCGCGCGCGCGATGGGGCTCAGCCTGTCTATAGCCATTGCACTGGCCAACGGCCTCGCCATGGTGCGCGTGCTCACGGGGATCTCGATACTCTATTTCCTTGTGCCCGGCTATATAATAGCTCTCGCGCTCAGCTTTTTTGTTCCGCCGGTGTTCACGGCAATAGCCTTCGACTCCGGCGGCGTGGCCTCCGGCCCGATGACGGCCACCTTCATGCTGCCCTTCGCCATGGGCGCCGCGGAGGCCGCCGGGACAAGCATACTCACCGACGCCTTCGGCCTTGTCGCCCTTGTCGCAATGATGCCGCTCATCACCGTCCAGGTCATGGGCGCAATATACGTCATCAAGACCCGCGGCGTCCAGAGCACCGGCATAGAAGAGCTCTACAGCGACGAAGACATCATCGAGCTCTGGGGGGACGGCGCATGATACTCAACTTTGTTATGACGATACTCGACCGCCCACGCGCAGAGGAGATGATACAGCTCTGCCGCGAGCACGACGCCGCGCTGACGCTCACCATGCTCGGGCGCGGCACCGCCACCAACGAGCAGCTCGACCTCTACGGCCTTGAGTCCGCCGAAAAGGCAATCGTCTGCACCTTCGCCGGCGAGGAACAGACAGCGAAGCTGCTCAAGGCCGCCAAGCGGCGGCTCTTCATCGACATTCCCGGAAACGGGATAATGCTTGCAATACCGCTCAAGAGCGTGGGAGGAGGAAAGACTTTGGCGTTTCTCACAGGCGGGACCGCGGCGGACACGTCCGCGGCGCCCGGCAATTTTGAACACGAGCTCATAACCGTGATAGCCAACGAGGGCCACACGGACGCGGTGATGGACGCCGCGCGCTCCGCCGGCGCCGCCGGCGGCACGGTGATGCACGCAAAGGGAACGGGCGCCCAGCGTGCGGAGAAGTTCCTCGGCGTGTCCCTCGCCGACGAGAAGGAGCTCATCATAATCGTTTCAAGGTCATCGGAGAAAGCGGGCATAATGCGCGCGATAAACTCCGCCGCCGGCCCGGGGACAAGGGCAGGCGCGGTCTGCTTCTCGCTGCCGATAACGGCCGTCGCAGGCTTGCGAATGCTTGAGGACGATTAATCAACACTTGCAATTCCCTCCCCCTTCCTGTATCATGGAAGCGGGGAGGGATTTTTATGTATGACAGCTGGCATTACGAATACTATTTATGGTACCTGCTCGGCAGCCTCGGTACAGCTGCGCTCTATGTCGGCGCCATAATCGGCGTGCTCACCGTCGCCGCAACCTGGATGGTGTACTCCAAGGCCGGGGAGCACGGCTGGGCCGCGCTGGTCCCGTTTTACGCGCAGTACGTGCTCTATAAGATCACATGGGGCAACGGCTGGCTGTTCCTGCTCCTGCTCGTGCCGTTTGTGAACGTCGTGGTGGGCATCATAACGCTCGTGAAGCTCTCGAAGTCCTTCGGGCACGGCGGCGGCTTCGCCTGCGGGCTGATTTTCCTGAACACGATATTCATGCTGATCCTCGGCTTCGGCTCCAGCAGGTACGTCGGCCCCGGCGGCGTCAACGCCGGCTGGCGCGAGGATTTCCGGGACGACTATTACGCCGGCGGGCAGCGGCGCTATGACCGCGGCACGGACTACGACGGCAGCTCGAGCTACGCGAGCTCGGAGCGCGCGGCGGACGAGGCGGACTACGGCAACCACAGCAGCGCCGACTACGACTACGGCGGCTACCGCCGCACGGATTCCACGCGCTGCCCGGACTGCGGCGCAGCGATCTCCGGCTCGGGCAAATACTGCCCGTACTGCGGCGCAAAGCTCAGATAAAAGCGCACCCCCGGGGGGAGTCCCCCGGGGGTTTTGCCTGCGCTTATTTTGCCAGCTTTTCAAACACGGAGAGGACGTATTCCGCGATTTCGCAGTCCTGCTCCTCGGTGCCTCCGCCAACGCCTATTCCGCCGGCTATTTTGCCGTCCGCAAACAGCGGGTAGCCGCCCGCCACGAGCGTTATCCTCGGGTCGTTGGCCTGTATGGCCATGAGCGGGGCCCCCTCCACCGCGGCGGCGCACAGTCTGTCGCAGAGTTCATCGGTCAAAATCATGTTATAAAGCCTCCTGCTTCAGGATTGACAGGGCTTTCTCTGCCGGTTCAAGTATAGCAGGGGCTTTTCTCTGCGGCTTGCCCGTTACTGCAAAAAAACTGCTCATTTCTCCAGCCTGCGGCGGAGGGACAGCACATCCTCCTTCGGGGCGGCGCCCAACATCCTGCGGTAGTCCCTGATAAACTGCGAGAGGCTTTCATACCCCACCTCGGCCGAGGCCTCCGTCACATTCCGGCCCTCGTCGAGCATGAGCCGCCTGGCCTCGGTGAGCCGAAGGCGCTTCTGGCACTGCATCGGACCCATGCCGACCGCGCTCTTGAACTTCTGATAGAATTGGGAAACGCTCATGTTTTTGCTCTCCGCCAGCTCCTCAACGGTGAACTGCCGGCGGAAGTTTTTCTTTATTTAGCTGTTCGCGTCATATATTTTGTCCGCCCTGCCGGCGTTCGCGCTCAGCCGCAGCAGCTGCCCGCCGCAGGAGCCGCGCAGCAGGTAGTATATCACCTCTCTCAGGATGTTCCGCCGGAGGAACTCGGAGCCCGCCGCGCCGAGCGCTGTGTCCAGCAGCCGCGCGGCAGAGCGCACGGCCTCGCGGTCAGCTTCAGCCATGGCCTCCTCGCCGATTCCTCCGTCGAGGATCCTGCCGGTCAGGCCGTTGTCCAGCTCTATCGCCACGGCTATAACGTCTCCCGCCGTGAACTCGACGGAGACGGCCAGGAAATCCCCCATCTCCGAGGGGGCCAGCACTGTGCCGTGCAGCGGCGTGTCAATCCGCGAGTGGGAATACTGCCCCTCAATGTAGTCCACGATCCCCGACGGCGTATACAGCCGGAGCGTCCCCGCCGCCACAATGTATAGGTACGGGTTCTCCGCGCGCGGCATCTCTATCCTCCCGCCTGTGAAGCGGTAGGCCGTGATTCCCGGCGCGGCTTCCCGGCGCCCTCGCCCGGGGGAGTGAGGCTGCGCACCGTATTTTCAGCTTTTGAAGGTCGTCCGTTTCAAATCACCGCGGCTTTTTGTACTTTTTTTACATTATAGTTCCGAGGGCGGATTTTTCCAGCGCCCGCATGAAAAAAGCCGCCCGCTCGGCGGCGGACGGCTTGGTTAAACCCCTTATCTCCTTGTTTTGCGCACCCGGTGATAGAAATTTACATACCCGATGAATGCCATGGCCGTAACGGCAAGGCAGACGCCGATAAGTGAATTCGACATGCGGCGGGACATGCCCGGGAAGACGAGCAGGGAGAGCATGACGGCGTAAGTCACGGCGGTGCAGACCTTGCCGTACCACTGCGCGCCGTCCATCCTGTAGCCCCGGCGGAGCATCACCGCGCCCATTATGAGCATGTACCCCTCCTTCGCGAGGTAGAGCACGAACACTGCGCCCATCAGCGGGAAACGGAGCACAAGGCTCAGCGCGATCGAGGCGAGCGTCAGCTTGTCCGCCACGGGGTCTATCAGCTTGCCCCATTCGGTTATCTGATTGAAATGCCTGGCAATAAAGCCGTCCAGCGCGTCCGTCAGCCCGGAGACCGCTATCACAAGCGCCGCTTTGAGATAATCCTCATCCGTGCGGGCGTTGAAATAGGTGTAAAGGTAAACCGGGATGAGTATCAGGCGGAAATAGCTCAAAATGTTCGGCACGGAAAAATATTCTTTCAGCTTATCCCTTTTCACGGTTTCACATCCACAGCAGGTATGTAACTATTGTATGAGTTTAGTGCCTAAAAATCAAGGCTTTATCAATTCTTCGACGGCAATATACAGCTCCGCCCGCGGATATAAGGCTCCGCGGGCGGAATTTTTACTCAGCCTTTTCCTTGTCCTTTCAATTTCCTTACTTTTACTTTCCGAGCGGCCTGGTCAGGCTCTTAATGGCAATGTTGCCGTAGCGCTTAGCGATATGCGGGGCGAGGCTCGGGACAAGGTTATCGTAGTCCAGGCCCTCGACATCGCGCACGCGCTCGAGGTGGATGGCGTCGAAGCGGCACTTGGTGGTGCAGATGCCGCAGCCGACGCACATGTACTCGTCGAGCACAACGGCGCCGCAGCCGAGGCAGCGCTCGGTCTCCTTCTTCATCTGCTCCTCGGTGAAGGTGCCGCGCAGGTCGCGGAAGGTCTTTATGGCCTCGGCGGCGCCGCCGTCCTCCGACTTCTGGCGCGGGGTGAGGTTCAGGTTGTGGATGGGCACGTTGACCGCTTCCTTGTCGATGGAGAGGTACTCCTTGACCGAGCGGCCAAGCACAAGGCTCTGCCCCTCGTGCACGAAGCGGTGGATGGAGATGCTGGCCTCCTTGCCCGCGGCAATCGCGTCTATCGCAAAGCGCGCGCCGGTGACGACGTCGCCGCCCGCGAAGATGTCGCCCTCGTCTGTCTGCAGGGTGACGGGGTCCACCTCGACCGTGCCGTTCTTCCTGCGGCGCACGGCGGTGCCCTTCAGCATGTCGCCGAGGTCGACACGCTGGCCGAGCGCGGAGATGACGCAGTCCGCGGCCAGCTCCTCGGTTTCGCCCGTGGGGACGCTGCTCCGGCGGCCGCTCGCGTCGCTCCCGCCGAGCTCCATGAGCTGCAGCCTTATGCCGGCAACGGCCCCTTCGCCGGTTATTTCGGCGGGAGAGGCGAGGTATTTGAACTTCACGCCCTCGGCCTCCGCCTCGGCTATCTCCTCGTCGGAGGCGGGCATTTCGGCCCTCGTGCGGCGGTAAACCACCGTCACTTCCTCCGCGCCCAGGCGCAGAGCGGCCCGTGCAACGTCCATAGCCGTGTTGCCGCCGCCTATTACCGCCACTCGCCTGCCCACCTCGGGCCTGTTTTCGCCGTTGACGGCCTCAAGGAAGCTGATGCCGTCCCACACTCCGGCCTTGTCCTCGCCGGGCACGCCGAGCCTGACGCTCTTCCACGCACCCGCGGCCAGGTAGAAGGCCTCGTAGCCCTCGTTGCGAAGCTGCTGTATCGTGACGTCCTTCCCTACCTCGACGCCGCACCTGAACTCCACTCCGAGCTGCCTGAGCACGTCTATTTCGGCCTCGACAACGTCCTTTTCCAGCCGGAAGGTGGGTATCACGCGCGTGAGCATGCCGCCGACCCTGTCGCCCTTTTCGAACACGGTCACCGGGTAACCCTTTACCGCGAGGTAGTACGCGCAGCTAAGGCCGCTCGGCCCGCCGCCTATCACGGCGATCTTGTTCGTAAACGGCTTGCCTGTCTGGTTGAGCATCTTGGGGACATAGCGCGTCTCGGCGGAGAGCTCCTTGTCGGCGATGAACTTCTTGATGTCGTCGATGGCTATCGGCTGGTCGATATCGCCGCGGGTGCAGGCATCCTCACACTTGCGGTTGCAGATGCGCCCGCAGACCGCCGGGAAGGGGTTCTCCTGCTTTATGAGTTCGAGCGCCTCGAGATAGCGGCCCTGGCTGGCAAGCTTTATGTAGCCCTGAACGGGGATGTGCGCGGGACACTCCATTTTGCACGGCGCGGTGCCGCTGTCCACAACGTCCCTGCGGTTGGTGCGGTAGTCCACATTGTAATGCTTTTTGGTCCAGGGCTGGTCGAACGGCTTGCGCACCTCCGGCTCCGGGTTGCCGCAGAGCTTCGCGCCCAGCTTGAGCGCGCCCATCTGGCAGTTTTCAACGCACTGGCCGCAGGCCACGCACTTGTCCTTGTCCACGCGTGCGACGTAGTTCGTGCGCAGCAGGTCCGGGTCGTTGAAGTACTCGCCGAGCCGGAGCGCAAGGCAGGAGCAGCCGCAGCAGTTGCAGATAGCAGTGGGCCCGTCGTAGCCCTCCGCCTCGTTTATCTCGTGCACGAGGCCGTTGTCCTCCGCCCGCTTGAGTATCTCCTTCGCCTCTTCCTTGCTGACAAGGCGGTGGCTGCCCTGCTTGGAGAAGAACCGGGCGTTGTCGTTTATGTACATGCACATGTCTTCCTCAAGGTGGCCGCAGCCCTCGCCCATTATCCGGCGCGTGCGGCGGCAGGAACATGGCCCTACGGAAATTGCCCAGGCGTTGTCAATGATCCGCTCCACCTCGTCATAGGGCGCCGCGTGGGTGTCGTTTTTAATCGCGCTGCCCACGGGCATGACGCGCATCGGCCCCATGCCGACCGGGAAATTGGGCACGAGGATCGGCGTGCGGTAGCGGGTGTAGCGCTCGAAGCACTCGGCGATAACCGGGTATTTCTCCACCTGCTCTTTTACGGACAGCATGCCCTCCATGATGCCCGGCACCCAGATGGGATAGTAGTACGTCTCCACGTCGCCGTCATAGATGCAGCGCACTATGCCGCAGTCGGCGAGCTTGTTCACCTGCTCCTGCGCGTAGTCCACGCTCACCTTCGCCTTTTTGGCGATCTCCTCGATGTGCCGCGGCGAGCGCACCTTGACGTGCATTCCGACGTCCGCCATTTCGTCCGTCACTACCGGGTCGAGTATCATGTACTCCGGGTCGGAGGGCGTCACGCCCATGTAGGTGCCGCACTCAATGCTTATCTTTGTGGCCAGCATGAGTATCTTTTTGCGAAAAGCCATAATCTCCCCTCGCTTTGTGTAAGATAATGTCCCGTTCCCAACGAGCGAGTCCGGTTATATACATTATACACCCATTGTGTTAATTATTCAATTAACACCTTTTTAGAGAAATGCTTGTGCAAACTGTGTAAATTGCCATTGCCCGTGCTTGCAAATGCCGCTCCCCGGTGATATTATGAAGAAAAAAACGGAGGCGGACATGCACGAAATAGGCGTAGTCAGGCAGGTCATCGCAACGGTCGACGCCTTTGCGAAGGACAACGGCCTCGACGTTATAGACACGATAGTGCTCGAAATCGGCGACCTCTCCCTGGTGATACCGCAGTATGTAGAGGACATCTACGGCGTTGTTGTCAGGGACACGAAATACGCAAATACCAAGCTGAAAATCGAAACCGTGGAGGGCCAGGGCGTCTGCCGCGAGTGCAAAAGGGCCTTCCCCATCGTGAAAAACGAGGGCTACTGTCCCCGCTGCGGAAAGCGCAACGCGGACATCATCAGCGGCCGGGATTTCATCGTCAAAGAGTTGATTGTGCCGTAAAGGGTTTAATTTTTGTGCCATTCTCCAAAACGGCGCGACTCGCAAGCCCAAATTTGCACAAAAATCACGGTTGACTTCCGACCTTTAAAGCGTTATCGTATATCCATCAGATTAATTCGGCCCCGCGCCGGAAAGGAGACAGTCACATGAAGCAGCTCATCGTCTGCACCATGAACAATGTGAATTCCGTCTCCTTCTATGCTCAGGCTCGCAACGCTTTTGCGGGCTTTTTTGGCTTTGTCTATTTTTATTTTTACTTTTTTACCCAGACAATCCAGAAAAGCCTGACAAGACCAGCGGCCTGCTGAGCACATCAAATTAGCAGCAACGGCCCTCGCCTTGAACGGCGGGGGCCGTTTTTTATTTACCGGCTGCACCCACACCAGCAAAGAAGGAGACGAAAACGATGAAGATGAAGAAACTGCTCTGCATAGCTCTCGCGGCAATGATGGTGCTCGCGCTCGCCGCCTGCGGCAGCCAAAGCCAAACCAGTGAGAACGGCGACCCGTCCGCATCCCCCGAAGGTGAAACCGATGCCAGCCCCGCCGCCGAAAGCTCCGCCCCCGAGGGTGAGGCCACCGGCGATACCTACGTCATCGGCATCTGCCAGCAGATGACCCACGAAGCGCTCGACGCCGCCACCCAGGGCTTCAAGGACGCGCTCACCGAGCTCCTCGGCGCGGACGCCGTTGAATTCCGCGACCAGAACGCCGGCGGCGAACAGCCGAACTGCACGACCATCATGAACGGCTTCGTCTCCGAGGGCGTGGACCTGATACTCGCCAACGCCACCTGGCCGCTGCAGGCAGCCGCCAGCGCCACGGCCGACATCCCCATCCTCGGCACCTCCGTCACCGACTACGCCACCGCGCTCGGCATCACCGACTGGACCGGCACCGTGGGCGGCAACATCTCCGGCACCAGCGACCTCGCTCCGCTCGACCAGCAGGCCGAAATGATTCAGGAGCTCTTCCCCGACGCAACCAATGTGGGGCTGCTCTACTGCTCCGGCGAGCCGAACAGCGTATACCAGATTGAGACCATCCGCACTTACCTCGAGGATATGGGCTATGTCTGCGAGGCCTACGCCTTCACCGACGTGAACGACCTCTCCAGCGTGACCCAGACCGCCTGCGACAACTCCGACGTCATCTACATCCCCACCGACAACACCGCGGCCTCCAACACCGAGACCATAGCCAACGTGGTCATCCCCGCGGGCGTGCCCGTAATCGCCGGCGAGAGCGGCATCTGCTCCGGCTGCGGCGTGGCCACGCTGTCCATCAGCTACTACGACCTCGGCTACACCACCGGCGAAATGGCCGCCCAGATCCTGACCGGCGAGGCCGACATCTCCACCATGGCCATCCAGAGCGCGCCGAACGTCACCAAGATGTACAACGCCGCCAACTGCGAGGCGCTGGGCGTGACGATCCCCGACGACTACGTGGTCATCGAGTAAAGATTAAAATAATTCTTCCCGGCGGGAGGCACTATCTCCCGCCGGGGGAGGAATTCGGAGGATATCGCAAATCATGGATTTCTTGCAATCGCTGATCAATTCCCTGCCCGGCGTGGCCGGCCAGGGCCTCATATGGGGCCTGATGGCCATGGGCGTATACATCACCTACCGGGTTTTGGACATAGCCGACCTCACGGTCGACGGCTCGCTTGCGACAGGCGGCGCGGTGAGCGTCCTGCTCACGCTGAACGGAATGAACGTCTGGCTCGCCACCCTTATCGCAATGTTAGCCGGCATGCTCGCAGGCCTGATAACGGGTATGTTCCACACGAAATGCGGGATACCTGCGATACTCTCCGGAATTCTTACCCAGCTCGCGCTCTACTCCATCAATCTGCGCATCATGGGCTGGGGCACCTCGGCAGGCACGCAGGCCACGCTTGCCATCCGTGTAGACAATTACGACCTCATAGTCTCGTCACGCTATGTGCGCGAGCTCAGCCTCAGCAACCCGCTGCCGGTCCTCGTCATAATAACCGCCGTCGTTATCGCGGTCCTCTGCTGGTACTTCGGCACAGAGTCCGGCAGCGCCCTCAGGGCCACCGGGGCGAACCGCCAGATGTCAAGGGCGCAGGGCGTAAACACCGCGAGCGCCACGGTGCTCGGGCTCATGCTCTCCAACGGCATGGTCGCCCTTGCCGGCACCCTGCTCGCCCAGTACCAGGGCAGCAGCACGATCGATATGGGCCGCGGCGCCATCGTGATAGGCCTCGCCGCCGTAATCATCGGCGAAGTGCTGCTGAGGGGTCGCGGGAAGGTCTTCACCGGCCTCATCGGCTGCAGCGTCGGCGCTATCGTGTACTATTTCGTCATCCAGATAGTGCTCAGGCTCGGCCTTGACACAAACGATCTCAAGCTCTTCACAGCGCTTATAGTCGCGCTGTTCCTGGCCATCCCCTACTGGAAGGGCCAGCTCAGCATCCGCCGGCGCAGCCGCGCAAGTCAGGCAAAGGAGGAACAGAACAATGCTTGAACTTAAAAATGTCTCCAAAACCTTCCATCCCGGCACCGTGAACGCTAAAACGGCGCTGCACGGCCTTAATCTGACGCTGAACGACGGCGATTTCGTCACCGTCATCGGCGGCAACGGCGCGGGCAAGAGCACCATGCTCAACGCCATAGCCGGCGTCTTCCCCGTGGACAGCGGCGCGATAACCATCGACGGCAAGGACATCACCAACCTGCCCGAGCACAGGCGCGCCGCCTTCATCGGCCGCGTGTTCCAGGACCCGATGATGGGCACTGCCGGCACGATGGACATAGAGGAAAACCTGGCCCTCGCCGCCCGCCGCGGCAAGCGCCGCGGGCTCAGATGGGGCATAAGCAAGGTTGAGCGGCAGGATTACCGCGAGCTGCTCTCCACGCTCGGCCTCGGGCTCGAAAACCGCCTGACCACCCACGCGGGGCTGCTCTCCGGTGGCCAGCGCCAGGCCCTTACGCTGCTGATGGCCGCCCTTGTCCGGCCCCGGCTCCTGCTCCTTGACGAGCACACCGCCGCGCTCGACCCCAAAACCGCCGCCAAGGTCCTCGAGCTCTCCGACAGGATAGTTGAGGAAAACCAGCTTACCACGCTCATGGTAACGCACAACATGCGAGACGCCATCGAGCACGGCAACCGCCTCATAATGATGAGCGAGGGGCGCATCGTCCTCGACATCTCCGGCGAGGAGAAAAAGCGGCTTACCGTCGACAGCCTGCTCGCCAGGTTCACCCGCGCCTCGGGCGAGGAAATGCTTACCGACAGGGTCCTGATCGGCGCGTAAGCAATTCACCACTGAATGCGCGAAAAATGCCGCGGCAGGCCATCTCCGGTCCCGGCGCAGAGGCCGGGCCCCAAGGGCGCAAAATAAGGCGCCGGAGCGAATAAGCCCCGTCCCCATGAAGCGTATCAACATTGGCAAATATGCACCCTCATCTCAGGGTGGGGTGCATTTTTTGCGGCCTTTTCAGGCCAAAATAAGTAAAATTTGGAGGAAAACACAATGCGTAGAAAGCTGCTCTCCGCCGCCCTTGCGGCGACGATGGCGCTCACGCTTGCCGCCTGCGGCAGCGAGGAACAGAGCGCCGACAACCCGGACGCCTATACCATC
>DVGA01000086.1 GCA_018712985.1 Candidatus Scatomorpha intestinavium
TCCGACAACGAAAAGTTTGGTAATAACCGGCTTTAGCTTCCGACTCGCACCAGAGCGTCTTTTCTTTGGAGTCTGAGGGGTTTCTTTTTGACAAGACAAAAAGAAATCTCTCAGAAAGACAATGCAGGGGCTTTCGCCCCTGCATAATGGTTTTACAAAGGCGTTCGCCTTTGTCATTGTCCTCGCCGCGCCCTGGCGCGGCGCTATGCCTGCATGCGTTGCCCGCTCGCGGCCCTTTGGGCCGCGCTATGCATCTAAGCGTAGCTTGGCTATGCTCCCACACGCAGTGTGGCGTCGATGATGACGGGGCGGCCGCCGGTGCCTACCATGCCGAAGCAGACCTCAACAGTCTTGCCGGTGATGAGGTCGGCGTACTGCCCGTCCGGCAGGCCGGATTCGACGAGCGCCGCGCGCCCGCCGGCGGGAAAGAGGCCGAATACGCGCCGCCCGGGCAGGGTGTAGCTGGCGGTCAGCGCGCCGCAGGGGTGTGCGGCGACGCTGTAGCTGCCCTCGGCGAAGATGCGGTCTCGCTTTATCTCCGCAAGGCGCGCCATGAGCGGCGAGAGGTCGGGCCCGTGCTCGAGGTCAATGGTGTCCTTCTCGAACAGGCTCGGCAGGTGCTTCGCCGCGCGCTCCTGCCCGGCGTAGACCAGCGCGGCGCCGCGCTGGAAATAGAGGAAGGCCGTCCAGCTCTCGAGCGCGCGGCCGTCCGGGATAAGGAAGGCGGCGCGGGGGCGGTCGTGGTTTTCAAGGAAGCGGAGCTTGACGTAGTTGGCGGGGTAGATCCCCTCCTGAGCGTTCAGCGCCGAGGCGTAGGCCGGGAGCTTCGAGCTGTCGCGCAGCGCGGCGATGAAATCGTTGGCAGTGTCGTAGTCGTAGCAGAGGTCGAAGGCCTGATAGAGCTCCGAGTCGGAGAGGCAGGCCGTTCCGTTCGAGCGGTTGAAGGCGATGAAGTGCGGCTCCACGGACTCGGCCAGCCAGATGCAGCTGGGGCGTACCTCGGCAACCTCGCGACGCGCGCGGAGCCAGAAATCGAGCGGGACCATCGGCGCCACGTCGCAGCGGAAGCCGTCGACGATCTCAGCCCACATCTTGAGCGTGTCGATCTGGTAGTCCCAGAGCGCGGGAGAGGAGGCATAGTCGAGGTCGACGATGTCGCTCCAGTCGGCCACATGCCGGCCAGGCGCGCCGTCAGCTCCGTGGAAGAACCACTCGGGGTGCTCGTGCGCGAGCACGGAGTCCGGGGAGGTGTGGTTGTACACAACGTCGATGATGCACTTCATGCCGAGAGCGTGGATGCCGTCCACCAGGCGGCGGAAGTCCTCCATCGTGCCGTATTCGGGGTTCACGGCGCGGTAATCGCGTATCGCGTAGGGGCTGCCGAGCGAGCCCTTGCGCGAGGCTTCGCCCACCGGGTGGATGGGCATGAGCCACACGATGTCCGTCCCGAGGGCGGCGATGCGGTCCAGTGAGCGGCGCACGCCCTCAAAATTCCCCTCTGGGCTGAAATTGCGGACGAAAACTGAGTAAATAACCTTGTTTCTGAGAGTTACCGGCGTATCCTTGGCCATTGATGTCTCCTCCTTAATCAAAACGGGCTAAGCCCGGCGGTCGCTGCGGATAAAGGGCGCTTCTATCGCGCCGGAGCAAAGCGCCCCATAGAGCTCCGGGCGGCGGTAGGCGTTGCCGTGCACTTCGGACGCACGGTATTCCCTCAGCGCGCCGAGGCCGAGCCGCGCGAGGTATATGCCCTCGCCGCCCCCGGCCTCGAGGACGCAGGTGTCCCGCGAGGAGGGCTCCTCCGGCAGATAGGCCACGCCGTCGAAGAGCGTGGAGCGCCCGTTGCAGTCCGGCGCCCCCTCCGGGTAGTTGCAGGTGGCGAGGGCGAGCATGTTCTCATACGCCCGGGCACGGAGCTGCGACAGGCGGTTTATCTCCATCGGGCAGGCGTTCGGCACGAGTATGAGCTCCGCCCCGGCGAGCATGAGCAGCCGCGCGCTCTCCGGGAACTCGCGGTCGTAGCAGATCATCGCGCCCACCTTCACGTCCCCCGCGGCGGTGTCAAGCTCGCAGACGGGGAAGGCGCGGCCGGCGGTGAGCGCGCGCTCATCGCCGAAATCGCAGGTGTGGACCTTGGCGTAGTCGAGGACGCGCCGCCCCCGGCGGTCGAAGAGCGCGAGCGAGTTGCGCGGCGAGGGCTCGAAGCGCTCGAGGTATGTTACGGCGACGGCCATGCCGAGCTCCGCGGCGGCGCGGCTGAAGGCGGACACGAACTCCCCGCCGGCGGGGACTGAGAGGGCGCGCAGCTCCTCCGGGCGCTGCGGTATGCGGTAGCCGCAGCTCCACATCTCCGGGAAAAGGGCGATGTCGGCCCCCATACCCGCCGCACGGCGGCAGGCGTCGAGGCCGAGGGCCAGGTTCTCCTCCGGCCCGTCTCCGGGCAGGAGCTGCATGAGCGCTATTTTCAGCTCGGGCATGCCGCGCGCATCCTTTCTTTTGGCTTCCGCGCGGCGCTGCCCGCCGCGCAGCCTGATTCTACCACGGCGGCGCACGGGGCGCAAGACGGTAAGCCGCCCTGCCCGCGCCAGCGGCGAAAAACCGTGGATTTTTTGCTTCAGCGCGAAAAAGCCCTTGACAAACGCGCGATAGCGTGTATAATAATGCCTAATTTCATATGAAATGATAGAGGCGCGGCCGACAAGAGTACGCACAGCAAAACGCCAGACAGCGTGTGCCGAAAGGGGAAGCCGCCGAGGGGCCGGATGTGTGTCTGTGTGTTCGGTGCCCGGGCCGGGGGATAACATCCGTCGGACTGTCACGGTTGTGGAGCGCTATCGAAAACAGTGAAAGCATTTTTGCCGCCATTGACTTCACCACCGGA
>DVGA01000087.1 GCA_018712985.1 Candidatus Scatomorpha intestinavium
TTCGAGGCCCAGCCGACCGTGGCCAGGGAGAACAGCACCAGCGGCGGGCACTTGAGCGCCCAGCCTATGGCGACCGCCATGGCCGGCCCGCTCATGGAGCTGGCATAGCCGCCGACGGTGGAGAATATCTCGAGGCCCGTCTGCGAGCCTATCGTGTTCAGTATCGTGCCGATGAGCAGCGAGCAGAAAAGGCCCTGCGCCATCGCGCCGAGCGCGTCGATCCCGTAGCGCTTCAGGCTGATTTCAATATCCTTCCGTTTGAGGAACGCCCCCACCTTGGACATAAAAAAACACCGCCCCGATAGTTGACTTTACAGGTGTCAAGACACCGGCTTCGCTCAGTCTACTACCGCGGCGGCGCATTGTCAAGTGCAAGTTGAACCTGCACATATCGGATCAATGTGTATAATCGAGGAATTTAACCGAATCCCCCAAATCATTCGCAATAATGTCCTTCATCCGTTTGGCAAAAGGACATGGGTAGCCGATCGGCGTCCCCTTCTGGATGCAGCTTGCAAACACAATGGTGTCCGCCCCGCGCCTTACCAGCTCACGCGCGCGAAGCACCGCCTTTTTTGCCGGGCAGCCTCCGCAGTTGATAAAGCCGACGATTTCTATTTCCTCTTCGACTCCCTCGAAGGAGCCTCTGCGTTCTTTTATCGCTTTGAAATCAGCCGTCCCGGGGCAATAGTCCTCGGTCTGCTGGCAGCGTATTATTCCGATTTTCACATCACAACCTCCGGAAAAGTCCAGGATATTTCGGATCAAAGCCACGCACCGCCTACACGGCGCCGGCACACCGTGGATGGTTCATCTTCTCACTCCAGAAGCATCCCCGCGGCGCGGAGCTCGTCCATCGTGCGCCTGAGCGAGGCTTCATCCGGGCAGAGCAGCGTGTGCGTGTGTATTCCGCCCGTAAGGGTGGAGAGCGGCGAGCCCCCCGCCTCCCGTGAGCGGGCCATGAACTCCTGCACGTCCCGGCGGCTTTTCAGGTGCAGCTCGCCGGTGAGCTGGCCGTAGACGGAGTGCTCTATCACCACGTCGAGGACGGTGCAGCCGTTGTCGACCATGATGTTCAGCTCGCGCTCCATGCCCTCGAAGCCGTGGACGCAGGCGATCGTGCGCCGCAGCCCGGCAGCCCCGCCCGTGCCGAGGACATAGCCCCGGGGCGTGGCGGTTATCTCAATGCCGGAAGCCCTGAGCAGGGCGATGTCGCCCACGATAATCTGCCGGCTGACTCCGAAGCGCTCGCCCAATGCGGAGGCGGCAACTGGCCCCTCCCCGGCGGACAGCGCGTCCGCGATCGCGCGGCGGCGGCTCGCGGCGTCCATCAGCCGTTGTGCGCGGCGCCGAGCATCTCCGTCTTGATGCCGAGCAGCCTGTCCGAAAGGTCGACATAGTAGTTGTGCGGGTAGTCGAAGCGCCTGACCTCCGGCCAGAGCGTGGCCACCTCGCTTTTGCAGTAGGCCTGTATCTCCGGCAGGCTCGGCAGGTCATAAACGAGCTCACCGTTTTTGAATATTGGCACCTGCAGCTCCCTCGCTCGGAAGTTGGTCATGGTTTTCTGCTTCCAGGTGGCGTCCGGGTCGCGTATCACGAGGTCCTGCGTGTCGTCCACCACCTCGTCGTGGACGGTGATGTAGTCCGCCTCGGCCATGCCGCTGTCGCGGCCGTAGAAGCGGTAGACCTTCTTGAAATGCGGGTTCGTTATCTTCCCCACGTTCTCGCTTATCTTGATTTTCGGTACAATCGTGCCGTCCTCCTCCTCAACGGCGGCGAGCTTATACACGCCGTCGAAGACCGGCGCCGAGCGCGAGGTGATGAGCCGCTCGCCCACGCCGAAGGAGTCGATGCATGCGCCCTGCCGCAGCAGCTCGCTTATCAGCCGCTCGTCGAGCGAGTTGGAGCACGTGATTTTGCACTCCGTCCAGCCCGCCTCGTCGAGCATCTTCCGCGCCTGGCGCGTCAGATAGGCGAGGTCGCCGGAGTCGAGGCGTATGCCGCACTTCGTGATGCCCATGGGCTTGAGCACCTCGTTGAAGGCCTTTATGGCGTCCGGCACGCCGCTGCGCAGCGTGTCGTAAGTGTCCACAAGCAGCGTGGCGTTGTCGGGATAGAGCCGGCAGTAGGCCCTGAAGGCATCGAGCTGGCTTGGGAACATCTGCACCCAGGAGTGCGCCATCGTGCCCGCGGCAGTGACGCCGTAGAGCTGGTCGGCGAGGACGCAGGCCGTCCCAGCGCAGCCGCCTATGTAGGCCGCGCGCGCGCCGAGGACCGCCCCGTCCGCGCCCTGCGCGCGGCGCGAGCCGAACTCGAGCACGACCCGCCCCTCCGCGGCGCGGACTATCCTGTTCGCCTTTGTTGCAATCAGGCTCTGGTGGTTTATCTGCAGGAGCAGGTATGTCTCGATGAGCTGCGCCTCTATCGCCGGGGCGCGCACGGTGAGGATGGGCTCGCGCGGGAAAACCGGCGTCCCCTCCGGCACGGCCCAGATGTCCCCGGTGAACTTGAAGCCGCGCAGATAGTCGAGGAACGCCTCGGTGAACTGGCCGCGCGAGCGGAGGTATGCTATGTCCTCCTCGCCGAAATGCAGGTTTTCGATATATTCCACGACCTGCTCCAGCCCGGCGGCGACCGCGAAGCCGCCGTTGTCCGGCACGTTGCGGTAAAAGAGGTCGAAATACGTTATCCTGTCCTTGAGCCCCGACTCGAAATAGCCGTTGCCCATCGTCAGCTCATAAAAATCGCAGAGCATCGTGTAGTTCGAAGTACTTGTGTTGTCCATGCTGCCTCGAAGCCTCCCAAGGTGTCTTTACACCGCATTATAGCTTAGTCGGGAAAGTTTTTCAATATTTGCCTTCAGTTTAACATTCGCGCCGCGCGCTATATGATCCCGTGCTCGATTTTCAGGTTGAGCACCCTCAGCACGCTCTCGTCTATCCGCTGCTCGGTGAGGCCGCCGCTCTCCACGGCGCTCTCGAGCGCGTCCACGGCCGCGGGGATGTCCTCCACGCCCAGCAGGATGTCAACCCCGGCCTGGAGGGCGAGCACGCATTTTTCGCCCTGCGTATAGGCGTCGAGCGCGCCCATGTCGAGCGAGTCGGTTATGATGACGCCGTCCCAGCCGAGCGTCTCGCGCAATATCCCCGTCGTGACGGCGTAGGAGATCGTGGCAGGGACGTCGTCGACCTGCGTCAGCGTAATGTGGCCCACCATCACCATGTCCGCGCCGGCCTCCATGCCGGCGATGAACGGCTTGAACTCGCCGTCCATGAGCTCCTCGAGGCTCTTGTCGACTATGGCGGTGCCCTCGTGGCTGTCCGTGGACGTGTCGCCGTGCCCGGGGAAGTGCTTGACGCAGTTTATCACCCCCGCGTCGTGGAAGCCCTCCACGGCTGCGGCGACGAGCTCCGCCGCCTGGCCGAAGTCGTCGCTGTAGGCCCTGTCGCCTATCACGGTGTTCTCAGGGTTTGTCCACACGTCGGCCACCGGGGCGTAGTCCGTGTTGAAGCCGCAGCCCACCATGTCCGAGCCTATGGTGTAGGCGTTGTCATACGCCGTCTCCGTCCCCATGTTCCTGTAGCTGTACATGGAGTTCACCCAGGTGGTGCCGAGCTTGTACATCAGCCTGCCCACGCTGCCGCCCTCCTCGTCGGCGGAGATGAGCAGCCCGATTTCGGAATAGCTCTGAGCGTTCTCGACCATCGTGAGCGTCTGCTCCTTATCCACAAGGTTCTGCGTGGAATAGACGAATCCCCCCACCGGCCACTGCGAAAGCGCCTCGCGCGTGTCCTCGCCCGCCACCGTGACAGGCGAAACGCCCATCAGGGCCTCCGGCCTCACCACCATGAGCTGGCAGATCTTTTCCCGCAGAGTCATCCCGTCGAGGATCTCCTGCGCCGGGTCCGGCGTGGGCGTGGGCGTGGGTGTCGGCGTCGGCGTGGGCGTCGGAGTGGGAGACGGCGTCGCGGCCGGGCGCGAGGGCTCTATAGTGACCTCGACCGGCCCGGCGGGGGACGCTCCGCAGCCGGTGAGCGCGAAAACAAATATCAAAATGGCGGCGAACCATACTTTTTTCATTTTTTATTTGACCCTTTCCCCGTTAAGTGGTAATATACAGTAGCATTATAACCGCAAATTCAAAAGTTAGGAAGCGTTTTTATGACCAGGATCGACATATTCTCCGGCTTTCTGGGCGCTGGCAAGACCACGCTCATCAAGAAGCTCATCGCCGAGGCCTATCAGGGCGAAAAGCTCGTGCTGATAGAGAACGAGTTCGGCGAGATAGCCGTTGACGGCGGCTTCCTCGCGGACGCCGGCGTGGAGATAACCGAGATGAGCTCCGGCTGCATTTGCTGCAGCCTCGTGGGCGACTTCGCCGAGGCCCTTGAAAAGGTCAAGGCCGAATACAACCCGGACCGCGTGCTCATCGAGCCCAGCGGCGTCGGCAAGCTCAGCGACGTTATCCGCGCCGTGCAGGATCTCGGCGACAGCGACCTCGTCCCCGGCAGCTTCACCACCGTGGTGGACGCCACGCGCGCGAGGATGTATATGAAGAACTTCGGCGAGTTCTGGTGCAACCAGGTGGAAAACGCCGGCACCATCGTCCTCAGCCGCACCAAGGGCATGAGCGCGGGCAAGCTGGAGCAGTGCGTCGCAATGCTCCGCGAGCACAACCCCACCGCCGTCATAGTCACCACCCCCTGGGACGAGCTGGACGGCAGGCAGCTCCGCGCCGCCATGGAGAGCGAGGACACGCTGAAGGCCGAACTCGACCGCCTCGCCGCCGAGGTCGAGGACGATGACGAGGACGAAGAGTGCTGCTGCGGCCACGACCATCACCACGAGCATCACCACGAGCACCACCATGACCATGACCACGAGCATGAGCACGAGCACGGCGAGAGCTGCTCCTGCGGCCACGATCACGAGCATGAGCACGGCCACGAGCACCATCACCACCATCACCACGGGCACGACGCCGACGAGGTGTTCACCAGCTGGGGCGCGGAGACCGCGCGCAAGTACACCGAGGAGGAGATCGCCTCCGCCCTCGCCGAGCTCGACAGCCTGCGCCTCGGCCAGGCCGTTCGCGCCAAGGGCTATGTGGACTCCGCTGACGGAAACGGCTGGATCTACTTCGATTACGTGCCCGGCGAGCGCGAGCTGCGCCGCGGCGCGGCGTCCGTAACCGGCAGGCTCTGCGTAATAGGTGCCAACCTCGACGAGGACGGGCTGAAGGAGCTGTTCTCTCTTGGCTGAGGCAAGGCAGATACCCGTTTACCTCTTCACCGGCTTCCTCGAGGCCGGGAAGACGAAGTTCATACAGGAAACCCTCGAGGACAAGCGCTTCAACAACGGCGAGCGGACGCTGCTGCTCGTCTGCGAGGAGGGCATCGAGGAATACGAGCCCGAGGAGTTCTCCGCGCCGAACGTCAAGCTCAAGGCCGTGGAGAACGAAAGCGACCTTACGGGCGAAAACCTCATCGCCTGGCGCCGCGCGGCGGATGCCGAGCGCGTGCTCGTCGAATACAACGGCATGTGGATGCTGGACACGCTCTACGGCGCCCTGCCGGAGGGCTGGCTCGTGGCCCAGGAGTTCATGTTCGCGGACGCGACAACCTTCCTGACCTACAACGCCAACATGCGCCAGCTCTGCTACGACAAGCTCAAGAGCGCGGAGCTCGTGGTGTTCAACCGCTTCACGCCTGACATGGACAAAATGGAGTTCCACAAGGTCGTGCGCGGGGCCTCCCGCCGGGCGGACATAGCCTATGAGGCGCCGGACGGCAGCGTGGCCTACGACGACATCGAGGACCCTCTCCCCTTCGACCTCGACGCGCCAATCGTGGAGATAGGCGACGGGGACTATGCCCTCTGGTACCGCGACATGAGCGAGGAACCGAAGAAATACTCCGGCAAGACCGTCCGCTTCAAGGGCCGTTGCATACGCCGAAAGGGCGTCCCGGCCAACAGCTTCATCATCGGGCGGCACATCATGACCTGCTGCGAGGCGGACATCGCCTTTTCCGCCCTCATCTGCAACCTTGACGGCCAGCCGATGCCGGAAAACGACGAGTGGGTCATTCTGACGGCCCGGATGGACTATAAGTTCCACCGCGCGTACGGCCGCCGCGGCCCTGTGCTGACGGCAGTGAGCATAGAGCGCACCGAGCCGCCCGCTCAGCAGGTGGCCACGTTCTATTGATGCCGTAAAACGGCCGATTATCCAAATCGCGCGCACCGCGCGCAAAAACGCCCGAGGGAGGCCAAAGGCCTTCTCCCGGGCGTCCTCTTTGCGTCCATAACCGCGCTATGCGCTTGCTTCCAGCTCGCCTTTATGGTATGCTTGGCAAAAATACTTACAGGAGCAGCATTATGATAACTGTTGAGAATCTGAGTTTGCAGTACGGCGGCCAGGTGCTGTTTTCGCAGGCAGACCTGCAGTTCACCGCCGGGAACTGCTACGGCATCATCGGCGCGAACGGCGCCGGGAAGAGCACCTTCCTGAAAATACTCTCCGGCGAGGTCGAGCCCACAGGCGGGCATGTCCATATCGACCCGAAGGCCCGCATGAGCGTCCTGAAGCAGAATCAGAGCATGTACGACGAGTACACGGTCATGGACACGGTCATCATGGGCAACAAGCGCCTGTACGACATCGGCAAGGAGAAGGACGCGATATACGAAAAGCCCGATTTCTCGGACGAGGACGGCATCCGCGCCAGCGAGCTCGAGGAGGAGTTCGCTGAAATGGGCGGCTGGGAGGCCGAGAGCGACGCCGGGCGCATACTAAATGGCCTCGGCGTGGACACGGAGTTCCACTACACCCTGATGAGCGATCTTGACGGCAGGCTCAAGGTCAAGGTCCTGCTCGCGCAGGCGCTCTTCGGCAAGCCGGACATCGTGCTCCTCGATGAGCCGACGAACAACCTCGATTTGCAGAGCGTAGTCTGGCTCGAGGACTTCCTCATGGACTACGAGGGCACTGTGCTGGTTGTGAGCCACGACCGCTATTTCCTGAACAACGTCTGCACGCACATCGTGGACATAGACTACGGCAAGATACGCATGTACGTGGGCAACTACGACTTCTGGTACGAGTCCAGCCAGCTCATACAGAAGCTGATAAAGGACCAGAACAAAAAGGCCCAGCAGAAAATCGAGGAGCTGCAGAGCTTCATCCGCCGCTTCGCCGCCAACCGCTCCAAGTCCCGCCAGGCGACGAGCCGGCGCAAGCTGCTCGACAAAATAAGCATCGAGGAGATGCCCGCCTCCTCCCGCCGCTACCCCTGGGTCGGCTTCAAGGCCGAGCGCGAGCCGGGGAAGGACCGATTGTTCGTCACCGACCTCTGCAAGAGCGTCGACGGCGTCCCCGTGCTGAAAAACGTCAGCTTCATAATGGGCCGCGAAGACAAGATAGCCCTCATCTCCCGCAACGAGCAGGCCGTCACGCTGCTCTTCAAGCTGCTCATGGGCGAAGAGGAGCCCGATTCCGGGACTATCAAATGGGGCGTCTCCACCACGCAGGGCTACATGCCGCGCGACAGCAGCGCGTATTTCGAGGGCTGCGAGCTCTCCATAATGGACTGGATGCGCCAGTTTTCCGCCGACAAGCGCGAGAGCTACCTCCGCACCTTCCTCGGAAGGATGCTGTTTTCCGGCGATGAGGTGTACAAACCCGTCAACGTCCTCTCCGGCGGCGAGCGCGTCCGGTGCATGATAAGCAAGCTCATGCTCTCCGGTGCGAGCGTGCTGCTGCTCGACCAGCCGACGAACCACCTCGACCTTGAGAGCATCGCCGCGCTGAACAACGGCCTTGCCGCCTTCCCGTACAACATCATCTTCTCCAGCCACGACCACCAGCTTACCCAGACCGTGGCCAACCGGATAATCGAGATAAACGCCGACGGCTCCATAACCGACCGCATGTGCACCTACGACGAGTACATGCATATCTCCGAATCCGGGCAGGATGCAGAATAAAAAAAGAAAACCGCCCCTCCGGGGCGGTTTTCCATATGCGCTGGGCCTTATTGCTGCCTCTTCCTCACGGGGATCCAGACCTCGAAGGCCGTGTCCTGCGGGTCCGGGTCGAAATACACCTCGACGTCCGGCCCGTCGCAGAACTCATAGCCCGAGGTCGGGAGCCACTCCGTCACAACGCGCTTTTCGAGCTCCTGGATGGATTTCCCCGTCCCCGAGCCGGGGAAAACGGCCCAGGTAAAGGCCGGGACGACGTACTCCTCCAGCCCATCGCCGGTCTCGGCCGAGGTCGCGGCCGCTATGTAGTAGCGCCACTCCTCGCCGTCGCCGCAGGCGCAGACGCCCAAGATCCCCCGCGGCTGCCCGTCCATCAGCGGGATTATCCTTTCCAGCGTGCCGTCCTCCACGGCCTCCTGCCACATCAGCGGCACCTCGACGAAATTCTGCTCGATCTCCCGGCTCATCGGGCGCGAGCGCCCCACGACGCGGAACGCGTCGCGTGTTTCGATGCGATAGTTCATTTCCTCCGCTCCTTTTACAACGATTTTTATTGTAAGAGGCGGAAATGACTTCAGCGCCGCGCCCTCCGCCCTCACCGACGACGGGCTCACGCCGTGGACGGACTGGAAGGCCCTGTTGAACGCGGTGGGCGAGGAATAGCCGTATTTGGCCGCCACGTCGATTATCTTCGCGTCTCCCCCCTGCAAGTCCACCGCCGCGAGGGACATCCGCCTCCTGCGGATATACTCCGACAGCGGCACGCCGGCTATATACGCGAACATACGTTGGAAGTGATACGCGGAGCAGCAGGCGATCTGCCCAAGCTTTTCGTATTCGATCCTGTCCGTCAGGTTCTCCTCGATGTAGCGTATCGCCTCGTTCATCCGGTCTATCCAGTCCATTGCTCATCCCCCCTCCTGCGATTCTATTCTATCAGCCGCATAAGCGCAAGTCCTCTCTTTCCCTGCACGAAAAAGAGAGCAAAAAACGGCATGGCCAAAAAGCCATGCCGTTTTTGCCGGGGCGGCGCTTATTTGCCCGCGCTGAGCATTTCGGTGAACTTCGCGAAGGTCTCCGGTATGGGGAGCTGCTGCGGGCACACGGCCGTGCAGCTGTGGCAGCCGATGCACGCGCTCGGGCGCTTGTCCTCGGGCAGCACCTGCAGGTTCATCGAGGTTATGAAGCCCTTCCCGCTGTAGGAGAACTCGTTGTAGAGGGTGATGAGGTGCGGGATGTCCAGGCCCATCGGGCAGTGGCTCACGCAGTAGTGGCAGGCCGTGCAGGGCAGCGCGCCGTTTGCGAAGAGGGCGCGGCCCACGTCCGTTATGGCCTTGAACTCCTCCTCATTGAGCGGCTTGTCCTCGCTCCAGATGGCGACGTTGTCCTTCACCTGGTCCATGGTGCTCATGCCGGAGAGGACCATTGTGACGCCCTTCACGCTCTGCAGGAAGCGGAAGGCCCAGGACACCACGCTCTCGTCCGGGCGCAGGGCGCGGAGCTTGCTCGCGGCGTCCTCCGGCAGGCTGACGAGCCTGCCGCCGCGCACACCCTCCATGACCCAGACGGGTATGTTCCTCTCGTTCAGCAGCGCGACCTTTTCGTCCGCGTGCTGAAGGCTCCAGTCCACGTAGTTGAGCTGTATCTGGCAGAACTCCATGTGCTCGCCGTAGGCATCGAGGAAGCGGCGGAGCACCGGCATCGCGCCGTGACATGAAAAGCCGAGGTGCTTTATGAGCCCATTGCGCTTCTGCTCCATCAGGTAATCGAAAATGCCGTACTGCGGGTCGAGGTACTGCTCGATATTCAGCTCGCAGACGTTGTGGAAGAGGTAGAAATCAAAATAATCCACGCCGCAGCGCTCGAGCTGCTCTTCGAATATCTCCTTCACCTTGGGCATGTTGGAGAGGTCGTAGCCGGGGAATTTGTCGGCGAGATAGTAGCTCTCACGCGGGTATTTGCTGAGGGCGTTGCGCACCGCGGCCTCGCTGGTGCCGCCGTGATAGCCGTAGGCTGTGTCGAAGTAGTTCACGCCGTGCTCATAGGCGTAATCTATTATCTTCTCGGCCTCGGCCAGGTCGACCTTGGAGTCGTTCCCGTCGACGACGGGCAGGCGCATGTTGCCCATGCCCAGCCCGCTGAGCTTTATGCCCTGAAAGTCCCTGTATATCATGTAATCTCCTCCATTTTAGGATTTACGTAGATTATAACTCACATCTCCCGCCATTTCAAATACCAATAACGTATCGCCTCCCATACGGCCTGTCTATGGCTCCGCGCGCCGCTTGACTCCCCCGCCCCGGCGCGCTATACTCATGGCATGGAAAACACGCTTGATATGACAAAAAAACGCCTTTCGGAGCTCGCGTCGCGCGCGGAGAGGCGCGGCATAGTCACGTTTTCGGAGTTCCTCACCGGCGCCGAGCAGGCGGCGCTCATCACTCTGCGCCCCGGCCCGTTCGAATTCGACGGCGGCTACCCAGGCGCAGAGCGGCGCACGGCCGTATTCCTTCCGTACGAGGGCGCGGAATGGGACTCCGCCGTCGCGTGTCTCGAGGCCGCGCCGGCCTCGCAGCGCTTTGCCGGGGAGATGGGCCACCGCGACTGCCTCGGCGCGCTCATGTCGCTCGGCATACGGCGCGAGGTGATAGGCGACATAGTCCCGGCCGACGGGCGGCTGTACATTTTCTGCCTGCGCTCAATCGCGCCGTACATTGCGGATAACCTGACGCAGATCCGCCGCACGAGCGTGCGCGTGCGCGAAGCGGAGCAGCCTCCTGAGCCGCCCGCGCCGCCGGAGGCGAGCCAGGTCGTCGTCGCCTCAGAGCGTCTGGACGCGCTTGTCGCGGCGGTGTACAAGCTATCCCGGTCGGAGGCGCAGAGGCTTTTTGAGCGCGAGCTCGTGCTCGTCAACTCCCTGCCCGCCCGCGGCGGCGCGGCGCCGGTGCATCCCGGCGATATTGTCTCCGTCCGCGGGCACGGCCGGTTCGAATACTGCGGCGAGGCGCGCGAGACGCGCAAGGGCCGCCTGCGCGTGGAGGTACGTATATATTAGCCGGCCACACAGCGTGTGGAGGCAGAGCGCCGCGCTGGGCGCGGCGGGGCGGATAATATAAGGGCGAAGCCCTTATAAAACGCTTGCAGGGGCGAAAGCCCCTGCAAACCAATTCTGAGAGATTTCTTTTTGTCTTGTCAAAAAGAAACCCCTCAGACTCCAAAGAAAAGACGCTTTGGTGCGAAACGGAGCCAAAAGCCGGTTTTCACTAAACTTTCCGTTATCGAAAGGTTCCTATCCCTAATGGTGAATGAGTTGCCGCATCGCCGACCGTGCGTTTGCTTCGCTTCGCTCGCGGCACTGACGGGCAATCGACGAGGGGCCGTTAGTGCCGCGACCGCAGGGAGCAATGCACGGTTTTGGTGGCTGATGTTATTCACCCTTCGGGATGACCACTTAGCAGCTACTTCGCGCCTCTATGAGGCGCGCTACGCCTCCAGGCGCAGCCTGGCGCTTTTCTTTGGGGCGCCACTCCCGTTTCTTTGGGCAAGGCCAAAGAAATGGGGTGGCAAAAGGGTTTTACAAGGGCCTACCCTTGTTCCGCCCCGCGGCCATTTATGGCCGCGCTATGCCTCCAGGCGCAGCCTGGGCCTCCGGCCGCGGCGGGCAATTAAAAAAGCCCCCTTTTGGGGGCTTTAATTCTCAGTCCAGGCGCGCCTTTTTCAGCACACAGATGCCGAGCGGATACGGCCCGGTGTGTACGCTTATCACGCTGCTGATGTGCCGGACGGGTATATCGTCCTTGTGCAGGCCGAGCGAATCGAGCAGGTCGTGCACGCGGTTGCGGAACGCGACGGCCTCGTCGCGGTCGTATCCGTAGCCGATGGCAATCTCGAACTCGTCCGACGAGGCAAATGTCTCGTGCAGGTAGTCCTTTGATATGCTCAGCACCTTGTCTATGCTCTTCCCGCGGCCGCGGCAGACGCCGGAGGCGAATATCTCGCCCTCCTTGAGCGTTATTATCGGCCTGATGCCGAGGACAGCGCTTACCTTCCCTGCCAGCTTGCCGATGCGGCCGCCGTGGCTCAGGTAATCTATGCTGCCGATGGTGAAAAAGATGCGCCCGCTCGGCGTGATCTCCTCCAGGCGCTTCACTGCCTCGTGCAGCGGCACGCCCGCGTCGCGCAGACGGCAGGCCTCGAGCACGTACAGCCCCTGCGCCACGGTGTTCATCATGCAGTTTATCACTTCAACCTGCGCATCCGGATAGTCCTCGAGCAGCATCTGCCGGGCTATACGCGCGGTCTGGTAGGAATTGGAGAACTTTTCCGTTATGCATATGCAGAGCAGCTTCTCCCCGCGCTTCACATGCTCGGCGAAGGTGTGGAGATAGTCCTGCGTGGAGGGCGTGGAGCTCTTGGGATACACGCCCGGGTTCGAAACCATCCACTCATAGAACTCGGAGGTGCTGATGTCACGCTCCTGCTCAAGATAGTCCCCCGAACCGAGCATGACATAGAAGGGTATCATTACGATGCCCTTTTCCCTGTAAATTTCAGGGGAAAGATCACCGGAACCGTCAGAAATTACAACGAAATCACCCATATCAAAACCTCGCATATAAACAATATTATTTCTTTCTTCTTTCAAAATCCTGGGCGCAGGCGCGCACATCCGAGCGTATATGCCGCGCAGAAAGAAGCGCGCCCCGCGGGCGGAGATTCCGCATACCGGGAGCGGAACCGTAACCCGCGGGGCAGGCCCATCTCAGTGGCGGAGAGGATGGGATTCGAACCCATGGCCCGTTGCCGGGTCACTGGTTTTCAAGACCAGCTCCTTAAACCACTCGGACACCTCTCCCCGAACCTAATTGATTATAACATTTTATTTGGATTTTACAACCATCAATGTATAGCTTCACTGTGAATTTTCCGTAAATCCTTGACCGCGGCGTTTGGTAAGTATAAAATTTATCCGGTGATGTATATGGAGACAACCGTCATACGCCCCTGGCGGCCGGAGGACGCCCCCGCGCTTGCGGAGGCGCTGAACAACAGGAAGGTGCTCGCAAACCTGCGCGACGGACTGCCCTTCCCATACACGGAGCGCGACGCGCTCGGCTACATTTCGGCAATGCTCGCCGCGGAGCCGGGCGAGGTGTTTGCCTTCGCCATCGACTGCGGCGGGCGCGCCGCCGGCAGCATATCCGTGACGCGGTGCGGGAACATACACCGCCGCACGGCCGAGATCGGCTACTATCTCGGCGAGGCGTACTGGGGCCGCGGCCTGGCCACCCGGGCGGTGAGTGAGGCATGCGAATACGTCTTTTCAAACAGCGACATCCTGCGCATATTCGCCGAGCCCTTTGAGCGCAACGCCGCCTCGCGCCGCGTGCTCGAAAAGTCCGGCTTTACCCTCGAGGGCATACTGCGCGCGAACGCCATCAAGGACGGGCAGGTGCTGAACATGTGCATGTACTCCCGCCTGAGCCCCGAATTAGAAGGCGGATACGGCGCCGGTCAGGGCAGGTGAAGGGCATGGAGTACTTCATTCGCCCGGCAAAAGAGGAGGACGCCGCCGCGCTCGCGGCCATTTATGCGCCGTACACGGAAACGCCCATCACGTTCGAGTCCCCCGCGCCAACGGCGGAGGAATTCCGCGCCCGCATCGCCGCTATAAGCGCCCGCTACCCCTTTCTCATATGCGAGGGTGGCGGCGAGCCCCTCGGCTACGCCTACGCGCACCGCTACCGCGAGCGCGCGGCCTACGACTGGGACGCCGAGCTCTCAATCTACCTCTCCCCCGCCCTTCGCGGCCGCGGCGCGGGACATGCGCTCTATACGGCGCTGTTTTCGCTGCTGAGGGCGCAGGGCTTTGTGAATATCTACGGCTGTGTAGCCGTACCGAACGCACCCAGCGAGCGGCTGCACGAGGCCATGGGCATGGAGCTCGTCTTTACCGACCGGCGCACGGCCTGGAAGCTCGGCGCATGGAGGGACCTCGCATTTTACAAGCTCCGACTTGCGGAGCCGGAGGGCGGGCCGCCGGCCGTCGTCCCCTTCCGCGCCCTGCCGGCGGATACGGTGTCCGCCGCGTGCGCCGCGGCTGGACGCCTCATAAGGAGTGACTGAAATGACAAAAACCAACGTTATGCGGCTGTTAGACGCCGCCGGGATACGCTACCGCACGGCGGAGTACG
>DVGA01000088.1 GCA_018712985.1 Candidatus Scatomorpha intestinavium
CCGTCGATACCAACAAGGCCTACGACCAGGGCGACCTCTACCCCGACTCCACCTACTATGGCCCCGCCAGCATCCAGCGCGTGACCATCAACAGCATCAACGGTGAGGAGTTTGACCCCGAGGCCACCTACTGCGTCGTCTCCAACGACTTCACTGCCGCCGGCGGCGACACCTATTACGCCTTCTCCGTCTCCGACAGCGTTGACACCGGCGCCGCTCTCGACGTCGTCGTCATGGACTACATCACCGAGGAGCTGGGCGGCGTTGTCACCGCCGAGCAGTACGGCGAGACCCAGGGCCGCATCACCATCCTGAAGCCCGTGTTCACCGACGTGGCTTCCACCTCCTGGTACTACGACGCCGTTATGACCGCCTATAACGACGGCCTGATGACCGGCGTTTCCGCCACCACCTTCGCGCCCAACACCAACATGACCCGCGCGATGATCGTCACCATGCTCTACCGCCTGGCCGGCGAGCCGGCCGTCGAGGGCAACGTGTCCGACGTGTTCGCCGACTGCACCGACGGCTCCTGGTACGCCAACGCCGTGCTGTGGGCCAGCGAGACCGGCGTGGTCACCGGGCGCAACGCCACCACCTTCGACCCGAACGGCACCCTGACCCGTCAGGAGCTCGCCGCCATCCTCTACCGCTACTGCGGCTCCGCCGCCGTTGAGAACGCCGAGCTCACCTTTGCCGACGCCGACGAGATAGCCTCCTGGGCTTCCGACGCCGTCGCCTACTGCGTTGAGAGCGGCCTGATGAGCGGCGTGTCCGCCACCGAGTTCGACGCCACCGGCTCCGCCAACCGCGCCATGGGCGCCACCGTGCTCGTCCGCCTGGACGGCATGGACATCGAGCCCCCTGTAGCCCCTGCCGAGGACGAGACTGCCGAGGAGGAGACCCCCGCCGAGGGTGAGGAGACCACCGAGGAGACCCCCGCCGAGGGCGAGGAGGCCACCGAGGAGACTCCTGAGGACACCACCGAGGAGGAGACCCCCGCTGAGGGCGAGGAGACTACTGACGACACCACCACCGAGGGCGAGACCGAGGACACCGCCACTGAAGAAGCTGCCGCCTGAATACCTGATGTACACCGGCTACTCGCCGGCGTAGAATAAGCGGAATCCCCGCCGGAACCCCGGCGGGGATTTTTACGTTCTGGGGAAGGCCCCCTCCGTCTCGGGGGAGCGGCGGGCCACGCCGCGTGAAAACTCCACGCTCGGGTGTTGGCTGTTTTCCCCGGGGCCGGACAGCGCGGGAAGCCCTCATCTCCCAGCGCGCCGGGCGGCGCTAAACATGCCGTCTCACGCCCTGCGCATATCTGGCCCCTTTCCACCCTCGGACAGCCCGTTTCCTGCTTTTGAGCGGCCGTTTCGCCGCTTTCTGACGCCCTGTTTTCCGCTTTTGGACGGCCTCGGGAGCCTGTTTTGCCATGCTGCCCGGCTGTCCGCTTTTCAAGCCGCCCTGCCCCCTGATTGCGCGCGGCGGCTGCTTTCCGGCCGGAAAGCGCAGAAAAATCCCCCGGGAAGGCCCGGGGGATTTAGTTTTCTTCACATATCAGCCCGCAACGCCGGCGTAGACGTTCGCAAGCTGCTCGTCCGTGAGGTCCACGTGGTAGAACAGGGAGAAGAACTCCTTCACCGCGTCGTCCACATCGACCTGTATGTAGTCGGGGTAGATGAGCGCGGAGAGCCAGCGCAGGCCCACTATGCGGTTCGGCCCTGGGGGACGGTCCACCCAACTGAACGGCGCGTTCGGCGTGCCGTACACCTTGCCCTCCTTAACGGCGGTCAGGTTAGCGTAGGTCGGGTCGTTCATGATGGCATCCGCGGCGCTCGCGCCGGGGAGGTCGGCCTTCGGCTCGCCGTTGACGACGATGACATCCGGGTCCCAGGCGAGGAGCTGCTCGGCGGATATCTGAACGCGGCTGCCGTCGCCGAGCTCAAGGTCCGCCACGTTGATGGCGTTGACGAGCTCGATTATCGCGCCGTGGGAGGAGCCGGCGGGCGCGGTCTCCAGCGAATTCTCGCCGTTCCCGTAGTACATGCGCACCTTCTCTTCCTCGGGGATGTCCATGTTGGCGATGTCGCCCAGCGTCTCCTCGGCGTACGCGGCCAGCTGCTCGGCCGTGTCCTCAACTCCGAAGAGCTCGCCCATGAAGCGGTAAGCCGCCGGCGTGTTGGAAAGCTCGCTGTCCACCACTACCACGGGGATGCCGAAGCTCTCCTGCAGGTCGTCTGCGCTGCTCACGGTGGCGTCGTTGATCGTGCCGACCATGAATGCGATGTCCGGCCCCGCGGCGAGGACGGCCTCGTAGTTGATCGCGTCGCCCATGCCGAAGTTCGGCAGCGTCTCGTACTCGTCCAGGATGATGCTCTTTTCAAGATCGTTGAGCTCGTAGTTCCAGCCCAGCATCCTGTCCGGCACGAGGGTGTAGAGGAAGATCGCCGCGGTCGGGTCGGTGGAGAACGCCTTTTCAATAACGGCGGGTACCTCCACCTCGCGCCCGGCCATGTCGGTGAGCGTCCGCGGGCCCTCCGGCTCTTCAGAGGGCGCCGTGCTATCCTCAGCGACCGGTTCCTCGCTCTGCGGGGCCGTGCTTTCCTCTGACGCCGGTTCCTCGCCGCAGCCGGCGAGCATACCCAGCGCGAGGAGCGCGGCAAGCAGCAGCGCAAGGACGCGATGAGTGTGTTTCATCCTTTTTTGCCTCCTGTCCATATCATTTTTCAAGCAACTCGGACCTTCTCCGCCCGGGTCATTGACTTTGGATAAATATTGTGTCATAATCCCAACATACAGGCAAAAGCGAATCGCTTTTCAGTACAATTCGCAATATAGCACAACACTTTTCCGTAGTCAAGCCAAACTTTGGAGGTGCCGGGTATGGAGACAATACACCGCCGGGAGGCCGCGGCTGCGCGGCGGCGGTACGCCATAGTTCTGCTCGCCATGCTTGCCGTTCTCATCCTCGCTACGCTGCTCTCTTTCTGGATAGGCTACTATCCGCTCTCGCCCGGGGACGTGGTAAGGGCTTTTCTCGCCCGTTTCGGCGTAGATTCTCAGATGGACCCGAACGCTGTGACGATTTTCTGGAACATACGCCTGCCGCGCATACTCTCCGCCGTGTTCATCGGCGCATCGCTCTCCGTCGCCGGGGCCTCATACCAGAGCATGTTCCGCAACCCCCTCGTTTCGCCGGACATCCTCGGCGTCTCCTCCGGCGCGAGCCTCGGCGCGGCGATAGCCATCCTCTGCGGCCGGCCGAACTACGTTGTGCAGCTCGCGGCCTTCATCGGCGGCGTGTCCGCCGTGGCGCTCTCGTACGCCATCAGCCGCAAGAGCGTGCATTCGCAGACGCTCAGCCTTGTGCTGACGGGCTCGATGGTCATGGCGCTGTGCAACGCCGGAGTGACGATGATAAAATACGTGGCCGACCCGAACGACGTATTGCAGCAGATAACCTTCTGGCTGATGGGCAGCCTGACCAAGACGGACATGGAGAGCTTCCTCTGGAGCGGCGTGCCCATGGCCGCGGGCCTCGCCGTGGTGCTCGTGCTCCGCTGGCGGCTGAATGTGCTCACGCTCGACGAGGAGGAGGCGCGGAGCCTCGGCGTGAACGTCCGCCGCTACCGCCTTATCTTCATCGCGGCCTCAACTTTGCTGAGCGCCTCCGCCGTGTGCCTCGGCGGGCTGATAGGCTGGGTGGGGCTGATGGTGCCGCACATGGCCCGCGCGCTCGTCGGGGCGGACTCCGGCCGGCTGATCCCGGCCTGCGCCATGCTCGGCGGGGCCTACCTGCTGCTGATGGACGATCTCGCCCGCTCCATACTCTCGCTCGAGCTGCCGATAGGCGTGGTCACGAGCATCATGGGCGCGCCGTTTTTCATCTATCTCATACTCAGGAAGCGGGGGTGAGGCCATGCTGCTCGAAGTTGAAAACCTCAGCGGCGGCTACGGCGCCGGGGACATAGTGAAGGGCGTCACCTGCTCGGCGGACGCCGGGGAGATCCTCTGCCTCGTCGGCCCGAACGGCTGCGGGAAAACGACTCTCTTCCGTTTGCTGCTCGGCATGCTCCGCCGCAGCGGCGGCTCGATAAGGCTCGACGGGCGGGATATCGGCACGCTCGAGCCCCGCGAGCTGGCCAAGCTCGCTGCCTACATCCCGCAGCACCACACGCCCGTGTTTTCCTACACGGTGCTCGACGTGGTCGTGATGGGCCGCTCGTCGCATTTCTCCGCCTTCCAGGCCCCAAAAGAGGCGGACCGGGACGCAGCCTTCGCCGCGCTTGAGAAGATGCACATCGCGCACCTTGCGAACGAGAAATACACCTCGCTGAGCGGCGGGCAGCGGCAGCTCGCCATCATCGCCCGCGCCATCTGCCAGTCGGCAAAGCTCCTTGTGATGGACGAGCCGGCGGCAAACCTCGACTACGCCAACCACAAGCGGCTCATGGACGTGGCCGTCGAGCTGGCCGGCCGCGGCTACTGCGTCGTCATGAGCACCCACGCGCCGGAGGACCCCGCCTCTATCGGCAGCCGCGTGCTCATGATGCGCGAAGGGCGCGTGGCCGCCTTCGGCACGCCGGAGGAGGTCATAACGCCGGAAAACCTCGAGCGCGTATACGGGATAGAAATGGACGTTGTCACGGTCACGGACCGCTACGGCGCGCGGCGGACGATCTGCCTGCCGCTCGGCCCGGCCGCGGCCGGAAAGGAGAAGGAAAATGGCTGAATTCACCGCCTCCGGCGGCAATGAGCGCGGGCGGGCCGTGTTCGCATCCATGCTCGATGCGCGCTCGCGCATCCCGCCAGCGGCAAAGGAGACCGCCGAGCGCTGGAACGCGGTCGCCGACAAGTGGAACGGCAGCGGCGGCGCGCTGCAGACCGACCACGGTGAGCGAGCGAAGGACGCGGCGGAGTTCCTCCTCTCCCGCGGCCTGATCGGCCCCGGCTGCGACGTTGCGGACATCGGCTGCGGCCCCGGGCGCTTCGTCTGCGAGTTTGCGAAGACCGCGCGCAGCGTAACGGGCTTCGACATCTCCACGCGCATGACCGAAATAGGCGCGGAGCGCGCCGCGGAGGCCGGGCTCGCAAACGTCAGCTTCCGCGCGTGTGATTTCCACACGCTCGACGTGGCGGCGGAGGGGCTCGAGGACCGCTTCGACCTTGTTTTCAGCTCCATGACCCCCGCCGTGCGCGGCGTGGACGGCCTGAAAAAGACCATGGCCATGTCCCGCGCCTGGTGCTGCCAGATAACCCACGTCTCGAGCTCGAACGAGCTGCAGAACCGCATGATGCTCGAGCTCTTCGGCCGCCCAAGGCCGGAGCCGCGCTACGGCAGCGGGCAGTGGTTCTATTCGCTCTTCAACCTGCTCTTCCTCTCCGGCTACAGCCCGGAGGCCAGCTATTTCAACGCCCACGACGAGCGCCGCGTCCCCGCCGGGGAGGACTACGCCCGCCACTTCATGGACATGCTCCTGCCCGAGAGCGAGCGCACCGGGGAAAACCTCCGGCGCATAACGGATTACCTCGAGCGCCGCGCCGGCGCGGACGGCTGCCTTGACGAGGTCAGCGACACCTGCTACGGGCGCGTGCTCTGGGACGTGCGCTCCCGCACGGACAGGCCGGAGTATTTCAGGGGGCTCGAACTGCTGTGAAAAGGCATCTTTTCCTGACGGGTGAAAAGGGCGTCGGCAAGTCCACGCTCATAGACCTCCTGCTCGAGCGCGCCGGCGGGAGGGCCGGCGGCTTCCGCACGCGCCGGGTCTTCACCGTGCGCCCCGGGGAGGCGACGGTGCACCTCCTCCGCGCGGCCACGGACGAACAGCCCTGCGAAGAAAACCTGCTCTTTTCCTGCTCCGCGCCGGGGGAGGACATGGTCGGGCGCTTCGACGCCCTCGGCTGCGCCGCGCTGCGCGGCAGCGAGGGCTGCGGATTGCTGCTCATGGACGAGCTCGGCCCCCACGAGGCCGAGGCGGAGGGCTTCCAGCGCGCCGTGACCGCCGCCCTGGACGGCGAAGCGCGGGTCCTCGGCGTATTGCAGCGCGCGGATTCGCCCTTCCTCGCCGCGATAGCCGCGCGGGAGGATGTCGCCGTGCTCGAGGTGACGCGCGAAAACCGCGACGGCCTCGCGGCCCTGCTGGGCTTTGTCCCGCCCCGCAGATGAGGGCGAAAAAAACGCCGGGAGCCATGCCCCCGGCGTTTTCTGTTCAATTCAGCCCATTATCGCGCCGCGCAGCCCGGCCGCGTCGTCCACGAGAACGGCCGCGCCGCTCTCCACGAGCTGCTCCCTTGTGCGGAAGCCCCAGGTGACGGAGATGCAGTCTATCCCCGCCGCCGCAGCGGTGTCTATGTCCACCTCCGAGTCGCCCACGTACACCGTGCTCTCCGGCGCGGAGCCGAGCTCGGCCATGGCGGCAAGGACCGTGTCCGGCGCGGGCTTGCGGCGGACGCCCGGCCTCTCGCCCACGGCCGTGAGCACATAGCCGCTGAAAAAGTCCCTTGCGAGCTGCACCGCGGCGGTGTTCGGCTTGTTCGAGACTATGGCGCACTTGATCCCCGCTGCTTTGAGCTCCTCCAAAAGCTCCATGATGCCGGGATACGGCGCGGTCTTTATGCGGCTGTGGGCCTCATAATAGCTCAGGTAGTCGTCAAAAACCTCCTGATACTGCGGGAATTCCCTCCCGCCCGGCACACAGTGGGCTATCAGATAGCCCGAGCCGTTGCCGAGGCGCGCGCGCATCTCGTCGTGCGTCGCCTCAGGAAGGCCGAAGTCGCGCATCGCGTGGTTCACGGCGTCGCGCAGGTCGTCAAGCGTGTCCAGCAGAGTGCCGTCCAGGTCAAAAATAACAGTGTCGTATTTCATACACCCGTTATAAACTAAAAAACTGTGCATGTCAACCTTGACAAGCGCTGTTGTGTGTGCTATCATGTAACAGCTTTCGTCTGGAGAAGTACCCAAGAGGCCGAAGGGGCTCCCCTGCTAAGGGAGTAGTCGGTGATGAGCCGAGCGAGGGTTCAAATCCCTCCTTCTCCGCCAGCTCGCCGCAAGCGTCATGTCGCTTGCGGCGAGCTTTTTCATTTCTTTGCAAAGCTCATCTCGCACGCATTTTTGCTGCTCCTCGCTTTCACAAAAAGTCACGCTCGGCCCGCTGCCGCTGCCAACTTTTTGTTGGGGCCGCCGCTTTGCGGAGGTTTTTCATATTCCTTTCCAGCTACGGCTTGTCCCTCCCGGCCTTGCCGCAGGGCGCCTCCGGCTCGGCGCGGCTCTATGTACCACCGCCGCAAAGGGCGGTGGCCTGCCGGGAGTTCCGGCTTACAGCGTCAGGACAGACTCGCAGCAGCGGTAATCGGTGTCGATATTGTGCGCGATAAAGCGTGCCTTGAAGTTCCGCGTGTTGCACATGGCCTGGGTGGAGCTGCCGGAGACGTCCAGGTCCTCCGGCACGACAAACTTGATGCACCTGACGAGCACGTCGCGGCAGGAGGGCTCGTTGTGCGCCGGGATAGTCATCGCCTTCATGCCCCGCTGATATTCCATGCCTTCCGCATCTACTTCGGTGAGTATGGCGGCCAGGGCTACGCGCTTGCCGGGGCAGACATTTTTAATCGTGACGTCCATCTGGATGATCCGGCCGAGGGACTCGAGATACGTGTCGCCCATGTCGACCAGCACGGCGTCGGAGCAGCCCTCGATGTCGAATTCCACCGGCTCCGGGCACTCCTCCGGGTGCACTACGACGTCGCACTCCACGGACACGGTGGGGTCCGGGAAGGTGACGACGTTCCCCTCGGTGTCGCTGTAGGTTATCGACTCGTTTACGGCTATCGTCCCGGGGTTCTGGCCCACGTGGCTGATAAAGAAATCGAGCGTTGCGCTTTCCTGCGAATCCACGCCGAGGTTCTGGATATTCCAGCGCAGGGACGTGGAGTCCAGCTTGGTGGCGCTGCCTTTGGAGGGGTTGGAAATGCTGGTTATGGTGAAATCAGGCTTCACCTTCTCGTTGATGATGATATTGGTGGCGCCCGTCTTGGAGATGTTGGCCGCCAGTTCGGCAAAGAGCTCCTCGAGCTCGGCGGAGTCGGGCGTGACGGCAACGTGGGTGGCGTCCGGGTCGCTGGCCCAGTCGTTCAGCGCGTTTACGTCCACGCCGTCGGAGCCGAGCAGACCGATGCAGTAGATGACGATGCCCTGCGCGCGGGCGGACGCGGCCACCGGCGCGGGAGGCGCCCCGGAGGTCGTCTTGCCGTCGGTGAACATCACTATTACCTTGGCGTTGCCGGAGCTCGGGTCGAAGAGCTCTATCGCCTTTGTGAAGGCGTCCGCGTGGTTGGTGCTGCCGGCGGCGGTAAGGCTGTCGACGGCGTTCTTCAGAGTTGCCACCGAGGTGCTCATCTGGACGTTCTGCGTGGCGGTGTCGGAGAAGCTGACTATGCCGATGTGGCTGCCGGAGCCTATCTCGCCCGAGGGCTGCCCGCCGGTGGACTCGGAAATAATGTCTATAAACGTCTTGGCCCCGAGCTTCATGTCGGCGAGCGGAGTGCCCGTCATGCTGCCCGAGCGGTCCAGGACCAGGGCGATGTCGGTGGGGTTGGTGACGATGTCGGGAGCGGCCGTGAGGGCCAGAGTGACCTTCAGCGAGCCTCCGCAGTCTATGCGGTCAACATTTATCACCTTGTTGGAATTGGTAATTCCCATTTGGGTTCCTCCTTCTGAGGCGGTGCCTCAACACAGTCTATGTGCCTGTGTCCCCCGGCGACACAAAACGATAAATCCCGTCAAAACCCAGATGGAAAATAAAGACCGCCGCCGCGGACGATTTGACGTACGCGGCGGCGTGGAAGGGACGGTTAAGATCGATATTTTAAAGGCCAGGCAAAATCTCCGCAAAGCGGCGGCCCCAACAAAAAGTTGGCAGCGGCAGCGGGCCGTAGTGAGGGCGCTTGCAACCGAACAGGCGGGCCGAGCGTGACTTTTTGTGAAAGCGAGGAGCAGCAAAAATGCGTGCGAGATGAGCTTTGCAAAGAAATGAAAAAGCTCGCCG
>DVGA01000089.1 GCA_018712985.1 Candidatus Scatomorpha intestinavium
TGGTCCGAGTGACTGGATTTGAACCAGCGGCCTCTTGAACCCCATTCAAGCGCGCTACCATCTGCGCCACACCCGGATATGTATTTTTCAGTGCCCGATTATAATAGCACACGCGGCGGCAGAATGCAAGCATTTTTTTCGCCATGCCCCGCGGGCGCGGAGTTGCTCCGCAGCCGCCGGGCATGGCTCGTATTCTTTACTTCGCCACTGCGTCCTTCAGGGCCTTGCCGGCCTTGAACTGGGGCACACGGGAAGCGGCAATGGTGATCTCCTCGCGGGTGCGCGGATTACGGCCCACGCGCTCTCCGCGGGTCTTGACGTCAAAGCTGCCGAAACCGACAATGGAAACGCGCTCGCCGGCGACGAGCTCCTCGGTGATGACCTCGAGCGCGGCGCTGATGGCCTTCTCCGCATCCTTCCTCGTGATGCCGGCCTTCTCGGCGGCGGCGGTGATGAGTTCTGCCTTGTTCATTGGTATTCCTCCTGAATAAATGTTGACAACCTATAGAGAGCCGCGCAGTGGCGGATTTCTCACACATCTACGTGGACGGGCTCCTTGCCCTCCAGGTCGTGCCGGGCCTGCTGGTATATCCCCTCCATCTCGGCGAGGCTCATGTCCTCAAGCCGGCGGCCGAGCCTGGCCGCGCCCTCCTCAAGATAGCGGAAGCGGCGGATGAACTTGCCGCACGCCGCGTGCAGCAGCTCCTCGCAGTCTAACTTGTAAAAACGCGCCACGTTTACCACCGAGAAGAGCAGGTCGCCGATCTCCTCGCGGATATTTTCAATATCCCCGGCGTCTATGCCCTGCTGGAGCTCCTCCGTCTCCTCGCGGACCTTGTCCATCGCACCGGAGACCGTTGGCCAGTCGAAGCCGAGCTTCGCGGCCTTGTGCTGTATCTTGTCCGAGCGCCAGAGCGCGGGCATCGCGGCGGACACGCCGTCCATCGCGGAGGACATGGTGGACTGGGCGCGGTCGGCGCGCTTTATGGCGTCCCAGTTGTCGAGCACCTTCTCGCTCGTATCCGCGCTCACGTCCCCGAACACGTGAGGATGGCGGTGCACAAGCTTTTTGCAGGCCTCGTCGGCCACGTCGTCTATATTCCAGCCGCCCTGCTCTTCCTCCATGCGGGCGTGGAAGATGACCTGCATGAGCAGGTCGCCGAGCTCCTCGCGGAGGTGGCCGCCGTCGTCCTCGTCAATGGCCTCGCAGACCTCGTAGGCCTCCTCAAGCACATTGCGGCGGATGCTTTTGTGGGTCTGCTCCCTGTCCCAGGGGCAGCCGCGCTCCGAGCGGAGATAGGCTATGAGATCCACAAAGTCGCGGAGGTCGTAGCGCTCCTTGATCTGAAATTCCGCCATTTCTTCAGCCTCTTTTCGCAAGTAGTTTTTTCATTTCCGGGCGGGATATTACCCCGGGGGCTTATTTGATATGCAGTATGCGCGCTATCAGCTCGCCCTTGGGGATGAGCTTCATGTCCTCGTAGGTCACGGCACGGGTGGCGATTATCATCACGAGATAGACGAGCACGGCGACGAGGATCGCGGCGCACATGCACACGGCCATGACGAGCCGGCCCATGTCCGCCCCGCCGATGAACCGCACCGCGAGGCCGTAGACGGCCCAGGCGGAGAGGCCCATGACCGCCGAGCTGAGCGCCGGGCGCAGCAGCACCTTGCCGAAATTGGGCGGGCGCTTCATGCAGCGCATCAGGAAGAAGCAGTTCATGACGCACATAACGGCGTAGCAGCAGATGGTGCCGATGGGCGCGCCGACTATGTTTATGTCCGGGTTGCCGACCAGGACCCAGTTGACTATGAGCTTCACCGCGCCGCCGGCCAGCATGGACCAGACGGGGTATTTTTCGTTGCCGCCGGCCTGCAGGATCGCGTTCGTCATCAGCGCCATGCAGACGAAGAAGGACGCGACGCCGAGATAGACGAGCAGCGTGGGGCCTATTTCGTGCGTGTCGGAATAGAGAACGTTGACAATCGGGTAGGCCAGGACGGAGAGGCCGACGCCCATGGGCAGGGAGATCACCGTGGAGATGCGCAGGGAGGACTCGGCGATTTCGCCCGCCGCGCCATTGTCCCGAGCGGCGACGGCCGCGGAAATGGCGGGGACGACGGAGATGGTCAGCGGCGTTATGAAGGCCGCAGGGAGGTTATACAGCGTGAGCATGGCGGAGTAGGAGCCGTACAGCGTGTCGGCAAGCTGGCCGTCGAGCCCGGCGTCCAGCAGCCGGACGTTGACGAGGTTCGTGTCCAGCAGGGTGATCACGCTCATGACGGACGCGCCGAGGGTTATCGGCACGCCGATTTTTACGAATTTGGCGAAGGTGCGCTTTACGCTGTCCGGCTCATCCGCGGAGGCGGGTAGCGAGCGGTAGGGGCGGCACTTCACGGCCATGTATATGAGGGCGGCGAGCGCTCCGGCGGTGACGCCGAAGATGGCGCCGGCCGAGGCGAGGGGCACGCTCTCGCCCGCGTGTATGAGCCACTCGGCAAGCGAGAGGCCGACTATGACCTTTACGAGGACCTCGAGCACCTGGCCGACCGTGGTGGGCCTCATGTCAGAGTGGCCCTGGATATACCCGCGGTAGGCGCTCGTGACGCACACGAGCAGCACAGCCGGGGCGAGGGCGAACACGCTCTGTGTGCTCTCCGGCGTGTGTACGAGGACGATCGCCATCTCGGAGGGGAAGAGCAGCATCAGCGCCGTAAGCAGCGCGCCCAGGATGGCGAGCGTGACGTAGGCGACGCGGAAGCTGCGCCGTACCTGGTTGTACCTCCCCAGCGTTGAGGAGGCGGAGATCATGCGGGAGAGCGCCACGGGCAATCCCGCAGTGGAAATGGTGAGCAGGACGTTATATATGCTGTAAGCGGCGTTGAAATAGCCGTAGCCGGCGTCGCCGAGTATGTTGCGCAGGGGGATCTTGTAGATGGCGCCGAGTATCTTCATGATCACGACGCCCGCGGCGAGAATTGCCGCGCCGTGGAGATAGTTCTGCTTTTTCGGTTCGGACAATGGTATACCTCCAATCCGGCGGGAAGGCCGCCCGGCGCGCTCCAGTTTGTGCGCCGACTGCTTACTCTACACTAAAAGTATGAAAAAATCAAGAGAATATGCCGCAAAAACCGGCTGGAGAGGCCACTTTTTTGCGCAAAGCCGTCCCAGTGGGGCCCAAAAGGCATGAAAACGCCCTTCCGGCTGCCCGGAAGGGCGTCCGCAGGCCTATTTCGCGGCCTTTTCAGAGTCGACCCCAGCGAGGATATCCATGAATTCCTTGCCCGTTATAGTCTCCTTTTCCATCAGGTGGCCCGCCAGGCGGTGGAGGGCCTCCTCGTTGTCGCGTAGGATGCCGAGGGCCTTTTCATGTTCGCGCTTCACAAGCGCGATGACCTCGGCGTCTATCTCCCCTGCGGTCTTCTCACTGCAGGCAAGGGAAGTGTCCCCGCCCAGGTACTGACTCTGCACGGTCTCAAGCGCCACCATGTCGAATTTCTCGCTCATGCCGTAGCGCGTAACGGCCGCGCGGGCGAGCTTCGTGGCCTGCTCAATGTCGTTGCTTGCGCCGGTGGTGATGCTGCCGAAGATGAGCTCCTCGGCGGCGCGGCCGCCGGTGAGGGTGGCGATCTTGTTTTCTATCTCCTCGCGGGACATCAGCACGCGGTCGCCCTCGTCGACCTGCATCGTGTAGCCCAGCGCGCCGCTGGTGCGCGGCACGATGGTGATTTTTGTGACGGGCGCGCTGTTGGACTGCTTCGCTGCCACGAGCGCGTGGCCGATCTCGTGATAGGCGACGGTGCGGCGGTCCTTTTCGCTGAGCACGGCGTTCTTGCGCTGATAGCCGGCGATGACGGTTTCCACGCTCTCCTCAAGGTCGGACTGCTCGACTATGCCGCGGCCCATCTTGACCGCGCGGAGGGCTGCCTCGTTGATGATGTTCGCGAGCTCCGCGCCGGACGCTCCGCTCGTGGCGCGGGCGATGGCCTTGAGGTCGACGTTTTCGCCCATGCGCACGTCCTTCGCATGCACCTTGAGTATGGCCTCGCGCCCGGCGAGGTCGGGCAGCTCCACGGGGATGCGCCGGTCGAAGCGGCCGGGGCGCAGCAGAGCGGGGTCGAGGCTCTCGGGGCGGTTGGTGGCGGCGAGGATGACGACGCCCTTGGTCGCGTCGAAGCCGTCCATCTCCGTGAGAAGCTGGTTGAGCGTCTGCTCGCGCTCGTCGTTGCCGCCTATCGCGCCGTTGTCGCGCTTTTTGCCTATCGTGTCTATCTCGTCGATGAAAACAATGCAGGGGGCCTTTTCAGACGCCTGCTTGAAGAGGTCGCGGACCTTTGCCGCGCCCATGCCGACGAACATCTCAACGAATTCGCTGCCGGATATCGAGAAGAAGGGCACGTGCGCCTCGCCGGCCACGGCGCGCGCCAGCAGGGTCTTGCCGGTTCCCGGGGGGCCGACGAGCAGCGCGCCCTTGGGGAGCTTTGCGCCGATGTCGGCGTATTTTTTCGGGTTGTGGAGGAAGTCCACGATCTCCTTCAGGGCCTCCTTGGCCTCGTCCTCGCCGGCGACGTCCGCGAAGGTGACGCCGGTTTCGGTCTCGGCATAGAGCTTGGCGCCGGATTTGCCGAAGCTCATGGAGGGCATCCCGTTGCCGCCGGTCATCTTCTTTATCATTGAGCTGTAGAACCACGAGCCGATGCCGAAAATGAGCACCATGGGCAGTATCCACGTCAGGAAGAAGCTCAGCAGCGGGGAATTCTGCGTGGGTATCTCGTTGGTGTAGGTGATGTTGTTCGGCGCTTCCTCCAGACGGTCGACAAGGTTCAGGTCCGGGAAAATGCCGGTCTTATAGACCATCTCATTGCCGTTTTCGTCCGTGGCGATGAAAACGATCTGTTCGTTTTCGCTCTCATACGCTATCTGCTCTACCTGGCCGTTTTCGACCATGTCGAGGAACTGGTTGTAGCCGACCTCGGTGACCTGGCGCTGCAGCAGTGAAGGGAAGAGCAGCGCGTTCAGCAATATGAGGACAAGCAGGGTTATGACATAATAATATATTATACTTCGCCTGGGCTTTTTATTGTCCTGTTCCGGTTCCTTGATCACCGGGCACACATCCTTTCGACATTTCAGTTTTTAACCTGATACATTATACAATAGCAAATTTGAACTTTGTTTAGACAACTTGTGAACGAATGTAAAACTATAGCGGAACATGCGCCGGCCAGGCCTCGTCGTAAAGGCAAAAAGGACGGGAGGACAAAAATGAAAAAGACTGCTTTGATTCTTGCGCTCGCCCTGCTCATAAGCCTGGCCGGCTGCGGAGGCACATCCGGGGCGGAAAACCTCGCCGTCGGGAGCGGCCCCTCGGGCGGGGAGCTATCCTCCGAAGCGGCGGACGCCGTGACGGACTTTTCGCTGAGGCTGCTGTCCGCCGCCGGGACGGAGGGGGAGAACACGCTGCTCTCGCCGCTCTCTGTGCTCTTCGCGCTCGGCATGACGGCAAACGGCGCGGAGGGGGAGACGCTCTCGCAGATGGAGGAGGCTTTCGAGCTGGACATTGCCTCGCTGAACGAGGCGCTCGCAGCCGTCGCCGGCTCGATGAGCTCTCAGGCCCTGACGGCGAACTCGATATGGATCAACGACACGGAGGAGTTCACGCCGGACGAGGATTTCCTCGCGCTCTGCGGGGAGTATTACGATGCGGGCGTGTTCGCCGAGCCCTTTGACAGCTCCACGATGGAGGCGATAAACGCCTTTGTGAGCGAGCACACAAACGGGCTGATAGAGAAAATCATCGACGAGATACCCGAGAACGCGGTGATGTACCTTGTGAACGCCATGTCCTTCGACGCGGACTGGGAGAACATTTACCGCGAGGACCAGGTGCGCGAGGGGACCTTCACCACCGCGGAGGGCGAGGAGCAGACAGCCGAGTTCATGCACAGCGAGGAGTGGGCCTATCTCGAGGGCGACGGCTTCACGGGCTTCATGAAGCCGTACGAGGGCGGGGATTACGCCTTCGCAGCGCTGCTGCCGGAGGAGGGCTCGAGCCCGGCGGAGCTGATTTCCTCCCTGAATGGCTCGGAGCTGCGCGCGCTGCTCACCTCACCGCAGGATGTGAACGTGGACACCGCACTGCCCAAATTCGAGAGCGGCAGCAGCCTGGAGCTCTCCGAGACGCTGGAGGCCATGGGCATGGCGGACGCCTTCGATCCCGAGTTTTCGGACTTCAGCGCGCTGGGGCAGTCGGCGATGGGCAACATCTACATCAACCGGGTGCTGCACGAGACGTTCATCTCCGTGGACGAGAAGGGCACCGAGGCCGGAGCGGCCACCGCGGTTGAAATGGTTGCGGAGGGCGCGCCCGCCGAGACGCGCGCCGTCCGGCTCGACCGGCCGTTTGCCTACATGATAGTGGACACGGCAACAGGTGTGCCGCTGTTTATGGGATTCATGCAGAGCATGAATGCGTAGCGCGGCCCGCAGGGCCGCGGTGGGCAGACTGCGTCTGTGGGCATAGCGCGGCGCAAGCGGCGCGAGAGTAAATGCAGGGGCTTTGCCCCTGCATTCACCCAAAAATGTCAGGACAGGCGTTGGATGGCCTGCCCTGACACGTGGAAAGAGGAAGGTATCAAAGTGTGGCGGCCATGACGGCCTTTATGGTATGCATGCGGTTTTCGGCCTCGTCGAACACCACGGACTGCGGCCCCTCAAAGACCTCGTCAGTCACCTCAAGGGCGTCGAGGCCGTATTTTTCACCTACGGCGCGGCCGATCTCGGTCTTGTGGTCGTGGTAAGAGGGGAGGCAGTGCATGAATATCGCGCCGGGCTTTGCGAGGGCCATGGCCTTCGCATTCACCTGATATGGCAGCAGGGCTTTTATCCGCTGCTCCCAGGCCTCAGGCGGCTCGCCCATGGAGACCCAGATGTCCGTATACACCGCGTCGGCGTCCTTCAGGGCCATTTCCGGCTCCGTCCAGAACTCGAGCACCGCGCCGCTCTCCGCGGCTATCTCCTGCGCCGCGTCCTGCAGCTCCCCGGAGGGGAAATACTCCGCGGGGGCGCAGGCGGCGAAGTTCACGCCCATTTTGGCGCAGCCGATCATCAGGGAGTTGCCCATGTTGAAGCGGGCGTCGCCCATATAGACGAGCTTCCTGCCCTTCAGGCCGCCCAAGTGCTCGCGCATGGTGAGCAGGTCGGCGAGTATCTGCGTGGGGTGGAATTCGTCCGTCAGGCCGTTCCAGACTGGCACGGAGGCGTATTTTGCGAGCTCTTCCACCGTATTCTGGCCAAAGCCGCGGTATTCTATGCCGTCGAACATGCCGGAGAGGACGCGCGCCGTGTCCGCTATGGACTCCTTTTTGCCTATCTGAGAGCCGGATGGGTCGAGATACACGGTGTGCATGCCGAGGTCGAATGCCGCGACCTCAAAGGAGCAGCGCGTGCGCGTGCTCGTCTTTTCAAATATCAGCGCGGCGCTTTTGCCCTCGCAGAGCCGGTGCGGCACGCCGGCTTTTTTCTTTGCCTTCAGTTCCGCGGCGAGGTCGAGGAGGTATTCTATCTCGTCCGGCGTATAGTCGAGGAGCTTCAGGAAATCCCTGCCCTTGAGGTCCATGCCGCACCTCAGGCGCAGGCGGCCTTTATGACCGCGACGGCCTTTTCGACGAGTTCCATCGGGATGTTCAGCGCGGGGACGAGCCTGACCTTGCCGTGGGCGGTGAGCACGAGAACGCCGTTGGCCATGCACTCGGCGAGCACGTCGCCGGCGCTCTTTTCCGTCTCAATGCCAATCATGAGGCCCTTGCCGCTGATGCCCTTGACGCCGGGGGCTCCGCTGAGCTCCTTGACGATATACTCGCCCTTGGCCTTTACGTCCGCGAGGAGCTTGCCGTCGATGCGGCTGAGGATGTTCAGCGCGCCGGCGCAGACCGCCGGGTTGCCGCCGAAGGTGGAGCCGTGCGTCCCGGCGCCCATGGTGTCCTGCACCTTTTCGCCCATGAGGCAGGCGCCTATCGGCAGGCCGCCGCCGAGGCCCTTCGCAGTTGACATAATATCAGGCGTGAAGCCGTACTGCATGTAGGCGTAGAGCGTGCCGGTGCGGCCGTTGCCGGCCTGGACCTCGTCGTCCACGAGCAGGATGTCGTGCTCCTTGGCGAGGGAGACCATGCAGTCCACGAACTCCTGGGAGAGGACGTTCACGCCGCTCTCGCCCTGTATCAGCTCAAACATGAAGGCGCAGATGCCGCTCTCGCTCTCCACAAGGGCCTTCAGGGCCTCGCAGTCGTTCACCGGGGTGTAGATGAAGCCCGGGACCATCGGGGCGAAGCCGGCCTGCAGATCCGGCTGGCCGGTGGCGGAGAGGGTGGCTATGGTGCGGCCGTGGAAGCTGTCCACGAGCGTGACGATCTTGTACCTGTCCGGGCCGTACTTGTCGCAGGAGTATTTGCGCGCGGTCTTTATGGCGCACTCGTTGGCCTCTGCGCCGGAGTTGCCGAAGAATACCTTTTTCATGCCGCTGAGCTCGCAGAGCTTTTCGGCCAGCTCGGCGCAGGGCTCGGTGTAGTAGAGGTTGGAGCAGTGCTGCAGCTTGGTGAGCTGCGCGGTGACCGCCGCGGCCCACTCGCTGTCGGCTATGCCGAAGGAGGTGACGGCGATGCCGGCTCCGAGGTCGATGTATTCCTTCCCGGCGTCGTCGTATACGAGGGAGCCGGAGCCGTGCTCGAGCAGCACGGGGAAGCGGGCGTAAGTGTTGGCGACGTACTTTTTGTCCATTTCCTTGATATTCATTATAATCCCCCATTCCGCCGCGCTGAGCGGCTGTTCAAATTTATTTTTGGCCCCCCCTACGGGAGAAATCCGCTTTTTTGTGCCTTTCAGCCCAGCTCCTCTATCATCATGGTGCCGCTGCCCTCGTCGGTGAGCATTTCGAGCAATATGGAGTGCGGCACGCGCCCGTCGAGGATGAACACCTTCTTCACCCCGCAGAGCAGGGCCTCCATGCAGCTTTCGACCTTGGGTATCATGCCGCCCTTTACGACGCCGCGGCGCATGAGCTCCATCGCTCCGCCGATGTCCACGGCGTTTATGAGCGTGGATATGTCGCCGGGGTCCTCCATTATGCCGGGCACGTCGGTCATGGAGATCAGGCACTCCGCGCCGAGCGCGCCGGAGATCTGCGCGGCCATGGAGTCGGCGTTGACGTTATAGACGTTCCCCGCCGCGTCGCAGGCGACGCTGGAGATGACGGGGATATAGCCGTTGTCCAGCAGGTCGTATATCGGGCGGGTGTTCACGCCGGTTATCGCGCCCACCTGGCCGAGGGCGGGGTCTTTGCACTTGGCCTCCACCATGCGGCCGTCGATGCCGCAGATGCCCATGGCCTTGCCGCCGATTGAGCCTATCAGGTTTACAAGGCTCTTGTTCACCTTGCCGGCGAGCACCATCTGCACTACGTCCATAGACTCGGCGTCCGTCACGCGCAGGCCGTTTACAAACTTGCTCTCCACGCCCATTTTGGCGAGGGCGGCGTTTATCTCCGGCCCGCCGCCGTGCACGAGCACGACCTTTACGCCCACGAGCTGCAGCAGGACGATGTCCTCCATAACCTGGCGCTTGAGCGTCTCGTCGGTCATGGCATGGCCGCCGTATTTCACGACCACGACCCTGTCCCAGTACTCCTGGATGTAGGGCAGGGCCTCCACGAGCACCTGGGCCCGCTTGCCCTTTTCAATGAAGCTGTCCATGGCGCACCTCAGGTCCTGTAATCGCCGTTTATGTGGACGTACTCATACGTGAGGTCGCAGCCCCAGGCCGTGGCGCTGCCCGGGCCGTCCCCGGCGGTGACAATGATGTCGATCTCGCTCTCGCTGAGCACCTTTTTGGCCTCCTCCTCGGAGAAGGGGACGCCGGAGCCGTCCTTGCAGACCTCCACGGAGCCCGCGGCGGACTTGAAGGTGACGCCTATCTTGCTCACGTCCACGTCCGCGCCGGAGTAGCCGATGGCGCAGAGCACGCGGCCCCAGTTGGCGTCCGCGCCGAACATGGCCGCCTTCAGCAGCGCGGAGCAGATAACGCTCTTGGCGGAGGTGCGGGCCGCGGCCTTATCCACCGCCCCGCTCACAGCGCAGGTGAGCAGCTTGCTGGCGCCCTCGCCGTCGGCGGCGATGCCGCGGCAGAGCTGCTGAGTGACGGCCGCAAGGGCCTCGCAGAAGGCGTCGTAGTCCGCGCCGGGAGCGGTTATGGTCTCGTTCCCGGCCAGGCCGTTGCACATGACGGTGACCATGTCGTTCGTGGAGGTGTCGCCGTCCACGCTTATCATGTTGAAGCTGTCCTGCACGTCTGCGGAGAGGGCCGTTTGCAGCATCTCCGGGCTTATGGCGCAGTCGCTGGTGACGAAGACGAGCATGGTGGCCATGTTCGGGTGTATCATGCCGCTGCCCTTGGCCACGCCGCCGATGTGGCACTCCCTGCCACCCGCGGTGAAGCTCACGGCGCACTGCTTGGGCTTGGTATCGGTGGTCATGATGGCCTCGTTCACGTCGGCGCTGCCGTCCTCGCCGAGGGCGGCGACGAGCGGCGCGATGCCCGCCTCGAAGGGCGCCATCGTCATTTCGACGCCTATGACGCCGGTGGAGGCGACGATTATGTCGTCCGCGGAGATGCCGAGCTCCTTTGCGAGCAGCTCGCAGGTGGTTTCGGCTATATATGTGCCGTTGGCGTTGCAGGTGTTGGCGTTCCCGCTGTTGCAGATCACGGCCTTGGCCGTGCCGTTTGCGAGGTGCTTCTTGGTCACGGCTATCGGCGCGCCCTGCACGAGGTTCTGCGTGTACACCGCCGCGGCGGAGCAGGGGGCCTCGCTGTATATCAGGGCGAGGTCCTTCTTGCTCTGGTTCTTGCGGAAGCCGCAGTGTATGCCGGCGCCCTTGAAGCCCTTCGCGGCGCAGACGCCGCCGTCTGTATATTTAATCATCGATATCGCTCCTTTTTACAGCTCGAGGCCGGTGGTCTCATCCGCGCCCGTCATCAGGTTTATGCACTGCACCGCCGCGCCGGAGGCCCCCTTGCCGAGGTTGTCGAAGCGCGAGCAGAGCAGTATGCGCTCTTCGTTGCCGAATACGGCTATCTCCATGGCGTCCGAGCCCGCGAGGGCGTTGGAGCTCACAAAGCCGGCCTCGTCCATGGACTCGGTGTATTTCACGACGGGGCCGCGATACTTGGCGGCGTAGATCTCCTTCAGCTCCGATATGCCGAAGCCGGGATTCAGCGCCTTTGCAAACAGCGGCACGGTGACGAGCATCCCGCTGTAGAAATCCGCGACTATGGGGCAGAAGAGCGGAAGGTTGCTGAGCCCGGAGATTTTGGCCATCTCCGGCAGGTGCTTGTGCTGCTGGGATATGCCGTACTGCCGCGGGGAGTCGAACGCCGCGGGGCGGCTGCCGGACTCGTAGTCCGCTATCATGCCCTTCCCGCCGCCGGAGTAGCCGGTGAGGGAATGGCAGGCGAGCAGCGCGTCCGCCGGGAGGGCTCCCGCCTCCACGAGAGGCTGTACGAGGGCTATGAACCCGCCGGCGTGGCATCCGGGGGAGGCCACGCGCTTGCCGGACACTATTGCCTCGCGGTGCGCCGCGGAGAGCTCGGGGAAGCCGTACGCCCAGCCGGGGGAGACTCGGTGGGCCGTGGAGGTGTCCACCACGCGCACATCCGGGTTCTCGATCATGGAGACCGACTCGCGGCTCGCGTCGTCCGGGAGGCAGAGCACGGCTATGTCGCAGCCGTTGAGGGCGTCGCGTCGCTTTTTTACGTCCCGGCGTTCCGCGCCGTCAAGCACGGTGAGCTCGATGTCCGCCCGGCCGGCGAGCCGGGAGTGGATGCGCAGCCCGGCCGTGCCGGAGCTGCCGTCGATGAACACTTTAGCCATGTGCAACACCTCTCAAAGCTGATAATCAGCGTATTTGCTTCCAAAAAGCGGCGTGAGCGCACTTTTTTAACCTGTTATGCCGCGCAGGTAATCGAGCTGCGCCGTGATATTTACGGAGGAGGCCCCGCCGGCGCTCGTGCGCCGCTCGACGCATTTTTCAAGCGAGATAGCGTCGTAGAGGTCGGACTCGAAAACGGGGGAGTAGGCCCTGAACTCCTCGAGCGTCAAATCCTCGAGCGCCGCGCCGCGTTCGGCGCAGTCCGCCACGAGCCGGCCCGTGAGCTTATACGCCGTGCGGAAGGGGACGCCCTTTTTGGCGAGGTAGTCGGCGAGGTCCGTGGCGTTTATA
>DVGA01000090.1 GCA_018712985.1 Candidatus Scatomorpha intestinavium
GCCCCTGCATTGTCTTTCTGAGAGATTTCTTTTTGTCTTGTCAAAAAGAAACCCCTCAGACTCCAAAGAAAAGACGCTCTGGTGCGAGTCGGAAGCTAAAGCCGGTTATTACCAAACTTTTCGTTGTCGGACAGCTCCAATCCCGAATGGTGAATGAGTTAATTGCATCGCCGACCGTGCGTTTGCTTCCCTTCGGTCGCGGCACTGACGGGTAATCGACGAGGGGCTGTGAGTGCCGCGAGCGTAAGCGAAGCCATGCACGGTTTTGGTGGCTGACGCTATTCACACTACGGGATGACCACGCTGCATCTATTTTGTACTTGAGAAAAAACGCACTCCGCCTCCGGCCTCCGACCGGCGTTTTTCTTTGGGGCGCCACACCCGTTTCTTTGGGCAAGACCAAAGAAATGGGGCCACGAGTTCCGTTTGATGCTTTGGGGTCGCCCTTACGGGCGAATTTGATGCCGCTTTACTGCCGTTTTACCGCTGTTCGGACGCCTTTCTGAGCGCCACGGAAAGGCCGCGACTGAGCCGGAATGTTCATAATTCGCCGCGGATAGCACCGCAAGGCCCCCTTTCTGAGTCAAAATGTTCATACTACCACGGGGCGCAAGGGCAAAAAAGCAAGAGCGGCCCATACCTGCGGTGGCGGCGGTCGCCCGGCCCCCCGCCCCTTCGGTCGCTCCACGCCACTGGGGCAGGTCGCTCCCCTCCGGGCCGGGGGGCCGTTCGTCCCGCCGCTGTTGGGCCGCTCCCTTGCGCTCCCGTGGTTGATTAAGTTCATTCTAAGAAAGGGGGCCTTGCCCATGCTATCCGCTCGACTCACAAATGAAATCCGCCGCTCCGTCTACCGCCGCGACCACTACCGCTGCGCGCTCTGCGACGACCCGCGCCGCCTGACAATCCATCACCTGTATGCGCGCTCCGCCGGGGGCGCGAATCACCCCATGAACCTCATAACGCTGTGCCCGGCTTGCCATGCCGCGATACACGGACACCCACTGCCCGAAACGCGGGAGTACTTCGCCGGGGAATCCGATACGGAGATACAGGCTTGGGCATGGCAATCCGCTCACGAGTATCTCGCGGACTACTATGCGCCTGACTGGTATGCGTGGGAGGGCTGAGAATGAGCAGGGGAAGGGTTTCGTGCCCTTCCCCTTATCCCCTATACCTGTATGCGATACGAGCGGTTACACGTAATCGTAGCCGCTCACAAAAGGATTCACGGCTGCGTTCTCCGCCCCCCCAAAATAAGGTATCCCCCTCACGTGATAACCGCCCGTTGTCTGACGACAACCGGCGGTAATCACTGCGCGGTCGCTGCGCGCTCCCTCCGCGTCGCTGTGCGCCGCTCCGGTCGGCTGCTTGCTTTCCCCGCGCGCCCCCCATGATTTAATCTCCGCGCCCTGCCGGGCGCGCTGGGGGGGCCGCGCGCTGTTTTGTTCGGGGGGTGGTTGCGCGCGCCCCCCCCTCCGGCCTTGCCGGTCTTTTGCCGCGTTCCGTTGTCGCTGCCGCTCCGTGGCGCGCGCCCCTGTCGGGAGCGGCTGCAGCGGGGAAAGGTTGCAAAGGTTGCGTGCCCGCCGCTGTGAGCGGCGGGCTTTTCTTTGGGGCGCCACACCCGTTTCTTTGGGCAAGACCAAAGAAATGGGGTGGCAAAATGGTTTTTTGACAAGACAAAAGAAACCCCTCAGAAAGGGCTCGCAGGGAGCCTGTTCCCTGCAAAAGGTCAAAAAAATTGCCCGTATGCTTTCGCATACGGGCAACCCCGCCGCTGCCGTGGGGACCCAATTATAACCTGCACAACTCGGCAGGTGGGTCGCCTCTCCTGTGCTACCTCGCTTCCAACTTCCAGTCCATGGTACCGGGAGGCCTGCAATCCGCGCAGGAATATGGCGTCCCTTATTATAAATGTGGGTCTAAAAGGGTCCAGATAAAAAATCGTTCCGCAAACAGGGCAGGAATATAATGCTGTTTTTGGCGCCGGGCTCCGTCCGGGGGAACTTATTCCTCCTCCGGCTCGTCAGAGTCCTCATCGTCGAAGAGCTGGGCCATGAACACGTCGTACACGGCGGCGAGCTCCTGCTCATCGTCCACCGAGCAGAAGACCTCCTCGCCGTTTTCCTCCTCAATGCGCAGGAGAATATAGCCGTAATCAGGGTCGTCCTCGTCCATGTCCGCCGGGAGGAAAGCCGCGTAGCTCCGGCCTTCGTATTCGACCTCCGCAAGCTGCTCGAGCTCGAACTCGTTTCCCTCTTCGTCCTCTATGGTGATGTAGCTGCTGCCGAAATCCTCGTCCATTGTCAGATGACCTCCGGGGTTCTCTCTTTGCTTTGCAATTATATTCTACCCTATTCCGAAGCAGAAATCAATCGTATTTTTTCAAGGAGCCTTAACCTGCCCTTTTCACGAGCCGAAATCCTCGAGCAGGCTGAGCAGCTCCTCGCGGTCGGCAACAGCTATCCCGTTTTTCACGATCTCCCTGTCCGCTTCGCGCAGGGAGCGTGTTTCTATGTCTGTCACGGTTATCGGGCCGTCGTCCGACTGCGGGCTGAACACGCCGATGCAGCCGTCGTATTCGCGCAGCACAAACTCGGCCTCCTCTATTGCGCAGCTCGGCTCGTACTGGAACGAGCTCTTCTGCCTGGTCTCCGGCCGGCCGGCGAGCGCGTTTATCCCCGAGAGGGCCGACACCGCCGACCACGCAGCGGCCCCAGCTAACACGGTCAGCGCCGCACACTTTATCCAGGTGCTTTTCACGCCTTTTTCACCCCCTTCGGGTAAATTATCCCACAAAGCGGGGAAACTATACCGGAAGCCGGCAGGGCGAAAAAACAAAAATTAAATTTTAGCTATCCCTTTCCGACAGATTGTGATATATTAATATTCTACAATGGCTTAGAGCGGCCGGATGCCGCGTCAGCCCAAGGCACGGAGGTGCAAACACGACATGGATTCCAATAAGCTCCACCGCGTGGAGAAGGCGGCCGGCGGCGCAGCCGGGGCAGTGTTCGGCGCGGTAGGCCTGGCTCTGAAAATACTTGCCACCGTACTGCTGATATTTCTCACAACGGCGCTGCTTTTCGCGTGCATCTTCGCGTTCTATGTAAAGACCACGCTGCAGGACGATCTGGACGTCTCCCTCTCCGACTACTCGCTTTCGGAGTCGAGCATCATCTATTATGAGGACAGCAACGGCGAATGGCAGGAGCTCGCCACGCTCTCCGGCAGCGAGAACCGCATCTGGGTCGACCTTGAGGACATACCCGACCACCTCGTCAAGGCCCTCGTGGCCATCGAGGACCGCCGCTTTTACGAGCACAAGGGCGTGGACTGGTTCCGCACCCTCGCGGCAATAACCACGATGTTCTCCTCGTCGGACGACATCTTCGGCGGTTCCACGATAACCCAGCAGCTCATAAAGAACCTGACGGGCAACAACGACGTCACGGTCAAGCGAAAGCTCATAGAGATTTTCCAGGCGCTCGAATTTGAGCAGAAATACGACAAGGACGAGATAATAACCTGGTATCTCAACGCCGTCTATTTCGGCGAGGGCAGCTACGGCATCTACGCCGCGGCAAAGACGTATTTCGACAAGGAGCCGAGCGAGCTTACCCTTGCGGAGAGCGCTGCGATAGTCGGAATTGTCAACCTGACCACCTATTACAGCCCCTTCTACAGCGAAGAGAACAACAAAAACCGCCAGGAGACCATCCTGCGCGAGATGTACGAGCAGGGCTATATAAACTATGACGAATACACCTCCGCGGTGAACGAGCAGCTCGTCTTCGCCCGCTCCGCGAACGAGGCCGGGCAGCAGGAGATCTACTCCTGGTATGTGGAAACGGTGATCGAGGACGTAAAGGCCGACCTGATGGAGCAGAAGGGCATAAGCGCCGACGCGGCGGAGCAGCTCCTCTACTCCGGCGGCTACCGCATCTACACCTGCTACGACCCGGAGATCCAGGCCGACGTGGACGCCGTGTATCAGAACCTGGACGCCCTGCCGAAGTCCTACCGCCCCAGCGAGCAGCAGCTTCAGAGCGCCATAGTCATAATGGACCCCTACACGGGCGAAATCGTCGCGCTCGCCGGCGGTGTCGGCGAAAAGACCGCCAACCTGATCACCAACCGCGCCACGCAGTCGGAGCGCCCGCCCGGCTCCTCGTTTAAGCCGCTGAGCGTCTACGCCCCAGCAATCGAGGCCGGCCTTATCACGCAGAACACGCTGGTGAACGACGCGCCTGCGGGCGAGATAACGCTCTCCGGCAACCCGAACTGGTATCCAAACAACGCCGACCATACGAACCGCGGCATAGTGACGATACGGCAGGCCGTCATGAGCTCGCTGAACACCGTCGCGGCCCAGGTACTCGACAAGTTGGGGGTGGACGCCTCGTACAGCTTCCTCGAGAACAACCTCGGCTTCACGACGCTCATCGAGCAGGACAGGAACTACTCCTCCCTCGCCCTCGGCGAGCTGACCAACGGCGCCACGGTGCGCGAGATGACACAGGCCTTCTGCACCTTTATCAACGGCGGCATATTTACGGAGAGCCATGTCTACACCCAGGTTACAGACTCCTCCGGCAGCCTTGTGCTTGAGAACAACATCGAAACGCACGTTGCGATGAAGGCCAACACAGCCTATAACGTGCTCGACATGCTCTATGGCGCCGCCACCAGCGGCACGGGCACCGAGGCCAACTTCTGGAGCCAGCCCGTGGCCGGCAAGACCGGCACCTCTTCGTACAACTGGAACCGCTGGTTCTGCGGCACCACGGGCTATTACACCGCCGCCGTCTGGACAGGCTATGATATGCCGGAGCAGATGTACTTCTACGGCAACCCCGCCGCGCAGATCTGGCGCAGCGTGATGTCCGCCGTCCATGAGGGCCTTGAGTGGAAGAGCCTTCCCAGCCCGAGCTACGTTGGCGGGGACACGATGATCTTTGGCGACCTGACCTCCCCCTCCCCCTCCCCGAGCGAGGAGCCGGAGGAGAGCACGGAGCCGGACACGCCCGTCGAGCCCTCCGAGCCCGTCGAGCCCGAGCAGAGTACCGCTCCGGACTCCGGCACGGAGGACGACGATCCCGGCTATTACTTCGAGGAATAGCCCTGATAAATGGCCAAAAACGGGGCCGGAAATTATTCCCGGCCCCGTACTTATGGAAAACTGTTGACAAATTTGACACTATGAGTTACAATACGGTTACAACGTTGTAAGGAAACGTGTTTCCGCCCAATGGAGGTTTAGTAAAAATGGCAGCATCCAAGGAGCTCGTATACAAGGGCCATCCCCTTCGCAGGAAGGACAACATCATCTATTTCGGCAGCATGGCCGACAAATATATCATCATGATGCAGATCCTCGAGACAAAGAAGATAGAGGATTTGGAGGTTGCCACGCGCGTCTCGGTCCAGCTCCAGCTCACGGACCCGGACCTCAAGAGCCGCGACAGGGTCGTAAAAAAGAGCGAGAAGAACAGCCTTTACGCCGCGATGGATGTGGCGTCCGTCTGGCTCGACAGGGCCCTTGCCTCCAAATAAACACAAGGTCAGGTCTCTTACATGAAGAAAAAGCTGCTCCGCGCGCTGCTCACTGCGGCGCTGGGCATGTGCGCCCTTGCCTGCACTGCCCGGGCCGACTGTGTGGGCGGCGCGGTCACTTCCACCGATGTGAACCTGCGCTCCGGCGCGGGGACAGACACCGCAATACTCGACACCTTGCCCTCCGGCACCGCCGTAATCGTGATATCGGACAACGGCAGCGGCTGGTACGAGGTACACTATAACGGCCTGAACGGCTACATGAGCGCGGATTACCTCGATTTTTCCTCCGAGCTGGGCGTCAGCGCCTCCGGCGCCGTCTCCGGCACGGACGTGAACCTCCGCTCCGGCCCCGGCACTGACAGCGCCATTGTGCGCGTCACGTCCGAGGACGAAGAGGTGAGCGTAACCGGCGTGAACGGCAACTGGTACCAGGTCTCCGTCGGCGGGGACACGGGCTACATACGCAGCGACTACGTCGCCCTCACGAAATCCGCCTCCGGCGGGGAGAGCAACTCCGCCGCGCAGGCCTCCTCCGGCAGCGGCATCGGCGAGCAGATTGCGGCCTTCGCAAAGCAGTTCCTCGGCACGCCGTATGTCTGGGCCGCCGAGAGCCCCGAGGAGGGCTTTGACTGCTCCGGCCTCGTCAGCTACTGCTTCCAGTCCTTCGGCTACTCCACCAACCGCACGGCGGCCACGCTGTACTCAAACGGCACGGCTGTGGAGAAGAGCGACCTCCAGCCCGGCGACGCGGTGTTCTTCCGCAGCGACGGCTCCAGCACCATCAGCCACGTGGGCCTCTATATAGGCAACGGCGAGATGATCCACGCCAGCTCCAGCGCCGGCAAGGTCATAATCACCAACATAGAGGACAGCGGCTATTACACCCGCAATTACGTCGGCGCAAGGCGCATCGCCGGATGAATCCGGGCAGAATCGAGACAGGATATGAAAAACCACCGGCCGGGCCGGTGGTTTTTTTGCTGTTTTCTTTCCAAAAACGCGCCTTCTAAGCGCGCCGCGCTCAGGTGGATGATATGGCCGCTTTCAGCTGCGGCAGGGCGAATTCAAACATCCTGCGGTGTCCCGCCGCGCTCGGGTGGATGCCGTCGCGGCTGAAAAGCCCGGTGAATTCCCTCGCGGAGAGGAAGGCGCTGCGCACGTCGATTATCGGCAGGTCGCGCTTCGCCGCCGTCTTTATGACCTCGAGGTTGTACATCTCGTTCCAGTGCTCTATGCTGTCCGTGGTGCCGAGGAAGCGCATCAGCGCCGCACCGTCCAGCTTGCGGGAAAACCACTCGAAATAGCGCCTTCCCCAGACGGGGATCAGGCTTATCACCACCGGGCGGCTGCCCAGCGCGATTATCCGGTCGAGCACGGCGTTGTAGCACTCGCGGAAGCGCGAAACCGGCGTGTTGCAGTCGTGCGGCGCGTCCGGCGTGTCCGCCACGTCGGCCCAGTTGAAGTCCGAATCGTTCCCGCCGAGCATGACCAGCGTGTTCGGGCACTGCGCGATGTCGCCCTCAAAGCGCCCCAACTTCCTCAGCGCCGCCTCGCTCGTCAGGCCGAACTTGGAGTGGTTGCGCATCTCCGTGCTCAGCGCGCCGCCAAGCAGGTTCACAAACGAATCCTTGCAGCGCACATAGCGCGCGCTGTCCTCCAAATATACGACGCCCCCCGTTATGGAGTCGCCTACAATGCAGATGGGCTCAGACATGTCCGTCCCTCCTCATCAGAGTTTCTGAACAGATTATAACGCCTGTGTCGTCCCATGTCAATATCAAAGAAACAATAATTTTAATAGAATCTTTAGTTTCCGGCTTCCATGCGGTAAGTGAATGTGCTCCCCTTCCCCGGCGCGCTCTTTACGGAGATGCTCCCGCCGTGCGCTTCGGCGATCTGTTTCACCATGGAAAGGCCGAGCCCACTGCCGCGGTCCGCGCCGCGCGAGGCGTCCGCCTGCCAGAACCTGTCGTAAATGTGCGGCAGGTCCTTTTTCGCTATGCCTATGCCGTCGTCGGCCACGGAGAGGGCGAGCTCCCCGCCGTCGCGCCGGAGCGTCACCGCCACATGCCCGCCCTCGGGCGTGTATTTTATGGCGTTCTCAACGAGGTTCTGCACCAGCCGGGTCATCAGCCCCACGTCGATGTTGGCGTATATGCCGCCCTCGATGTCCTTTTTCACCTCCACGGCCTTGCCGGAGGCGAGGGCCGTCTCGTCCGTGACGATCTCCGCGAGCTCGGAGAAATTCGCCCGCTCAAAGGCGGCCTGGTGCGTCCCCTGGTCCATGCGCGTGATGCTCAGCAGCTTTGTTATCAGCTCCGACATGCGCTTCGCCTGCCGCTCGATCACCTCGATCGACTCGGCGTAGTCCTCCGCGCTTTTGGCGTTCTGCTTCGCGTACTCGCACTCGGCGAGGATCACGGCCGTCGGCGTGCGCAGCTCGTGCGAGGCGTCGGAGGCAAAGCGCTTTTCGCTGTTGAAGGACTGCTCAAGGCGGTCGAACATCCGGTCGAACGTGGCGGCGAGCTTGTGTATCTCGTCCCGGCCGCGGCGCAGGCCGATGCGCGCCGAGAGGTCGTCGCCGTCGGAGATTGCGTCCACCGTGTCCGTTATCTGACGCACGGGCAGGAAGGCTCTGCGGGCTATCAGCCAGCCGACTACGGCGGTTATCAGCACGAGCACCGGCAGCAGTATCAGAGCGAGTATGGTTATGACCCTTGAGGCGGAAAAGTCGTTGTCCGCGCTCGTAATGCCCCGCAGCCACACCCCTCCGTGGTCATCCGGTACAAAGAGGTCGTATACGAGGAACGGGCCGCCCTCTATTTCCACCTGGCGGATTTCCCCGTTCCTGAACTCTGACGAGCCCTCAAACTCATTTGTCCCCGCCCCGGCGAGCAGAGCGCCCGCGGCGTCGTACACCTGCACATAGACGTTGTGCCGGTAAAAATCGAGGTCGTCCAGCTCGAGGTAGCCGCCGTCGTACTCCACGTCGTCTATTTCATCGTGCACCACATCGAGCAGCGTGCCCTCCGCGCTGTCGGACATCACGCCGCGTCCCGCTATGAGTATCGTACCCATAACAAGGCAGACAACCAGAAGCATCATCAGCGTGAAATATATCGTCACGCGCGCCTTTATCGAAATGAACCTCATGGCTCTTCCCTGAGCACCCAGCCCACGCCGCGGACGGTGTGGATGAGCTTGCTGTCAAAATCGGCGTCTATTTTCCTCCTGAGGTAGCTGACGTAAACGTCCACGACGTTCGTCCCGCCCTCCCAGTCATAGCTCCAGACGTTGTTCTCGATGCTCTCGCGGGAGAGGACGGAGCCCTTGTTGCGTATCAGGTACTCGAGCACGGCGAACTCCTTGGCCGACAGGTCCACCGGCCTGCCCGCGCGCTCCACGCTGTGCTTCGCCGTGTCCAGCATTAGGTCGCCGCAGGTGAAAACGTTGGTCGTGCTGCCCGCCGAGCGCCTGGTCATAGCGCGTATGCGCGCCAGCAGCTCGTCGAAGGCAAAGGGCTTGACGAGATAGTCGTTCGCCCCGAGGTCGAGCCCCTCAACGCGGTCGCTCACGGCGTCCCTGGCCGTCAGGAAGAGCACGGGCGTCGCGTCGCCCCTCGCGCGCATCCGGCGTACGGCAGTGAAGCCGTCCGTCACCGGCATCATCACGTCGAAGATCGCGGCGTCGTACTCCGCCGCCTCGAGATAGTCCAGCGCGTCCGCCCCGTTGAAGCAGGAGTCCACGGTGTAGCCCGCGGCGGCGAGGCGCTTTGATATAATGCGGTTCAGGTCCCGCTCGTCCTCCACGACAAGGATCCTCATGCAATCACGCTCCCTTGCGATAAGTTTTGCACCTTTTCCTTAAGACAGTATTAAATATAGCACGCCAGCGGCGCCGCGCACAAAATTTTTTCTGCGTTTTAACATTCCTCTAATCATCGCCGTGCTAATATGGAGCCGTCAACAAGTTCAAGGAGGATCTGTATGAAAAAGTTCAGCGCCAAAAAGGCAATTATCATCGCCGTGATCGTCGTGGCTGTCATAATCGCCGCCGTGGCAGTCTGGTATTTCGGGTTCTACACTGCCGGGACCATCGGCGGCAGCGCCGCGAAAACCGCCGCCCTGAATGACGCCGGGCTCACCGCCGCCCAGGTCACCGGGCTGGAGAGCGACTACGAAAACGAGGACGGGTTCAAGTATTACGACGTGAGCTTCGTATATAACGCCATGGAGTACGAATACGCCATCGACGCCGTCACCGGCCAGGTCCTGCACGTCAGGAGCGAGTCCGTGTTCGACTGATCGCCAGGAGAGCTTGAGCATCTCCAAAAAACCCCGCGTCGCATGGACGCGGGGGTTTTTTACATTTCTTCGCCGTCGCGGCCCTCACATCGAGCCGATCAGCCCGGTGAGCACGGTGCCGACGGCGTCGGCAAACTGGCTGATGTGCCTTATCCTCACCAGCTCGCGCCCGTAGATGCGCCGGGCGTTCGGCAGCTCGCTCTCCTCGCCCGTGAAAACGCACATCACGCGCACGCCCATGCGCCGCAGCTTTTCGACCTCCATCGCCGAATCCTCAACGCCTGCACGGCCCTCGTAGCCGCTTTTGCGCCCGTCCGGGCCGGTTATGCGCTTCACGTCGTTCGGGCTGCAGTCCGAGAGGGTGATGAGCACCCGGTGCTCATACGGCGTATCGCTGAGCATGTAGTTCGCCGCGCGGATGGCGAGCCCGTCCCGGTTGAAGCCGGCCGCGGAATAGCCGAACACCGCCTCGCTGCCGCGGCTCTCGCCGTAGTCGCGGTAAATCCGCACAACGGTGCAGTCCCCCACCGTGCAGAAGGAGAAGACCCTCACCGGCAATCCGCAGCGCGTCAGGCTCTCGGAGAGGATGTACGCCTGCGCCGCCACGCTCTCCTGTCGCTGGAGCTGTGACGCCGAGGCGTCCAGCAGCACGTCCACGGAGAGCTCCGTGTCCGTCGTGCGCTCGTGCTTTTCGAATATGCGGCCGTCGTTCAGATATACGGCCCGCCACACGGCGCGCGCGTCAAGCTGTCCCGCGCGGGATTTCAGCATCGCGTCGTCCAGGTGGACGAGTATGCAGTTGCGCACCTTTTCCGTCAGGCGAATTATGGCCAGGCGGTGCGCGGTCAGGCCGTCCATGTAGTATTTGCGGTTGAGCTCCGTCTGCCGCTTTGAGATGCGGCGCTGCATCAGCGCCTCGCCGTCGCGCAGCCTGCCCGGCTTTTCCTCGCCGCGGGTAAAATGCAGCATGCATCCGGCGTGCTTGTCGCGGCAGAGCCGGTCCTCTATTGCCTCGAGGTCCCCCCGGCCGTATATGGACACTCCGAAGCAGTCGGCGACGTACTCGCGGAGCTGCTCGGGGCTCTTTTCGCCGGTCAGGCGCCCTATCGCGCCCCGCCTGTCCCGGCTTCCGGCCTTTTTCATGTCCCCCGTACGCACGCGCGCGCCGAGCCCCGGCCGGCGGAAGCCGAACCCGGACATGAACTGCGGCAGCTTCCCGCGGCTCTCCCGGCGGAGCATCCCGCCCGTCACTCCGAAGTATTCGGCCAGTATCGCCCGCATCCGCTCGACTATCTCTGCGCTCGTGAGCTCCGGCGGGAATTCAAGCTGTGAGAGCAGCCGCTCCTCGCGGGCGATGAGCCTGTGCCCCTCGCCGAGGGCACGGCTGTAGTGCTCTAACTTTATCCTGTCCGGCAGGGAGAAATCCATCGCGTTTTTCCCCTCCGCCTGTCTGAGTATCCCCCTCGCGTAGCCCAGCCGGAGCAGCCGGAGCGCGGGCCGGTCCTCCGCCGCGCGCAGATAGGCGCAGTTTTCCAGGCCCGTCCAGAACAGGTCCTGATACGTCTCGCCGTGGGGCGCGTTCTCCATCCCGTCGAGCAGCTTCTGTATGACGTCGAAATCGTAGTATTTATAAACCGCGCCGACAATGCTGTTCATATACACGTCGGCGTATCCCCCGGCATCATAGGCCCTTGCGCCCGGATGCAGGGAATAGTCCCCGGCGGCGTTCCAGATAAGGTTCGTCGCCCGGCGCTCCTCGCGCTCGGCTTCCCGTTCGCTGAGCATATCAGTCGAAGAGCCCGCCGCGGCCGAGGTCGGCCGGGATGCGCGAGGTGATCACGTCCTCGACCAGCTTCCGCTCGAAGGGGTCGAAGGCCTTGTTCACTATGCCCATGCGCAGCGCGTCCACGGCCTTCAGCCCGCGGTCCATCAGGCCCACCGCGCTCATAAGGCCGCGCAGGTCGAGCGCCTTTGTGGAGATCTCCGCGCTGTCGCACTTTTTCTGCAGATCCTCGAACAGCCCCGCGAACTGCTCCGCCCACTCCTCCTTCAGCGAGGGGTGCTCCCGGCGGAGCAGCTTTTTCAGGTTTTCCGGGGAAATGGCCGGCATTTCGATCACGACGAACCGGCTGACCAGCGCCTCGTTCAGCTCCCTCGTCCCGGCGTAGCCGTAGTTCATCGTTGCGATGAAGCGCGTCGCACTGTCCATGGTTATCCGGTCGTAGCCGGGCACGTCTATCACCCGGCGGAAGTCCAGCGTGGCGTGCAGGACGGCGAGGGACTCGTTTTTGGCCATGTTTATCTCGTCGAGTATGCCGAATCCGCCCAGCAGCGCACACTTGGTTATCGGCCCCTGGCGGAAGGTCACTTCCCCGCCGGTGAACGTGTCCGTCCCTATCAGGGAGGCGGCGTCAGTGTTTATGTAGAAGCTCACGTCCCAGCTCGGCCGCCCGAAGGCGGCGGCCAGGTTTTCGGCGAGGACGTTCTTGCCCGTGGCCTTCGGGCCCACAAGCAGCAGGTTCTCCCCGCAGAGCAGGGCGGTCGCCGCCTGTTCCCAGATCTCCCGGCCGTAGTACTCGAACCTCGGGTTCTCCGCCAGCCGGTTCTCCGCCCCGGCCGGCACCGGATGCTCCGAGCGGAACTTTTCAATGGCGGAAATTATGGCGCCGTCCACGCCCTCGCGCCTGAGCAGGTCTAACATAATCGCTGCCTCCCGGTGTTTCAATTAAATAATCGTTGAATTATCAGCAACAGCTATTGTATCACTCTTTTGCGCGCTGTCAATATGGCTTAACCTAAAATTATGAGTTCCTTCGGCGCCTTCGTGATGTCCACGTTGCCGTCCCCGGTGAGGTAGAGCACGTCCTCTATCCTCACGCCGAAGCGCCCGGGCAGATAGATGCCCGGCTCGGCGGAGATGACGGCGCCCTCGGGCATCGGCCCGGTGTTGGAGGGGTTTGCGCTCGGCGACTCGTGGATGTACAGCCCCACGCCGTGGCCGAAGCCGTGGCCGAAATACTCCCCGTAGCCCGCCTCCGCGATGACGGAGGCGGCGGCGTTGTGTATGTCCGAACCGGGGACGCCGGGCTTCGCCGCGGCGATGCCGGCGAGCTGAGCGCGGAGCACGGTGTCATAGACGTTTTTCATCTCGTCCGTCACGCTGCCGACGGCCACGGTCCGGGTCATGTCGGAGCAGTAGCCGCGCTTGATGCAGCCGAAGTCCATCGTCACAAAGTCTCCCTCGCGTATCAGCTCGTCGCCGGGCACGCCGTGCGGCATGCTGCCCTTCGCGCCCGCGACCACTATGGGGTCGAAGGAGTTCCCCTCGCCGCCGTGGAGCAGCATCCTGTATGTCAGCTCCGCGGCTATGGCGCGCTCGCTCACGCCGGGCTTGATGAGCGGCAGGACCTCCTCGAGCGCCTTTTCGGCTATGCGCTGCGCGGCGATGAGGTTTTCGAGCTCCTCGGCCGTCTTACGCTGCCGGAGGGCGGTGACCACGCCCTGCGCGGGCGCGAGGCTTATCCCCAGCTTCTCCTCAACGCGCCTGTAGAGCCCGTAGCTGAGGTACTCCTCCTCCGCGCCGAGGCTCTTCACGCCCAGCTTGCCGGTGATTTCCGAGAGCGTTGCGAGCAGCGGCTTCTCCCGCGTGGTGAGGACGCACTCCACGCCCGCGGCGCACTCCTTCTCCGCCGCCTCTATATAGCGTGAGTCGGTTATGACGAACGCCCTGTCCGCCGTTATCAGCGCGGCGCTGTCCTGCGGCATGAAATCCGTAGCGTAGTAGATGTTCTTGTCGTCCATCAGCAGCAGGGCGTCGAATTCCGCCCCCGCGACGGCAGACTGCAGTTTCTTCAGATTGGCCATTTCCTGTTACCTCCGATTGTCTTCTTTTTATTGCGTCCCGCCCTGTGAGGCGGTGTCGTAAAGCATTATATCGTCCGCCGAGAGGGCGCCGGTCACCGTACGGCCGAGCGAATCCACGGCCACGGCATCAACCCCCTCCACGGAGCAGAGCGTGAGCGCTATGCAGCAGTCGCAGAGCGTCTTTTCAAGCCCCTCCAGCTCCGCGTAGGCCTCCCCTGCCTCCACGGTCAGCAGCCCGCCCTCAAGGCTGTACGAGAGGATTTCGGCCCCTTCCGGCAGCGGGTTGCTCAGCACGGCGTCGCCCGGCGGTGAATTCAGCGCCGCTATCAGCGCGTCAATCAGCTCCGGCCCGTCCTCCGTGCTAACTATGAGCGTCTCCGCCCGGAGCAGCTCCCCGCTGTCGCGGTACGCGCTGTCCACCACGCGGTAAACGGGGTACTCCCCAACGCCCTGCCCGCAGCCCGAAGCGCACAGCAGGGCAAGCGCGAGCAATAGCAGGGCGCATTTTTTCATACGCTGCCGCCTCCTTCCTCCTCCGGCGCGGCCGGGAACGAAACCGTGAAGCGCGTGCCGCGCTCCGGCCTTGCGGCCACGTCGATCTCCCCGCCGAGGGACACTACGGCGTCGTGCACTATCGAAAGGCCGAGGCCGCTGCCGCCCTTTTCGCGTGAGCGGGCCTTGTCCACGCGGTAGAAGCGCTCAAAAATGTGCGGCATGTCCTCCTCCGGTATGCCTATGCCCGTGTCCTCCACGGCGAGCACCACCCTCGCGCCGCGGCGAGCCGCGCTTATCTTCACCTCGCCGCCCTCGACGTTGTACTTCACGGCGTTTTCGGCCAGGTTGAACACTATGCGGTAGAGCTCATCCTCCGAGGCGAGGACAAAGCAGCCCTCCTCCGCCTCGCAGCTCACGGAGACGGACATATCCGCCGCCAGCGGCTCTATCAGCCGCGAGGTGGCAGCCGCCGCCTCGCCGAGGTCCACGCGCTCTATGTCCCGCGGCGCGCCCGCGTCCCGGCGGGAAAGGTCGAGCAGCTTTTCCGAGGTGCGCTGCAGCCGCTCCGCCTCGGAGCCGATATCGGCTACGAATTCGCGCATCGTCGCCTCGTCCATGTCTGAGCTCTGTATGATGCTGTCCGCCAGCAGCCTTATGGCCGCGAGCGGGGTCTTCAGCTCGTGCGAAGCGTCCGAGACGAATCTCCTCCGCTCGGCCTCCGTGGCCTGCAGCCGCTCGGTCATGTCGTTGAATTCCTCGGAGAGCTCGGTGAGCTCGTCGTTGCCCTCGGGCTTTATCCGGTGCTCATAGTCGCCGCCGCGCACCACGCGCATCGCCTGGGCAAGGCGGGTTATCCTCGCCGTCAGCGCGCGGGAGAACACCACAGTGAGCGCCATTGCCGCCATCAGGCAGACGAGGGATATCATCCACAGCCGGCTCTGCACAGAGAGTATCAGCTCCGCCTGCGCCGTGTCAAGCTCGCAGATGTAGACGGCCCCGGAGAGCCCCGCGCCGGAGTACACCGGCAGCGCGGCGCGGGAGGTGAAGACCCCGTCCCCGAAGCGCGACCAGAACACGCTCTCGCCCTCGAGCGCGAGCGAAATTTCGGAGAGCAGGGCGTATTTCCCCACCTCCGAGGTTGAGGCGCTGTCATACACCGTCCTCGCCGAGGCGTCCGTCACCACGATGCGCTCGAGCCCCGCGACGTCGAGCAGGGACATCACCTGCCCCACGCTGTCGCTCGTGAGCGTATCCAGCGAGGAGAGCGAGGCGGCAATCACCGCCGTCTGCCCGGTCAGGCTGCTCTGCTTTTCCGAAAAGACCAGATCGCGCGAGGCGATGATAGGATAGGTATCCATCACCGCGAGCAGCGCCACAATGAGCGTGAAGAAGGCCAGCATGAACTTGAACTGCACGCGCTGAGTCAGCTTCCGGCGCTTTTTTTCTCCCACGGCGCTATTCCGCAAAGTAGTAGCCGACCCCCCATTTTGTGATTATCAGCTCCGGCGAGGCGCTGTTGCGCTCCACCTTTTCCCGCAGGCGTCGGACGTGCACGTCCACCGTGCGCGCGTCGCCCTGATAGTCGTAGCCCCAGATGAGGTCGAGCAGGTTGTCCCTGCTGTACACCCTGCCCGGGTTGCGCATGAAGAGCTCGAGAAGGTCGAATTCCTTGGCCGTGAGCTCGACTCCCGCGCCGTCCTTCTTCACGCTGCGCTTCACCGGGTCGAGCTCGATGTGCTCCCGGCGCAGCACGGATTCCGCCCCGTCCTCGCCCACCGCCGGCATGGACGCCCGGCGCAGCAGCGCGCGGATGCGCGCCTTCAGCTCGAGGATGTTGAAGGGCTTTGTGATATAGTCGTCCGCGCCGGACTCAAAGCCGAGCAGCTTGTCCGAATCCTCGCTCCTCGCCGTGAGCATGATTATCGGCACGGTGGAAAATTCGCGTATCTGCTGGCAGGCCTCCAGCCCGTCCAGCCCTGGCATCATCCGGTCGAGGATGATCAGCCCGTAGCCCCCCGCCCGGGCGAGCTGAACGGCGCTCTCGCCGTCGTAGCAGCACTCCACCTGGTAGCCCTCGTTTTCAAGGTTGAACTTTATGCCCTTTACAAGCAGCTTTTCATCGTCCACGACGAGTATTTTCATTTCATTTCCTCCGCTGTGATATATTCCTCAAGCCCCTCGAGTATGGCGGGGCCGATCCCGTCGATCTCCAGCAGCTCGTCCACGCTTTTGAAGCCCCCGTGTGCCTCGCGGTAGCTTATTATCGCCTCGGCACGCACCTCGCCGATGCCCGGCAGGAGCGTCAGCGTCTCCGCCGAGGCGGAGTTAATGTCTATCTTCCCGCCGTCCGTCTCCTCCTCCATGAGCTGGACGTGGTACTCCGCGCGCTGCCGCTCCGTGTAGATGCCCGGCCCCTCCGCGGCCTCCGCCGCGCGGTATTGCAGGCAGGCAAAGGCGAAAACAGCCGCGCAGAGCAGGCACAAAACGTCGCTTATCCGGACCCTTTTCACACCCTCGCCCCCAGTTCAAGCAGAATTTGCTGTTGCTTTTCGCCGCCCGGAACGGTATAATCAACTGGATAATAACACGCCGGCAGGAACGTTTGGGCCCTCCGTGCCGTCCGATACACAGATATATAATAACACACAGTTGCGGAGATTGATATGAGAAAATTCAAGTTGCTGCCATCAGTTTTGATTGTCTGCCTGCTCGCCGCCTGCCTCGCGCCCGCGGCCGCGGCGCTGGACGATCCCGCAATAAACGCGCGCGCCGCCGTCCTGGCGGACCCGGAAACCGGCCGCGTGTACTATTCCCTGAACGCAGACGAGCGGGCTTACCCCGCCTCGCTGACCAAAATCATGACCGTCCTCCTCGCCGTCGAGGCGATCGAGCGCGGCGAGGTCTCCGAGGACGACCAGGTCACCGCCACGGAGACATCCATGCAGAACCTCGCCGAGGACGGGAGCACCGCGGGCATCGTAGCCGGCGAGGTGCTCACATTCAGCGACCTGCTGTACGGCGCTATGCTCGTATCGGCCAACGAGGCCTGCAACGTCATCGCCGAGCACGTCTCCGGCTCGGTCGAGGCCTTCGTGGAGCTGATGAACGAGCGAGCAGCCGAGCTCGGCTGCACCGGCACGCACTTTGCGAACACGAACGGCCTGCCGGACGAAAACCACTACACCACCGCCGCCGACCTCGCGCTCATAACCTCCGAGGCCCTTCAGCACAGCCTTTTCACCACGATCTGCAATACCGTCACCCGGACTATCCCGGCCACGAACATGAACGACGAGCGCGTCCTCTCCAACACCAACGCGCTCATCAACCCCTCCTCGCCCTTCGGCGACAGCTACTACTACGAATACGCCCACGGCGTAAAGACCGGCTACACGGACGCCGCCGGCTACTGCCTCATCTCCACCGCCGAAAAGGACGGCATACGCCTCATGGCCGTCGTGCTCGGCTGTGAGGCCGTCCCCCGCGCCGACGGCAGCGGCAACGACTACCAGAGCTTTTCCGATTCCATAACGCTCTACAACTGGGTGTTCAACAACTTCAGCTCCCAGGAGATAGTCAGCTCCGCCGAGCTCGTGGCGGAGGTCCCCGTCGAGCTCGGGCAGGGGGTTGACAGGGTGTCGCTCCGCCCCTCTTCGGCGGTCACCGCCGTAGTCGCCAACGACACGGACCTCGCCTCGATAGAGCGAGACATTGTCGTATACTCCGAGCGCGACGGCGAAACGCTCGTTGCGCCGGTATCCGCAGGCACCGTGCTCGGCGAAATGACGCTCACACTGAACGGGGAGGTTCTCGGCTCCAGCGAGCTCGTGGCGAGCACCTCCGTTGAGCTCGCCCGCTCGGAGTACATGAAGGGCCGCCTGTCGGAGACATTCAGCAGCCCCGCCGTCATCATCGCGATAATCGTGCTCGCCGCCCTTGCGGCCGTGTACATACTGCTCGTGGTCCGCTACCGCTCCCGCCACAAGCGCCACCTGCGCGACGTACGCCTTGCCGAAGCTGAAATCCGCGCCGCAAAGCAGCAGGAGCAGCAGCCGCAGCCCGCCGCGAAGCCTCCCGAGCGGCCCGCCTCAAAGCCGGCGGAGCGCACTCCCGCGCCGCGCGCACAGCGTTGCAAAAAGCCCTCCGCGCCGGACGTCGGCTACTTCACGGAGGAGGAAGTGCAGAGCCGCGAAACCGTCAAAATCGCCTCCAACATCCCCTCCGCGGACAACAAGAGCCGCCGCGACTACTTCGAGGAGTTCTTCCGCAGCCAGTACGAGGAGGAAAAGGGCCAGGACGCCGGCGAAGAGAAGAAAGCAGAAAAGAAATAAGCTCCGCCCCCGGGCCTTAAGGCCCGGGGGCGGCCCTTATTCGTTCCAAAACAGCCGCAGCAGCCTGCCCGGGTCCTCCGCAGGGTCGTCCGCCGTTGCGTTTTCCTCCTCTGCCGCATTGAAACTCAGCATGAGGAATTCGTATCCAAGTCCATCGCCGTCCACGCAGGTGAATCGTATTTCAATGGCGTCTCCAGGCTCGCATTCCAGGCTCCAGAAGTTGTGCTCTGTGTCCACCGTGTAATACGCCCTGGAATCCTGCGGCGAATGCGGGTCGGCGACCGCGCCGAACTCCTGCACCGCCTCCCCGTTCCTGTAAACGGCAAAAGCCGCCTCACTAACTTCCGGTGCTGCGCCGCCAAAGCCTTCTATCGTGATGTGGAAATTGCTCTCTGCCCGCCCGTTTGCATAGCTGGGCCCGCTCCAGCCGACTCCGCCGTACTGAAGCGGCAGCAGCATTGATATGTCCCCCCAGCGTCCGAGTTTCTCGCGGCTCTCCAGTCCGCCGCCGGATATCAGCACCGTCAGCCCTATCTCCGCGTCGGCCTCAAGCGGCAGCGCCAGCTGAGCGGTAAACCGGCCGTCCCCGGAGCTCTCCATCGGCACTCTCAGCTCCGTTCCCCCGGCCTCCGCCAGCAGTGTCACCTCAGTTCCGGCGTAATAGGAACCCAGCACGGCATACGCCTCCGCCTCGAGTGTGTTTGAATCGCCGTCCACGCCGAGAGGGGTGAGCCCGTACTCCTCCACCTGCCTTCCCGCCTGGTCAAGCAGGTGCTCTACGCGCGCCACGCTGTTGTCCGCGCTGTAATTCACCTCGTTTTGAATATCCTTCAGCCGGGACTCTATAGTGTCCTGCAAGCTGTTTATCCTGCGGGCCTGCGCGATGTTCAGGATCAGCAGCACGGCGCAGAGCAAAAACGTTACGAGCTGCATCAGGTTTTTCTTCATCCGGCACCTCCGCCTTCATTTTTCCGCCCATGGCGAAAGGCCGGCCCGGAACGCTCGTTCCGGGCCGGCCTTTCCTTTACCGCCCGCCGAAGAGCAGCAAAGCTATGTCCGCCGCCCCGTCCAGGAGCAGGCAGATCCCGAAGAAGGTCACGGCCGTCTCCACCATGCCGAAGGGGTTTATCACCAGCGTCAGGCCGACTATCAGCAGGCAGAGCGCGAGCAGCAGAGTCAGGTACCAGTGCGTATAGCCGAGCTTTCTGAGCTCAAGGCCGCGTGAGAACTTCCCCGCGCCGTCGATCACAAGCACGACGCCGAGCACCAGCGGGAGCACGCTCATGACGAGCCTCGGCGCCGCCAGGCAGAGCAATCCCACCGCCGCGAGCGCTATGCCCACTGCCAGCTCACCGCCGCCGTATTCCCCCCGGCGCGTGAAATACATTATCAGCCTCGCCGCGCCGAATATCAGCGCGCAGACGCCTATCCCGCCGCACAGAACGCTTGCCGTCAGCCCCGGGCGGATTATCAGCACCAGGCCGATAACGGCGTAGGCCACGGAGACTATAACCTGTCGCGCCCCTGATTGCATTTTTCTTCCTCCTCACATGCAGTACATGCGCCAGACTATCGCAGCCAGCTCCGCGCGTGTTATGCTGCTGTACGGCCGGTATACGAGTATGCCGCCGTCATAGCTTCCCTCGACAAGGCCGTATTCATACAGCGCGGTGACATAGGGGTCGTCCGTGTCATAGAACGGGCTCGCCCCCGTCGGCGCGATGCCGAGCGAGCGGCAGACCATCTTGGCGACCAGCGCCCGGCTCACGGGCTGGTCGAGCTCCACCACCTCGTCCGGGCCGATTATCGCGTAATCCACCGCAAAGGCGAGGTAGCCGCTGGCCCAGCGGTAGTCCGTCGGCGCCTGTTCGCCATAGCCGGCTGCGAGCAGTATTAGCTTCAGCGCCTCGCCGTTGGTAATCGCGCTGTCCGGTGCGAAGACGCCTGCGGCGCGCCCGTCTATCATACCGGAATAGGCCAGCGGGGCGATATATTTGTAGTACCAGGACTCATAGCCCACGTCGGTGAACTCGCAGGCGGAAAGCTTCCCCGTGAGCTCGAGCAGGCGGTAGTCGCCGTCCTCCGTAGTGGAGTAGCGGTACTCATATTCCGGCGTCCCGCCGAAGCGGTAGTCGCCGTAGAGGAACAGCTTCGCCTCCGCAAGGCGGCGGTTCAGCAGCCCCTCGCTTATCTCCGTGCCCACGTGGCAGTAGCGCGCGAAGATGTTCACCACGGCGTCGTCGCTGTAGCCGCCGTGCCCGTTCGAGAGCATGGCGTATATCTGATAGTCCGAGCCCAGCCAGCCGATGCCGAGGTTGTATGTAAAGCTTATCAGCGCGTCGAACTCGTGCTGCTCGAGCGTGATGCCCATGGAGCCGAGCGAGGCGTTCAGCGCGCTCTCCATCTCCGCGATGTCCGCGCGCATCAGCGCGTCGCCCTCCTCCTCGCTTATGCCGAGGGGATAGTCGAATTCGCCGCACTGCGTGCCGTATCCGATTGCCCAGCCCGTGGTGTCGCCGTGTACGGTGGGTGAAAAGCCCTCGAAGGACTTGATGAACTGGATCGCCGCTTCGCTCGCGTGCATCTCACCGCCCGAGGACGATGCAAATGCGGCGCAGGAGAGCAGCAGGCACGCGCAGAGCGCGAGGCAAAGTGTACGCTTGAACATGGGTTTTCCTCCTATTGCCCGGAGGCGCGAGTGAATAAATATAAGTAATTATATCATTATGGCAGCTAAAAAGCAACAGTTTAGTTACAAGTCCTACCTGAAAGGCTTAAATTCCCTGTCGAGGGTCTCGATCCGGGTGAATCCGGCGAAATCCGGCTTCAGGGCGCAGTCGAGCTGCTCAAGGGCCTTCACAAGCAGCTCGGGGTTCACAGTCGGCTCCTGGGCGGACACCGTGCAGCTCAGCTTCACGCCGCCCTCGGCCCGCACGAAGCTGAAATCGCGCGCGTTCCCCGCCAGCTCCATAACGCCCTCGCCGCGCTTTGTCCGGCGCGAGACGGGTATGCTCTCCCGGGAGAAGAACTCCTCAAGCCTCGGCAGAATTTCAGACGCGTCCGCGCCGTCATACTCGAAAACGCCCTCTATGCGCAGCCATTTTATCTCCGCGGCCTTCCTGCGCGGCTCGTAGCACTCGAGGAAGCGTATCCCCCCCGGCGCCGCGGCGGTCAGCGCGTCCGGCAGCGCGTCAAGGTCCACGTCCGCCGCCACGCGGAAGTCCATCAGCTCGCAGACGCTCGCCGTGCCCACGGAGAGCGGCAGGCAGATAGAGATGAGCGGGTGCGGGTTGAAGCCCTCTGAGTAGCGCAGCGGCACCCCCGCGCGCAGGAACACGCGCTGGACCACTCGCATGAGGTCGAGGTGCGATATATAAACGGCCCTGCCGGTCTTTTCAAAGCGCAGCCTCAGCTTATCCATCGCACTTCACCCCCTTCGGCAGCATGCCCTGCGCCCCGCAGGCGGAGCAGGCCGCGCGGCAGTCCGGCGAAAGCCGGGCGTCGTACGCCCTGTGCCTCTCGCGCAGCAGCAGCTCCGTACGGACGCCCATGTTCACCCGGCTCCAGGGCAGGCACTCGTCCTCCGAGCGCTCGCGCACGGCGTAGAACTCCGGGTCGAGCCCGCATTCGGCAAAGGCGTCCAGCCAGCGATTGAAGTCGAAATAGTCGCTCCAGGCCTCCAACCTCGCCCCGCGGCGCCAGGCATTCTCGATCGCCGCGCCCACGCGCCGGTCGCCGCGGCTGAGCGCAGCCTCGATCAGGCTCGTGTCCGCGTCGTGCCAGTTGTAGGTCACGTTCTTCGCGGTTATCGCTCCGCGCAGCAGCTCCACGCGCCGGCGGTACTCCTTTCGCGTCACCTGCGCCTCCCACTGGAAGGGGCTGTGCGGCTTCGGCACAAAGCAGCTTGTGGACACGGTTATGCGCACTCCGCGCTGCTTGTTCGGAGAGCTCTCTCGCCATACATGCAGCACCTTTGCCGCCAAATCGGCGATGCCGAGGACGTCCTCGTCCGTCTCGGTTGGCAGTCCGAGCATGAAATAGAGCTTTATGCCGTTCCATCCGCCCTCAAAGGCTATGCGGCAGGTGTTCAGCAGCTCCTCCTCGGTGACGTTCTTGTTTATCACGTCGCGCAGGCGCTGCGTGCCGGCCTCCGGCGCGAAGGTCAGCCCTCCCCGGCGGACCTTCTGCAGGCGGCTCATCAGCTCCATGGAAAAGTTGTCCGCGCGCAGGCTCGGCAGCGAGAGGCTTATGCTCCGCGGCTCGCACCAGTCCAGCAGCCCGTCGCAGGCCGCGGTCAGGTGCCTGTAGTCGCTGCTCGAAAGGCTTAACAGCGTCGCCTCCTGGCTGCCCGTATTTTTCAGCGTCTCGCGCCCCAGTTCGACGATCTTTTCCGCGCTGCGCGCCCTTATCGGGCGGTAGACGTACCCCGCCTGGCAGAAGCGGCAGCCGCGGACACAGCCGCGGAAGAGCTCGAGGTTCACCCTGTCGTGGACTATCTCCGTGCTTGGCACGACGGGCTTTGTGGGGTAAAAGGCCGAATCGAGGTCGGCGACTATGCGCTTCGTCACCTTCTCCGGCGCGCCGTCCAGGCATTTCAGCGCGGCGAGCGTGCCGTCCGGGTTGTACTCCGGCTCATATAGGCTCGGGACGTACACGCCCGGTATCTTCGCGGCCTCTCTCAGGAATCCTGTCTTGCTCCAGCCGAGGTCCCTCGCGCGCTGGAACAGCCGCAGCACCTCTATGTCCACTTCCTCGCCCTCGCCGAGCACCATTAAATCGAAAAACGGCGCCATCGGCTCCGGGTTGCAGCAGCTTGTCCCGCCCGCGAATACGAGCGGCACGAGCTCCGTGCGCTCCTCGCTGCGGACGGGGATGCCCGCCATGTCCAGCATGTCCAGCACCGTGCAGTAGGCCATCTCATAGCCGAGCGAGAAGCCGATGGCGTCGAATTCGCCCAGCGGGTCCCCGCTCTCGAGCGCGTAGAGCGGTATTCCCTTATTGCGCATCTCCTCCGCCATGTCGCCCCAGGGGGCGAAAACGCGCTCGCACCATATGTCCGGCTCGGCGTTTATCGCCCCGTAGAGTATCTGCATCCCGAGGTTCGACATGCCGATTTCGTATATGTCCGGGAAGCAGAAGGCCATGCGGAGCTTCACCGCGGCAGTGTCCTTTATTATCTCGTTGTATTCCCCGCCCGTGTACCTCGCGGGCTTCTGCACCCGCGGCAGTATCCGCTTCAAGCGTTTGTCCATGCAACGACCCCATTTCGTTTTTTACGCTGTAAAAGTATATACTATCCCGCCCGTTTTCGCAAGAGCGCGCTTACCTCCGCCCAGCCGCCTTTCGTGCGATTGCGCAAACTGACTGTGGCGCCGTGCGCCGCTCTGTGGTAAAATGGCCGCGGAGGTGGTCGCATGACATTCAACACTCTCATCGGCATACTTATCCCCCTCGCCGGGACGGCGCTCGGCTCTTCCTTTGTTTTTCTCCTGCGCGGGGAGCTGAAGAGCGGCGTGCAGAAGCTCCTGCTCGGCTTCGCCTCCGGCGTGATGATAGCCGCGAGCGTCTGGTCGCTGCTCATCCCCGCCATAGACATGGCCGCGGAGCAGGGCGTCACCCCATGGCTGCCCGCCGCGGTGGGCTTCATAGCAGGCATCGCCTTCCTCCTGCTGCTGGACACCGTCGTGCCCCACCAGCACCTCGACTGCGACTCGCCGGAGGGCTGCCCGGTCAACCTCGACAGGAGCTCCATGCTCGTGCTGGCGGTAACGCTGCACAACCTGCCGGAGGGCATGGCCGTCGGCGTTGTGTTCGCCGGCGCCTCACAGGGCGACGCCGGCCTCTCCCTCGCCGGGGCGTTTGCCCTGAGCGTCGGCATAGCGCTGCAGAACATCCCGGAGGGGGCGGTGATCTCCATGCCCCTCGCCGGCGGCGGGACCGGCCGCGGCCGCGCCTTCCTGATGGGCCTGGGCTCCGGCGTCGTGGAGCCGCTCGGCGCCCTCCTGACGATAGCCCTCACCGGGCTCGTCACCCCGGCGCTGCCCTACATACTCGCCTTTGCCGCCGGCGCGATGGTCTACGTCGTGGTGGAGGAGCTCATCCCGGAAGCGCAGAGCGGAGAGCACTCGAACATCGGCACCATCGGCGCCGCCGCGGGGTTCGTGCTCATGATGATATTAGACGTCGCGCTTGGATAATCCCTCAGCGCAGCAAAAAGCCGCCCGTATGGGCGGCTTTGCCTTGCTTATTTCACTTTCCGAGTATGTCCCTCGCCTGGATGTACTTGTCCAGCGGCTTATAGAGCAGCGCGAAGATCACGATGCAGATTATCGTGTCGAGCAGCATATAGCTGCCGTTGTACACCAGCGAATACGTCCATTTGTTCACGAACGTCATGCCGAGGCACTCGGTGGGCATCGTGATGGCATAGATGGTGACGCCGCTGATGAAGTGCACTATGAAGCGCAGCACGCAGCCGAGCGTTATGCCCACGAATATGCCCTTGCCCCTGCCGCGGAAGAGCCCTGCGACGCCGAGCGGCGTAAAGGCAATCAGGTAGTCGAGCAGCAGGCTCTGCCAGCCCCAGGCTATGGCCCCGTCGATGAACATCTGCAGCGTGCCGAAAATAAAGCCCTCTATCAGGCCCCAGCCCACGCCCCAGCGCAGCGCGAAGAAGAATATGGGCACCATTGCGAAGTCCACCGAGCCGCCCTGCGGCATTTCCCAGAGCTTGAAGTGGTTGAGCACCAGTGCGAGCGCGAGCATCATAGCCGCCTCGCAGATCATGAGGATGCGTTTGCGTAAGGCTGTCCTTTTCATTTTCCGTCCCTCCAGGATGAGATTTCCTGACGCCGGCAAAAAGGGGCGCGCCGGAAAACTGCCGGCGCGCCCCTTATGGCTTCCTGCGTCGGCATTACCCGCATCAGGTTCAAAGGGTCCGGGCCTCGATTAGCCCTGTCTCAGCCGGGAAAACCCAGCTCCCCTGTTATCGGGAAGATTATAGCACAGGCCTTCATAAAATGCAACACCATCCCCGTACAAAAACGCCGGAGCAAAGCGGGCCCTGCCCAGTCCATCTGGCGTATCACCGCACCAGCCGTCCGCTCAAAAACAAAACCGGATCCCAGCGCAGCGGGTCCGGTTTGGAGAGGAGGAGCAATGGATCGGGCGGATGACGTCTCTTTTGCCATAAGCATAAAAAGACGTCGGAGCAAAGCGGACTTTGCTCCGACGTGGTCCGAGTGTCATTAAAGGATCTGTGGAAATCCAGTAATAGCAATGGT
>DVGA01000009.1 GCA_018712985.1 Candidatus Scatomorpha intestinavium
TTGCACATTATCCTTCGATCAGCGTAAGTGTGCAGGCTGCTGTGCTCTGGGACATGAACGGCAGGCATATGCCGTTTTCACCTTCGGCTATCAGCAGCTCTGTGCCACTTGGGCTGATGAGCATGGGGTAGGTCTCCTCCAGATATATCGGGTCTGCTGTTTCGTCGTAGTTTTGGCCGCCGACGAGGGACATACTTACGTAAGCTGATCGCCGATGGCGACATGGAGGAGGCCAACCGGCTGCTCGGCCACCCGCACTGCCTCGTGGACACCGTGCATTACGGCTTCCAGCTCGGCGGCAAGCTCGGCACTCCGACCATCAATATGCGCTTCGCCGAGGGCGTGCTCGTCCCGCGCCACGGCGTCTACGCCGCGAAGGTGTTCCTCGATAACGGCGCGGAGCACATGGCGGTCACGAACGTCGGAGTGCGCCCGACCGTCTCGGGCAGCGACCGCGTGAGCGTCGAGAGCTACATCCTCGACTTCGAGGGCGACCTCTACGACCACACCGTCCGCGTCGAGTTCCACCACTTCATCCGCGACGAGCGCAAATTCAGCGGCGTCGACGAGCTGAAGGCGCAGATACTTCGTGACGCGGAGACCACCCGCGAATACTTCGCCAAAGCGTAAATTTGGCCCGGGCGGCCGAAAATTCGGCCCGCCCGGGCTTTTTGCGCGCCCGCACGGAAAAAAGCCCCGGTCGCCCGGGGCTTTTCCGCGCTTACGCGCTCTCGAGAGGTGATGTTTAAAGCTTGATGGAAAGCTTGTACGCGGTGTAGATGGCGTCCATGATCTTCGCCGGGCCTTTCGCGTCGCCGACGAGGTAGACCTCCTTGCCGGAGCCCTTGAGCTCGTCATAGAGCGCGTGCTGCGCCGCGGCGCCGAAGGCGTAGACGACGGTATCGGCCTCGATCTTGCGGACCTTGCCCTTGAATTTGACCATCACGCCGCCGTCGACTATCTCGAGCGGGGTGGTGTTGGTGCAGACGGTCATGCCGGCCTTGGCGATGCGCTCGCTGTAGGCCAGGGCGTCAGTGGAGGCTACGCCCTTCATTATCTGCGGGCCGCGGCCGACGAGCGTCACGTCGTGGCCGTTCTCGGCCAGCCAGAGCGCGGTCTCGCTGCCTACGAGTCCGACGCCGAGCATTACGACCTTGTTGCCGACCTTGACCTTGCCGTTGAGGACGTCGGCGGCGTCCACGGCGTGCTCGGCGCCGGGCAGGTGGCAGGCCTTGGGCTTGCTGCCCGTGGCGCAGATGACGGCGTCGTAGCCGTTCAGGTCGTCGGCTGTCGCCTCGCGGCGGACGATGTTGACGCCCTGCTTGTTCACGGCGGTGATGAGGTAGTCCTTCAGGCCGCGGATGTCGGCCTTGAACTCGGGGACGGAGGCCTCGTTGAGCTGCCCGCCGAGCTCGCCCTTCTCAAAGACGGTGACGGAGTGCCCGCGCAGGGAGAGGACGCGCGCGGCCTCGAGGCCGGCGGGGCCGCCGCCCACGACGGCGATGTTCTTTTTCACCGCGGCGGGGGTGATCTCCAGCTCGCCCTCGCGGCTGATCTGCGGGTTGAGCGCGCAGCTGACGGCCTTGTAGCAGTAGAAGGTGCGCTCGAGGCAGCCCTCGTTGCAGCGGATGCAGGGACGGATGTCCTCGGGGTGGTCGGCCTCGGCCTTCTTAGGCCACTCGGGATCCGCCCAGAGCGGGCGCCCCAGCCCGACGAAGTCGCCCTTGCCGGAGGCGATGACCTCCTCGGCGAGCTCCGGCGTGTTGATGGAGCCGGAGGCGATGACCGGGACGGAGACGACCTTCTTGATGGCCTCGGCCGCCCAGACGTTGTGCCCATGGTCCATAGCCATCGGGGAGGTCTGGTGTATCATGGTGTGGTGGTCGCCGCCGGAGATGTGGAAGGCGTCGATGCCCTCGTTCTCGAGCGCCTTGGCGAGCACGAGCGTGTCCTCTATCGGGAAGCCGTCGGGCTCGTAGTCCGTGCCGCTCAGGCGGATGGTGACGGGGAAGTCGGGGCCGACCTTCTTGCGCACGTCGCGCGCTATCTCGATGTAGATGCGCATGCGGTTCTCAAGCGTGCCGCCGTAGAGGTCGGTGCGGTGGTTCGTAGTGGGGGAGAAGAAGTTCGTCAGCAGATAGCCGTGTGCGCCGTGGATCTCGACGAGGTCGAAGCCGGCGACCTTCGCGCGCCAGGCCGCGTCGCCGAAGGCGTGGACTATGTCCTGGATCTCCTCGATGGTCAGCACGTGGGGCACGGCCTGCAAGCCGTACTGATCCCATAACTTCGGCCAGGGGATGGCGCTCGGCGCGCACATGGGCTGTGTGCCCAGGAACTTCTGGCGGCCGCAGTGCTCGATCTGGATGCCGGCGGCGGCGCCGCACTCCTTGATGTTTTCAGCCAGCCAGGTGAGGCCGGGGATGTGCTCGTTCTGCGAGATGCCGAGGTGGCAGTGCGCGCTCTTGGCGCCGATGTCGTCCACATAGGCATACTCGACAATGATCATGCCCGCACCGCCGGAGGCCTGGTTGCGGTAATAGCGTATGAGGCGCTCGGATACGGTGCCGTCCTTGTTGCTCATGCCGGACGACTGCGGCGCCTTCATTACGCGGTTTTTGAGCTCCAGGGTGCCTATGCGGCCCGGCGTAAAGACATGCGGAAACAGTTTGCTTGCCATGGTTTTACCTCCTTAGCTGGCTGTACTTGAATTGACTGCGGTTAATTTTTAACCACCAAGTGCAGTATAAGGCCATTGACAATAAATAAACGATATCGTATGATACAGTAAAAAATTTTTTGGAGGCCGCCATGGAAGGACATAAAATCAACACCGCGCCGGAATTTGTGCTCACCGATAACCTGAAGGCGCACCGCGGGCTGATCATGAGCGAGGTGCCGGAGCGGCGGCGCTTCAGGAAGGGGCAGCAGCTCAGCCGCGGAGGCACGCCCTCGCCGCAGGTGTACTTTATCCTGGAGGGCGCGGCGCGCGCGAGCGTGGTGAACGTATACGGCTATGAGCGCACGCTCGGCTACCTCCGGCAGAACACCATCTGCTGCATGGACGCGCTGCGCCATGACGCCGGCGTCTCCGTGACCATAACGGCGCTCACCACGCTGCGCGCGGTGCCGCTCACGCTCGCGGACATGTCGCGCCTCATGACGGAGAGCGCCGACTTCGCCGCCGCGGTGCTGCTGTACTATTCCGACGTACTCAAGCTCATGTGCCTCGACGCCGAGTCGCAGAGCAGCAACTCGGTGCTCAACAAGCTGGCGAATTTTATCGGGCTGTATGTGCTCAGCGAGGACTACGCGCGCTTTGGCTTCCTGCCCTTTTCGCAGCAGGAGCTGGCCTCGGCGATAGGCGCGTCGCGCGTGCAGGTCGCGAGGGTGTGCGAGAAGCTGAAGGCCCAGGGCATAGTTGACATAAAAAAGCGGCGGCTCTACGTACTCGACCGGGCGGCGCTTGCGGAGATGGCAAGCTTGGAGGTGAGTTCTTGAGCTGCGCGGCGAACGGCGGCGCGATATGTTTTAAAATCTAATACGCCGCGCGTCGGCGTGGCAAAGCCCCCGGAAAAGTTTCCGGGGGCTTCGCGTATTGTGAGGAAAGAAGAGAGAACGTGAAAGCGTATATTAAAGGCTGTCGCCGAAGTCGTCGCGGAACTTTTTGACGAGCTTCTCCTGCCAATCACTAGTGGACTCGAGCCTGCCGAAGAAGAATCGCAGCGAGCTCGCCTCCTCGACCCAACGCAGGCCGCCGACGAGGTCGCGGTTTTCGTGCAGCCAGGTTATGCGGTCGACGGCGTAGAGCACCTGGCTCATGGTGAACACGCGCCTGGGCATCGCGAGGCGGAGCAGCTCGACCTCGGCGATGGGCTCGGTGCCGTCCGGCTCGCGCTGTTCGCTGAGCGTGCCGCGCTCCATGCCGCGCACGCCGCCGGCGAGGTAGACCGCCGCGGCCAGCGCTCCGGCCGGGTACTCGTGGTCGTCGACGTGCGGAAGGAATTCGCGCGCGTTCAGGTGGCAGCCGAGGCCGCCGGCGGGAGTCACGACGGGCACGCCGCGCTTCATGAGCTCCTTGCACATGAAGTCGATGAAGATGGGGCCCTGGCTGATGACGTCTTCGTCCATCGTCTCCTCCAGGCCGACGGCGATGGCCTCCATCTCGCGGACGCTCATGCCGCCGTAGGTGAGGAAGCCCTCGAACATGGGCACCAGCTCGCGCATTTGGTCAAAGAGCGCCTTGTCGCGCATGGCTATGCCGCCGCCGCGGGCGAAGCCGAACTTGCGCGCGGAGAATGGCTTTTCCAAAGCTGCTGACAAAAAGCGACCTTAAAAGGATCCGTTTTCACGATTTGCGCCATTCATGTGCAAGCTTGCTTTATGCTCACGGCGTAAGTCTAAAGGATATTCAAGAGTGGCTGGGGCACAGCACTATATCTACAACAGCAAACATCTACACGCATTTGGACTACAGCTCCAAAGAGGCTTCTGCCAATGCGATACTCGACGTGTTCCCAACAAGGTAGCCGTATGCGAATCTGCTATAGCTTATGCCTATTTCTTATCCTGTACTTTTCTTCTTTTGAGCTTGACACACATTAGCAGGTTTGCTGTTTCCCGAACCTCAAATATCGCTATTTGGTAAACTGCCCACGAGTTTACACAAAGGCTCCCCGAATTTTCCGGGGAGCCTTGACTTTTAACCTATCGCCTCAACAAACCGCATCAGCATGGCGGCCACCTGCGCTCTTGTGGCCTCGCCCTGCGGGACGAGCGTTGCGTCGGTCACGCCGGTGATTACCCCCGCGCCGCAGGCCCACTGCATGGCGGGGATGGCGTATTCGCTCAAATCCGCGAAGTCGTCGTAGCTGAGGATATTGGTGTCCTCGCCAATGGACACGTCATACCCCTTGTAAACCGCGTAGCGGTAGAG
>DVGA01000091.1 GCA_018712985.1 Candidatus Scatomorpha intestinavium
AAACGCCGTCAGAATTGGCCTCATATTCCAGCCCGTCGGCGACATAGGCCGCGACGGATTCGCTAAAGGAGCCGCCTTCTACAACTGGTTCAGCAACGCTGCTGTCCTTAAGCTGGACATTGATGTCACTGTTAGCACCATTGAAAGTGCCTCCTGTAATAGAAATGCTGTCTACTTTCTCACAATTTGCATTTGCAGTGTACTCAAGCACAGCATCCCCATTTTCGCTATAGAAATTGCCGCCCGTAATATTGACGTTAATATAGCCAGCGTATCCGCCCGATCTGTTGACTATGGACAGAGCAGCACCATCTACAATGTTGCCAGAAGATGTATACGTATAGTTATTATCAGGGGTAGCTATATTGCCTGAAGAAGGAATTTCACCTTCGGCAATTATATTGCCGCCGCTAATATTAATCGTACCAGCAGAGACTTGCACACCAACCAAACCTCTGATTGTTCCGCCGTATATGTTAGTTATACCCAACTGAGACTGAAAAATACCAACACCGTCAGTTTCACATGTGTGTGTTATATTTGCTCCGTCATACACATTAATAACTGTGCCGCCGTAAGTGAGGTCGGTTCTATTAGTGCCGTTGCCGGCAACACCATAATAGTTGCCCTCTACAGTACCATAGACGTCAACTTGCGCCAAATCTCCAAACACGCCAATTCCAGTATAGGAAGTTGCCAAGACAGTCGCGGTAGATTCGACGATTAGGATGGCTTTAGTGTTAGAAGTCTCCGTATTAGGATCAGTATCTGCACTGACGCTGATTGCACCAGTTCCACAACTCGTCGTAACAGTGTTTTCAACCGTTCCGTTTCGCAGCGTGAGTTCACCGTCAGTTACAAGAATAACCTCGCCATAGTATCGACTGTCGCTTACTGAAGCAGTGCTCCTGGAGAGTGTGAATGTATTCAAGTCAAGCACTATTGAGCACCCTGACTTGTTGAATACCACATTTGTGTTTCCGAGATCCACATTCTGAAGCAGGGTTATTACATCACCATCGCTTGCATTATCAATCGCCGCTTGCAAATTGTCAAACTCCTCGCCGTTGACTGTTGCCACCGGGCCATCCGCCGCGGCGCCCACGACGCACAGGGACGCTATCAGACAAAACGCTAATAACGTCGCAAAAATCCGCCTTTTCATACTCATTCTCCTATCCTGAAAAGTTTCGCCATTGGTACTTAAAGGCTATCACTTCATCTTTCGGGATGAAGTGCGAACGGCGTACGCCGTTCAATTTACCCTTTACAGCTAAGTTTACCATCCTGCCGGTGAGATGTCAACAGAAAACGGGGGATGTGGCAGAATTTTTTATATGTCACAGATCTGCGGCAAAAAGCGGCGGGCTCTCAACGCGCCCGCCGCTTTTTACAAAACCGATATCAGCCCCCGACGCTGAAATACTGCATCGGGTCCACCGTGGAGCCGTTTATCCTCACCTCGAAGTGCAGGTGCGGGCCGGTGGACATGCCCGTCGAGCCAACGTAGCCAATAACGTCGCCCTGGGTCACCGTCTGGCCGTAGCTGCAGTTATACGCGCTCATGTGCGCGTACAGCGTGACGCGCCCGCCGCCGTGGTTTATCATGACGCAGTTGCCATAGCCGCCGTTCCAGCCGCAGTAGCTTACCACTCCGCTGTCCGCCGCAAGGATTTCCGTGCCGCTCGGCGCGCCGATGTCCTGCCCGGAATGGAAGCGCATGTAGCCGAGGATCGGGTGCATCCGGTAGCCGTACGTCCTCGTGCCCGGCGTGTAGCCCGGCAGCGGCCAGATATACGTGCCGGTGCTCTGGATGTTCTTTGCGGCCTCCTGCCGCTCGAAGTCGGCTATCATCTGCTGTATGTCCGCCTCGAGGGCCTCCTCCTGAGCCACGACCTCGAGATAGAGCTCTGTATTTGTCTGTATCTCCTCCTCGAGCTGGACGATGAGCTGGTTGGCCTCGTCTATGCGCTCTTCGAGCTCGGCGCGCTCGGTCTCATACTCAGCGTTTTTCTCTTCGAGCGCGGCGAGCATGGCGGTGTACTCGGCCTGCACCTCTTCGCTCTGTTCTCGCGCCGCGGTGTACTGGTCATAGATGCGCCGGTCGGCCTCCATGACCTCGCCTATCATGTCGAGGTTGCTTATCAGCTCGCCGAGGCTGGACGAGCCGAAGATTATGGCGAGATATGTATAGTTGCCGTCCTCCTCCAGCGCGCGGACGTGGCGCTTATAGGCGGCGAGCTGTTCCGTCTCGGCGGAGGTAGCGCTCTGCACTTCGCGCTCCTTCTGCGCCACGAGCTGCGTATAGAGCGAAAGCTGCTCATCTATCAGCTCCAGCTCCTGGCGGTAGAGCTCGTTCTGTGCGTCGAGGGCGTATTTCTGCTCAAGCAGGCTGGCGTGCTCCCCTTCGAGCTCGTCGATGCCCGCCTGCATCTCCTCGCGCTGGGCCCTTATTTCGTCCCGTTCGGCCTCGAGGGCGTCTATCTGCGACTGGGTTATCTCCGCCTGGGCCTCCGTGGACAGCGCCGGCAGCATCGGCGCGGCGCAGAGCAGCGCAAGCAATAACGCAAGCACCCTGCCGGAAAAGCTGCGCTTTTTCATATGGTTTGGGACCTCCGTTGCTGTGGTTTCGTTGACATAATAACGCATTTCCCAACGGATTTCAAGTAAATTGGCAAAATTGCGCCGCCGTCACAGCATTTGGACGTACAACTGCTCCAAAGGTTCCCCGCGCGCCTTGCCCCGGCGCGGAATGTGTGGTAAAATAGCGCCCATGGAAAGCTTGGAAAGAGTCAAAAGAATAGCCGCCGTTCACGACATCTCCGGCTTCGGCAAGTGCTCGCTCACCGTTGCGCTGCCGGTGGTCTCGGCCACGGGCGTGGAATGCTCGTGCATCCCCACCGCCCTGCTGAGCACGCACACGGGCGAGTTCACGGGCTGGACGCGCCGGGACCTGACGGACCAGATGCTGCCCATCGCGCGGCACTGGCACTCGCTTGGGATAAAATTCGACGGGATCTATTCCGGCTATCTCGCCTCCACGGCGCAGGAGCGCGTTTTGGAGGAGGTCTATGACCTGATAGCCGGCGAGGACACGCTGATAGTCTGCGACCCGGCCATGGCTGACAACGGCAGCTACTACGCCGGCTTCGGCCACGACATGAGGGACACCTTCCGCCGGTTGTGTGCGCGCGCGGACGTCATCACTCCCAACATAACCGAGGCAGCGCTGCTCTCCGGCGAGGAGTATCGCCCCGCGCCGCACAGCGGGGAGTATATCGAGCGTATCTTCGAGGGGCTCTCTGCCCTCGGCCCGCGGATAATAGCCGTCACCGGCGTGCACACCGGCGCCGGGGAGATAGGCACCGTGGTGCTCGAGCGCGAGAGCGCGCGGCGCTATTCCGCAATGCGGCCGGAGCTCGGGGGCGTGTTCTATGGCACGGGCGACATCTTCGCTTCCGCCTTCGCCGCGCTGCTCACCCGCGGCGCGCCGGTGGGGACGGCGCTCGAGCTCGCCAGCTCCCTCGTGGCGGACAGCATCGAATACACCTACCGCCAGGGCACGCCGAGGCGCGACGGCGTGGCGTTCGAGCTCGCACTGCCGGATTATGTGCGCCGCGTTGCCGAGACGTTCCGGCACGGCGGCTGACACGCGGGGCAGCAAACGCGCGTAAACGGAAATAAAAACCCCCGGGAGCCCATTTTCAGGGTTCCCGGGGGTTTTGCCGCGCGCCCGTCACTCCCCGAGCGCGGCCAGCACCTGGACTCTCGACTGCACGCCCACGGCCTTGCCGGTGACCTTGCCGTCCTGGAAATAGATAAGCGTCGGTATGCTCATGACGCCGAAACGGCTCGCCAGCTCGGGCTGCTCGTCGACGTCCACCTTGCAGACCTTCGCGCGGCCGTCGAGCGCCATGTCCACCTCGTCGAGGATGGGCGCCTGCATGCGGCAGGGACCGCACCAGGTGGCCCAGAAGTCCACCACGCAGCGGCCGGAGCCGGTCACTTCGTCAAAATTCTCCTTGGTCAGATGCTCTATAGCCATCTTATTTTTCCTCCTGTCGTTTGTTCTCTATATATTTTGACGCCGAGAGAGCGGCTATATTCCCCTCCCCGGCGGCCTTGGCCACCTGATACGGCGCGCCGGTGCAGTCCCCCGCGGCAAAGACGCCCGGGATGTTCGTGGACATGTCCGGCCCAACCTTGATGTGCCCGTTTTCCAGCCCGAGCCCCGGCAGGAGCGAATCCGGCGCGAGCCCGCTGCGGAGGATGAAGACGCACTCCGCGGGATACTCAACCCCGTCGGCCACCAGGGCTTCCACGCGCTCCCCGCCCTTTATTTCATAGCGCTTCGCGCGCTTAGCGTCGAAGTACTCCACCTCGCAGCCTATGCTACTGAGATACTCCGCCTCCTCCGGCGCGTCGGCCGAGAGGCCGATGACGGCCACGCGCTTGCCGCGGTAGAGCATGCCGTCGCAGGTGGCGCAGTAGCTCACCCCGCGGCCGAGGTGCTCCGCCTCGCCCGGATAGGGCTTCGCGCGCGTCAGCCCGCAGGCGAGCACGACCGCGCGCCCCTGGACAAACCCGCTGCCCACGCTCACGCCGAAAACGCCGCCCATGTCGGCCACGGCCAGGGCCCGGCCGCGCGCGAACTTGACGCCCGAGCGCTCCGCATGCGCCACAAAGGCCTCGACGAGCTCCGCGCCCGTCGCGCCCGGCATTGCGGGGTAGTTGTCGACGTGCTCGGCCCGGTAGAGCGGGGAATCCTCCGGCGCCGTGGTTATTATAAGCGCCGTCTTGCCGCGGTGGCGCGCGGTGAGCGCCGCGGAGACGCCCGCGGGCCCCGAGCCTATTATCAGTATGTCAAAAACCTCGTCCAAGCCAGTGCCTCCTTCTGAATGAAACGCTGTAATTGATTATATAATATCATTTCCCCGTTGTAAACCACGATATTATCATGTATAATGTGTCGGTATCACTAAAATCAAAAGGGTGAGAGTATGGACGACACTTCCCGCAACTTTATCGAGCAGTTCATAGCCGAGGACCTCGCGCCCGGCGGGCGCTTCGAGGGCAAGCAGGTACACACCCGCTTCCCGCCCGAGCCCAACGGCTATCTGCACATCGGCCACTGCAAGGCGCTCATCATCGACTTCGGCACCGCCGAGCGCTTCGGCGGCAGCTGCAACCTGCGCATGGACGACACCAACCCCGCCAAGGAGGACACCGAATACGTGGACTCCATAAAGGAGGACATCCACTGGCTGGGTTTTGACTGGGGCGACCGCTTCTTCTACGGCAGCGACTACTTCGAGCAGACCTACGAGTACGCCGAGGAGCTCATCAAAAAGGGCCTCGCCTATGTCTGCGAGCTGACGCCCGAGCAGTTCAGGGAGTACCGCGGGGACGTGAACACCCCCGCCCGCAGCCCCTGGCGCGACAGGCCCATGGAGGAGAGCCTCGACCTCTTCCGCCGCATGAGGGCCGGCGAGTTCCCCGACAATACCTACACCCTGCGCGCGAAGATCGACCTCGCCAGCGGCAACTTCAACATGCGCGACCCTGTCATCTACCGCATCCGCCACTTTGAGCACCACCGCCAGGGCAACAAGTGGTGCATCTATCCCATGTACGACTTCGCCCACCCCATCCAGGACGCCCTGGAGGGCATCACCCACTCGCTCTGCTCGCTGGAGTTCGAGGCCCACAGGCCGCTCTACGACTGGGTGGTGAACAATGTCTCCGTCCCCAACAGGCCGCGCCAGATCGAGTTCGCGCGCCTGGGCATCGACCACACGGTCCTGAGCAAACGCAAGCTCCGCAAGCTTGTGGAGGAGGGCTATGTCTCCGGCTGGGACGACCCGCGCATGCCCACGCTCTGCGGGCTGCGCCGCCGCGGCTACACCCCGGCGGCCATACGCGACTTCATCGGCCGCGTGGGCGTGGCCAAAGTCAACTCCACCGCCGAATACGCCCTGCTCGAGCACTGCCTGCGCGAGGACCTGAACGAGCACGCACAGCGGGCGATGGCCGTGCTGCGCCCGCTCAAGCTCACCATCGTGAACTACCCCGAGGGGCAGAGCGAGGAGATTGAGATAGAGAACAACCCCAACGACCCCGAGGCCGGGACGCGCAG
>DVGA01000092.1 GCA_018712985.1 Candidatus Scatomorpha intestinavium
GTCCTTTATGAGGTAAACGCGGGAACAACCTGCAACCTGGCACGTCTGAGCTATGACTGCCTGACCTCAGATAATCTGACCAAGCTGGGCAGCCTTACAGTAGAAGGCACAAATACTCCTTTCGTTTTCGACCCGAACCAGACCCTGTATGTGCTCAATGCCGAATTGGGCTCCCAGGTAGACATTACTGCAACGGCTTACAGCGCCGGAGCCGAAATCACCATCAACGGCGAGCCCTATACGGAAGGGACGACGTATTCCTACACGATCGATCTTTCGGATGCCCCGCTGGAAATCACCGTCACCAATGGAGGGGTGAGCAAAACCTATACGCTGCGTCTGCTCCCACAGGCTCCCGCCGAAACCATGATCATGCACCTCTCCGGCGACTCTGACTTTTCCGACAGCACCATATACAGCAACGATGCGGAGTCGGACAAAGTAACTATTGACCATGAAAACTCAAAATTTGGCGGCGGCAGTTTTGCCTTCAACGTTGACGCAGGCGATACCGTAATGCAGGTAAGCCCGACCAACGGCATGACTCTGGCTACAGATGACTTTACCGTAGCCGGCTGGGTATATCCCAAAGAGCTATCCGGCCAGCAAATCCTGTTCTGGTACGGCGGCAATCAGGTCGGCATACCTCAGTGGTGGTGCCGCATAAATGAAAGCAAGCTTCAGTTCAATGTCGGTTCCGACGGTTTGGAAACCACCATATCCACTGCCGATGATATACTCAAGCCAAATGAGTGGACGCATGTAGCCGTTGTAAGGCAGGGTGTCAACCAGTATATCTATGTCAACGGCCAAAAGGCGGCGGAAGGAGCAAGCGACTTTGTCCGGAATGTAAATGGTCCTGACATTCTGACAGTGGGGCGCAGCCGTGGAAACGATGCCCGCGTGATAAATGGCAACATGGATGAGGTCATGATTTTCAATTATGCGCTTGATGAAGAAGCCCTCTCCACGCTGATTGCAAATAACGGGCTCCCCAGCGCTTCCCGCGATATAACCCGGTTTGTCATAAATGGCATTCCCGGCGTTATTGAGGCCGACACCATCACTCTTACTCTCCCTGCAGGCACCTATCTCACCAAGCTGTCCCCCGAAATATTCGTCAGTGAAGGCGCTTCCGTCAGCCCTGCCTCCGGCGTTGAGCAGGACTTCACCTCTCCCGTTACTTACACCGTAACCGCTGAAAATGGGAAAACGAAAACATATACCGTCACTGTGAGAACCGAGACAGAGCCGACCGTCAACTACACCGTAAGCGTAGAGTCCGCCCCCAACGGGCAGGTAACTGTCTCCGGCCGCTCTCTTCCTGCGGGCAGCAGCGTCACTGTGGAAGCTGTGCCTTACAGAGGCTATCAGCTTGACAGTCTTTCAGTGGTTGATTCCAACGGCGCGTCTGTTCCTGTTTCCCCGCTCGGCGACGGTAGTTATTCGTTCATTATGCCTGAATCCGACGTAACCGTAAAAGCCTCTTTCGTGCTCAAGGAGAGCCGGCCTGATGTTCCCTCCGCACCGCGTTATACAATAAATGTGGAGGAAACCAGCAACGGCACCGTCGATGTTTCAAGTATCCGCAACACCGCCGGCAGCCTTGTCACTGTCACGCTGACACCGGAAAATGGATACATCGCCAGCGGAATAACTGTTACCACTTCCAGCGGTGACGAGCTGCGAGTTACAGATGAGGGCAACGGAGTGTATACCTTCAGGATGCCCAATGAAAGCGTGACAGTTGAGGCTTTCTTCACCCGGGCCACAGACGTTGACGTGCCGTTCATTGACGTAGCCCGCAGCGACTGGTTTTATGATGCGGTCCAATACGTCTATGCCAACGGCCTGATGGCCGGCACCGGAGATATGGCGTTCTCCCCGAATGAAAGCCTGACCCGCGCCATGCTCGTAACTGTGTTGTGGCGCGCCGACGGGGAAAAACATGTAGATCACGATCTTTCCTTTGAAGACGTGGAGTCCGGCAGCTGGTATGAAGAGGCCGTACGCTGGGCCGCCTCCGAAGGCATAGTCAGCGGTGTAGATGGAACTCATTTTGACCCCGACAGCCCCATCACGAGAGAGCAGCTTGCCGCCATTCTGTATCGTTACGGCGGATCTGATGGGCGCGCCTCCCTGGAGGCATTTCCCGATGCATCCAGTGTAAGTTCCTGGGCGGCTGAATCCACGTCCTGGGCCGTGGCAGAAGGGCTGCTTACAGGAATGGATGATGGAAGCCTGAACCCGCTTGGCACGGCTACGCGCGCTCAAGTTGCGACTATACTTATGCGTTTCCTGGAAAAATAAATTCAATTTGGGGGAGCGGGCCTTCGCCCTCTCCCCCAATCTGCAATGCAGAAGTATACATTCACTCGAAAAATCAGGAGGAAGCCATGTTCAAAACTGTAACTACAATTATTCCGGCAAAAAGTGCATTTACGATATTTCCCTCCAATGCGAAACCCGGTGGAGTGTGAACTAACCGCATGACTATCAGACGCTTTTTAGGTATAATCAGCGGCCACTTCCCCGAGTTGTTTGCGCTGAACCTCCTTATGGTCTTGTCGCTCCTGCCGGTCACGGCAATTATTATTGTCTTTATTGAAACCAGCACGGCCGCCGCCGCCTTTCTTGCCGGCCCGGCATGTTTTATAGTGGGAGCAGTTTGCCCTTCAGTCATCACCGTACTTACAACGTTTGTTGACGGGCACGTTGTCTATTTGTGGAAAGATATGCTTGCCTCTTTCAAGACTGGCTGGCTGCGCGGCGGCGTAACCGGCTGCATTGCCGGATGGAGCGCAGTTTCCGCGATTTTAATAATAAACCTCTCAACAGGCCTTCAGTTCTGGGGGGTACTGTTCAGTTTATGGTTCTGCTACATTGCGGTCGGGCTATACACGAGTCTTTATTATCAGTACGCACGCATCAACGCGCCGTTAAAGTTTCAGCTGCGCAATAGCCTTATGCTTCCGTTTGCCTGCGGAATTCGCGGGATTGCAGCAGTCTTTCTTGAGACGGTTTTCGTTTTCACCTTCCCATTACCAGTTCTGCTGCCGGTTTGGCTGCTCGGCATACCAATTCTCTATCAGCTGCTGATAGCCGCTCTTTTCTGGCCGCCTATGCGGCAATTGTATAACGGTGGCACACCTGCCCCCGGTTCATCGGATTAATATCTCCAGCAAATGTCCACCCTTCTTCCCGACACTCCCGAGGCGCCCAGCGGCTGGAATACGCCGAACCACTATTTCTGCGAGACTGTCAACCGCGACGGCGAGAGCGTGCGCATACAGCTCTCATTCAGCGCACACAACATTCCCGACGGCCTGCGCGCCCAATGCGAGCGCATCGACGCTCTCACCCACAGCGGCCCCATCCCCGCCGGCTGGCAATGGCGCGTGACGTTCAAGACTCCCTCCGTCCCCGTCTCCGGGCCTATGGACGAAGCCGCGCTCTTCGCCGGGCTGGATAAGTACCTGGAGGGGGTGCGGGAGTTCGAGGCCAAAGCCGCAAACCAAAGCTTTCTATGCTAAGTCAGGCGCACGCACTTTTAATATCCAATATGCTCCATACGCAGGAGAATATGTCGCAGCTGAAATCCTATAATTACACTCCAGCCGAAAGCCGGCTTAACGCATCAGTTTTGAGGCGGTTTTTATAGTTTCTCAGGCGGCAATTCATCCGGCGTTATGCGGCCGCTTTTCCCGCATGTGCCGGGCGCCTGAAATCAAAATACAAATCCCCCTGCCGGTCATCTGACCGGCAGGGGGATTTTTTAGCGTTTTTTCAGGTGCTGGGGACCGCCTCCACCCTTTTGCGCCAGCGGACGAAAAAGAAGGCGAAGCAGGCGATATTCGCCGCGAAGGTGATTATCCAGCTGACAGGATAGGAGAGATACAGTGTAAAGAGGTCGTGCCTTACGGCGAAGATCGTGTATATCCACACGATCCGCAGCAGGCAGATTCCGGTGAGCGATATGACGGTTGGCGTAACCGAGGGGCCGAGGCCGCGTATCGAGCCGGTCACAACGTCCATCACGCCGCAGAGAAAGTAAGTAAGGGCAATTATCTGCAGTCTCTCGAAGCCGTAGGCGATTACATCCGGATCCGGGTTGTATATGGCAAGGAGCTGGTGTCCGAAGATGACTACTATCCCTCCCAGCACAAGGCCGATCACGGTGACGCTCAGAAGGCACCAGAGCAATATGGAGAGCACTCGCTTGGGCTTGTGTGCGCCGGTGTTCTGCCCGGTGAAGGTCAGCGCCGCCTGATAAAAGGCGTTCATGCCGTTGTACACAAAGCCCTCGATGTTGCCCGAGGCCGTGTTGCCCGCCACGATGATGGAGGAGTCGAAGGAGTTTATTGACGACTGTATCAGCACGTTGGATATCGAGAACATGGCGCCCGAAATCCCTGTCGGGATGCCGACATGCAGTATGCGGAACAGCTTGGCCTTCACTATCCGCAGCTCGCGGAGCTGCAGGCCGTAGGGCGCGTCGGTTTTCAGCAGGCAGCGTATGGTAAGCACAGCGGCGATGCACTGGCTCATCACAGTGCCGATGGCCACGCCAGCCACGCCGAGGTTGCACACTATGACAAAAAACAGATTGAAGCCGACGTTCACGACGCCGCCGATGAAGAGGTAGATCAGTGGGCGCTTTGTGTCCCCCACAGCGCGGAGTATGCCCGCGCCGAAGTCGTACACCATCATCGCCGGCATCCCGGCGAAGACTATGCGCATATAGAGCACGCTCTGGTCGATTACGTCCGCCGTTGTGCCCATCAGCGCGAGTACGGGCCGCGCGAGGACAAAGCCGATGAACACCAGCTCCGTGCCCGAAACCGCGCCGAGGAGTATCGCCGTATGTACGACCTCGCCCACATCGTTCCACGCGCGCATGCCGTAATACTGCGCCACGACGACGCTGCCGCCCGCGCTCAGCCCGAGGAATATGTTTATTATAAGGTTGTTCAGCGAGCCGGTGGAGCCCACGGCCGCCATCGCCTGGCTGCCGGTGAACTGGCCCACGACGATGATGTCCGCCGCGTTGAACAAAAGCTGCAATATGCCGGACAGCATGAGCGGCACGGAAAAGCGCAGCAGCTTGCCCAGCAGGGGCCCGCTGCACATGTCGATTGTCATATCCCGGTGCATCACAACCACCTCAAAGAAGCATATCTCTCCCCGGTCCCGCGCCAGGGCGCAACGCACAGTATATTCCCCCGCGCGGCAAATAGCAATAGCCTCTTTGATGTATTTTCAGCGGTTCTCCCGGCCTATTTTGACACGCCGAACACCTGCTCGCGCAGCCTCTCGCCCGTGGGCGTGGCGGCGAGCCCCCCGCGCGCCGTTTCGCGCAGGGCGCTGGGCATGCTCTCGCCCACGGCGCGCATCGCGTCGATGCATTCGTCGGCCGGGATCTTGCTCCGTATCCCGGCAAGGGCCATCTCCGCGGCGCAGAAGGCCGTCGTCACCCCGGCGGCGTTTCGCTTTATGCAGGGTATCTCCACCAGCCCGGCCACCGGGTCGCAGACCAGGCCGAGCTGGTTTTTTATCGCCATGGCGCAGGCGTCGGCGCACTGCCCGGGCGAGCCGCCCATTAGCTCCACGACCGCCGCCGCGGCCATCGCGGCCGCGCTGCCGCACTCGGCCTGGCAGCCGCCCTCGGCGCCCGCAATCGTGGCGCGCGCGGCTATCACCATGCCGAAGGCCCCGGCGGTGAAAAGGCTCATCACCGCCGCCTCCCGCGAGCAGCGCCCCTCGCTGAGCAGGGAGACGACCGTCCCCGGCAGTATGCCGCAGGAGCCCGCCGTGGGCGCGGCGACCACCCTGCCCATCGCGGCGTTGTTTTCGCTCACGGCTATCGCGCGGGCTATTGCCCGGCACACCGTGCCGCCGCACACGCCGCCTCCCGCGGCATAGGCCCACATTTTGGCGGCGTCGCCGCCCGTAAGCCCGGAAGCGGAGCGCAGCTCCGGGTCCAGCCCGGCCGCGACGGCGGACTCCATCACCTCTATCCGCCTTTCCATGCGGCGGAAAAGCTCCTCCGCCGGCAGCTCGAGCTGCGCCGCCTGGTCGGCGAGCACAAGCTCGGAGATGCGGCGATTTTCCTCCTCTGCGCGGCCGCACAGTTCTGAAATCGACCTGTATTCCAGCATATTGCCACCTCACATCGCGCGGATGAGCACCGCCTGCTGCACGGGAGGCAGCCCGCGCAGGGCGCTCATCAGGGAATCGGACACGTCCCCGTCCACCTCGATAGTCATCAGCGCCTCGCCCCCGCGCCGCTCGCGCGAGAGGCGGAAGTTGCCGATATTTACGCCCGAGCCCGCCATGAACTGCGTAACCGCGGCGATCGCGCCCGGCTTGTCAAGGTGGCGGACGAGTATTGTATTGTACTGGCCGGTAAACGAAACGGCCATGCCGTTTATGCTGGTTATGAGGACATTGCCGCCGCCCACGCTCGAGCCCTGCAGTTCCATTCTGGCCCCGGAGGCGCCCGTGAGCGCTATGCGCGCGGTGTTCGGGTGCGCGCCGGGTATCTGCGTCTCGCTTATCGTGACGGAAAGGCCCGTCTCCTCCGCCAGCTCGAGCGAGCGGCGTATGCGGTCGTCGTCCGAATGCAGCCCCATGATGCCGGCGACGAGGGCCTTGTCCGTGCCGTGGCCGCGGTAGGTCTCCGCGAAGGAGCCGGAGAGCCCTATTTCCGCCCGGACGGCCCTCTCGCCGAGGAGCTTGAGCGCGATGCGCCCGAGCCGCACAGCCCCGGCCGTGTGCGAGCTGGACGGCCCTATCATCACCGGGCCGATTATGTCGAATACGTTCACTGCCCCACCTCCCGAATCGCGGCTGTGTATGCCTACAGCATAACAGAAAAGCCCCCCGTCCGTCGAGAGGTTTTTGAAAAAACGAAAGCCGTTGCGGCGCGGCTCCCGCCAGGGTATGATATGTTTGCCGCTGCTTTGCCCCGGGGCGGGCAAAAATAATCATTTTGCCCCGCGGAAGCGTTATATAAGTGTGGGAGGTGAGGACAGTTGCCGGACGAGGAGTTATTTAAGCGGCTCGAGGGCGGGGATTTATCCGCGCTCGACGAGCTCGTGCGCGCGCATTACCCCGAAATCCTGAGCTACTGCCGCCGCCACACGCCCGATGAACAGAGCGCCGAGGACGCGGCGCAGGAGACCTTCCTGAAGGCCGTGCGCCACCTCGGCGCCTACATGCAGCGCGGTAAATTCCGCGCGTGGCTGTATAAGATCGCCGCGAACACCTGCACCGACTGCTACAGGAAAAACCGCGCCGGCGATCCCCTCCCCGAGGGCGGGTACACCGATCCAGGCTTTGAGCGCGCCGAACTCGCGCAGGACCTGGACGCGGCCCTCGCCGCGTTGCCGGACGCCCAGCGGGAGGTCGTGCTGCTCAGGTACATTCACGATCTAAAGCTGCGCGAGGTGTCGGAGGTGCTGGATGTGCCGCTGCGCACCGTGCAGTCGCGCGAGCGCGCGGCGCTCAGGGCGCTCAGAAAACTGCTGTGAAAGGAGCATGGCATGAAGACGCTTGAATTAAAATCCGCCCTCCGCACGGCGGCGAGCGGGAACGCGGCCGCGCCGGAGGAGCTGCTCTCCCTCTGCCGCAGGGAATACTGCTCGCATCCGCGGCCGCGCCGGGCGGGCAGGCGGGCGCTCGTGCTCTCGCAGATGCGGTTTACCGCGCTGCCCGTCTGGGCGCTGCAGGGCGCCCTGCTCATATTCATCTGCCTCGTGCTCAGCGCGGCGGCGCCGAACGAGGACCTTGTCCCCGCCTGCGCGAGCATATCAGCCGAGCTGGCGGCGCTCACGCTGCTGCCGTTCTGCAACCGCGCCTCGCGCTTCGGGATGCGCGAGGTCGAGGCCGCCGCGCGCTTCAACACGCCGAGGCTTATGCTCGCGCGGCTCGTCGCGGTCGGCATGGGCGACGCTGTATGCGTCTCCGTGATCGCGCTGCTCAGCGGCGGCGCGGCGTATGAGGTGCTTGTCCTCGTCGTGATGCCCTTCCTGCTCACCTGCGCGCTGAGCCTCGCCGTTCTGGAGCACGCGGGGGAGTCGGCGGTAGCCGTATCCGCCGCGCTGGGCGCCGTGCTCGCCGCGGCGTACTGGATACTCGCCGGGAACTACACTAAGGGGCTGCTGCGCATCTCGCCGGCGGTGGCCGCAATGATATGCCTCGCCGCGCTCGCCGCGCTCGGAGCTGAGTGCCGCGCGATGCTCTCGGAGAAGAAGCTCGAAAAGGAGTTAGGCTATGAAAGTTGAAATACAAAACCTCACAAAGCGCTTCGGCCAGAAGACCGCCGTGGACGATGTGAGCCTCGCGCTCACCAGCGGCGTCTGGGGCCTCATCGGCGCAAACGGCGCGGGCAAGACGACGCTCATGCGCATGCTCGCGGGGATTCTCACGCCCACCTCGGGCCGCGTGCTCTGCGACGGCGCGGACACCCGCGCCATGGGCGAGGCCTGGCGCGATATGCTCGGCTATCTGCCGCAGCACTTCGGCTTTTACCCCGAGTTCACCGTCGCCGACTACCTCGACTATATGGCGGCGCTCAAGGGGCTGGAGAAGAAATTCGCGCGCGAAAAGATTGAGGAGCTGTGCGAGATCCTCTCGCTCACGCGGGTTTACCGGAACAAAATCAAAAAGCTCTCCGGCGGCACGCAGCGCCGCGTCGGCATAGCGCAGGCCATGCTCAACGACCCGGAGGTGCTCATACTCGACGAGCCGACGAGCGGCCTCGACCCCGGGGAGCGCGTGCGCTTCCGCAACCTGCTCAGCGAGTTTGCCCGTGACAGGATAGTGCTCATCTCGACGCACATCGTCTCGGACATCGAGTACATCGCCGCCGAAAACGCCATCATGAAGGACGGCAAACTCATCGACGTGGGCACGACGGAGCAGCTTCTGCGCGCGGTTGAGGGCAAGGTGTTCACTGCGCTGGTTCCGGATTCATTCCTCGGCCGTGTGGAGAGCGAGGTGCGCGTCGTGTCGCTGAAAAACGAGGGCGGCGGACAGACCCTCGTGCGCTACGTAGCCGACGCTCCGCTCCTGCGCGGCAGCGAGTTTGCTGAGCCGCGGCTGGAGGACCTCTACCTCTGGCTCTTCAAGGATGAGAGGAGGCAGGACGATGTATAAGCTGGAAATGAAGCGCCTGCTGAAGACCCGCTCGACGTGGATACTTATGGCCGCGGCGCTGCTTGTCACGCTGGTGCTCTGCTGCATCAACATCTTCGGAGCGTATTACTATTCCTATGACGGGAAATCCTTCCACGCCCTTGACGCTACGGAGATGCGCAAAATTGTCACCGAGTCCGCCGAGGGCGAATGGACGCCTGAGCGCTTGCGCGATGTCTTCACACAGATTGCCGAGATGAACGCCAACTATGGCGCAGCGGCAGATGGGGCGGCAAGCGATAATCAAGAAACCGTCACCGGCTCGGGTAACAATACTTCAT
>DVGA01000093.1 GCA_018712985.1 Candidatus Scatomorpha intestinavium
GCGCTATGCCCCCGACGCAGTCCGGTTAGGGCAACAGCCGGGGCGGTGACCCCGGCTGTTGATTGCTTTGCAGTTGTGCTCTCCCTCCCGGGAGCCCCCCGCCGCGCCGCCGGCGCGGCGCTATGCCTCCAGGCGCAGCCCGGCGCCCAAAGGGCGCGCTATGCCCCCGACGCAGTCCGGTTAGGGCAACAGCCGGGGCGGTGACCCCGGCTGTTGATTGCTTTGCAGTTGTGCTCTCCCTCCCGGGAGCCCCCGCCGCGCCACCGGCGCGGCGCTATGCCTCCAGGCGCAGCCTGGTTAGGCGAGCCACTCGAGGGCGTAGCGGACCGTGGAGATCGCGCCGGTCTTGAGCACCTTCTCGTTCAGGTCGAACTTCTCGTTGTGGTGGGCGGCGCCATAGCCCTCCGCCTCGTTCTTGATGCCGAGGAAGGCCAGCACGCCGGGGTATTTCTTCAGCCACCAGCAGAAGCACTCGCCGGCGAACCAGTGCTCGCAGGGCACCACGGTGCCCTCCGGCAGGATGCCTTCCAGCGCGCGCTTGGCGGCGGCGGAGCACTCCGCGTCGTTGACGGACGGGATAACGCCGTGTCCCGGGCCGGAGGGCGCCTCGCAGCTGATGAGGTCGGCCTGGCAGTTGTGGATGGCGGCAGTGTGCTCCGCGGTCTGGCGGACTATCTTCATGGCCTTCTCGCCCTCGGCCTCGTTGAAGAAGCGGAAGGAGCCCTCGATCTCCGCCGTGGCGGGTATGACGTTATAGGTCTCGCCGCCGTGGAACATGGTGACGCCCATGGTGACGGTCTCGCCGGCGGTTATCTGGTTGCTGAAGGCAACGCAAAGGTTGTTCAGGAAGTTCGCGCCGCAAAACACCGGGTTGATGGCCATGTCGGGGCGGGAGCCGTGGCCGGCCTTGCCGATGAAGCGGGTGTGCAGCACTGCCATGCCGGCCATGCGCGCGCCCGGATCGACGCTGATCTTGCCCTCCTCAAGGGCGGCATAGACGTGGATAGCCCAGCAGCGGTCTACATGGTACTTCTCCAGGGCCTCAATCAGCGCTGCGACGCCGCTGTTTATCTCCTCGCCCTCCTCGAAGCAGAAGAGGACCGTGCCGTTGAAGCTGTCTTTCATCCTCGTGAGGATGTTCATCGCGCCGAGCATCATGGCGGTGTGCGCGTCGTGCCCGCAGGCGTGGCAGGTGTCCGGCTGCTCGCTGTGGCAGGTCCTCGGCCCGGCCAGATTGGTGTCGGCCTCGGCGAGCGGCAGCGCGTCGATGTCCGCCCTGAGCGCCACGACCATGCCGGGACGGCCGGTGTCGAGCTTTACGATCACGCTGTTCGTGGGGACCTCCTCATACGGAAGGCCGAGCTTCTTCGCCTCTTCAATTATGAAGGCCTTGGTTTTGAACTCCTTGGTCGCCACCTCGGCAAGGGTGTGCACCTTCCGGCGGCAATCGATGATGTACTGTTCATACTCGTCAGCTAACTTCAGAATTTCCTCGTTAAGACTCACGCCGTTTTCCTCCTTTAATAAAATATCTGTAGCCAAATAGAAAATACACGTTGCGTTTGCACGCTAATAGTATAGTTTAATTTTCCGTCCAACGCAAGTCAAATGTGAAAAACCGCCGCCAAAGAACGCCCGCCGTCCATCAAGGTCCCGCCTCCGGTCCATCCGCGGGGGTTCACCGAAATTCGGTTTATCAAACCAACAAGCCGGTCACCGCGGAGGCGCTTTTTCGTTTATTCTTAATGTGTAGGAGGGAAATACATGTTGGAAGGACTCACATGCTGTCGGATGGCTGCGCCCTCCCCGAGCGCGGCTGCCGTGCTGACACACAATGGATGATTTCGCGCCCCCGGCGGCAGGCGAACTGTCCGCGATCTACGACCTTCTTTACCGCCTCGGCGTGACTGCGACCTACACCGGTTTTTTCCACACCTCCTACGCCGTGTATCTCACCATACAGCAGCCCGAGCGGCTGCTGCTCGTCACCAAGTGGCTCTATCCCGAGGTGGCGAAGCGCTACGGCACCTCCTGGCGCTGCGTGGAGCGCAACATACGCACCGTCTCCGGCGTTGCATGGAGCCGCAGCCGGCCCCTCCTCGAGGAGCTGGCCCGCGCCCCGCTGAATGCCGCCCCTGGCACGTCGCGCTTCCTCGCCATACTCACCCACACCCTGTCCGGCAACAGCGCCGCCTGAAGAATTCCCGCGCTCGTGCCGCGGCACGGCAGCAGGGCGCGGAGACGTCTCCGCGCCCTGCTTTTCCTTACATTTATCAAAAAAGGGGGAGAAATTGCCGTATAACGTAGCAAAAACTTGCAAAGTGTATCTATTAAGTCACTAAATGCTATGTAGTTCATTAAAAATTCCGGGCCGCGGATATACTATATAAGTTGATGTACAAGGTCACTTGTGCCTTAATTTTTATCCGAGGATGTACTCAGCGATGGAACTTGATTACAAAGAAATCGGCCGCAATATCCGCTTCTACCGCAAACGGCGTGGGCTCACGCAGAAACAGCTCGCAGAGCTCGTCCACGTGTCCGACGAGCACATCTGCCACATCGAGAACGCCCACACCAAGCTCAGCCTTGCGACCACCGTGGCGATAGCCAACGCCCTCGGCGTCGACTGCAACACCCTGCTCGGCGACACGCTCGTCAGCGCCCGGGGAGCCATACTGAACCAGCGGCTGCACGAGCTGGTCTCCAAGATGGGCGCGAGCAAGCTCGAGCTTGTCGTGGAATTCTGCCGGACTCTCGAGAAGTTCGACGTCTCCAAGAGCTGAGTAACACTGTGAAGCGTATGAAAAGCGGCGCCGATGAGCCCTTCGACGCCGCATATCTTTCTCACCACGACAAAATGTTCCGTCTCGCTTACCGCATGCTCGGCAGCCGCGAAAAGGCCGAGGACCTGGTCCAGGATACCTTCGTCCTGGCCCTTTTTAACAGGCAGCGCTTCGAGACGCATCCCAATCAGGAGGGATATCTGATGGTCGCGCTGAAGAATATGATTTTCAACGAGCTGCGCAAAAGCGAGTACAGGCTCGACGTCCCGCTCGACGGCGTCCCCGAGCCCGCCTCGCGGGAGCCGGACGCGCCGCTCGAGTCCATATTGCCCGCCCAGCTCTCAGAAGAGGACAAGCAGCTGCTCATCTGGCGCTTTGAAAAGCAGCTCAGCTATCGGGAAATATCCGGCAGGCTCGGCATCTCGGAGGCCGGCTGCCGCAGCCGCGTCAGCCGTGCGGTGGCCCGCTGCAGGAAGTATTTTGAGGAAAACGAAAAAATTTAGGGGAAATTTTGCGAAGGCTGCAACAAAATGCCGCCCTGATTACATATAGAGGTATGGGAGGAAAGGGGGTTGTCATGAATCATCCTTCAAAAGGTTGTCCGCAAACCGGCCGCGGCGAAGCTGCCGCGGAGGGGCTGGACGCCATGACCACGGCCGAGCTTACAGAGGGCCTTGAAGCGCTCTGCGAGACCATGTCGGAAGAGAATTATAACGGCGTCCTCGTCGGCGCTTACCTTGACGCCCTGGACCGGAAAGCGCCGGTGCCTTACGCGCCCTCCGCGGAGGAGTCGCACGCGGCTTTCCTGCGCCGGATAGGCGGCCTATCCGGGGAGGGCGGCGTGCGCGGCCGCAGCAGGCGCGCCTCGCGGAGGCTCTTCCGCGGCGGGCTTGTCGCGGCGGTGCTCGTTGTCTGCCTGTTTTCCGGCATGGTGGCGGCGCAGGCGGCCGGGGTGGACGTCTTCGGGTCGATCGCGCGCTGGACCGGCAGCCTGTTCAGCTTTGGCGGGCCGCAGGCCGGGTACGCAACGCCGGCGCCATCCGCAGCCCCGCAGCCGGAGCTCACGGAGGAGTATCTCGAGTCCCTGCTCCCCGTGGTGCCCGAGGGGTTTGAGGTGGAGGA